>JAZNAT010000212.1:0-3137 GCA_045586665.1 Endomicrobiaceae bacterium | reverse complement strand
AACTGTTTAAAAATCTCGCAAAACTATCTGCCTCAAATTGACTTGCAAACTTATATATGTTATCTTTGTTGTCTATGTCTTTTATGTAATAAAAATAATCAAAATTATCTTTCGGCTCTAAATGTTCGTTAAATTCTCCGTTATCGGCACGTATAGCATCAAAACAAACAAAGGATATAAAACCAATCATATTATTATATTTTATACAAACTGCATTATCGGTAATATACATAACCTCAAATATATCAACATCCATAGATACATCAATAACTTTTAACAAATCTTTTTCGTAAATATTATATTCGCCTTTAAAAGAATATGTAGAACCTATATATTGTAGATACTGTTTTTTTACATTGTTTTCGGTCGATACTTGCTCTTTCGGACGTTGGCTCAAATCCTCTTCGGCAATATCCTTTACAACTATTTCATTATTATTTTTCATATAATATAAAATATATTCCATATTTTTTATAATCGTATCAAAATATTTGTCTGCCTCTGTCTCGTCGGTCGTTTTAAAAAACTCGTCCAAAAAATATTTGATACTTCCCAACAACAGTTTTCTTTGTTCGTTCATTTTTTCCTCACTTTTTATAAATTATGGGTTTATGATTGTTATAATTTTCAATATCTTTATAAATTGTATCTGTTTCAATATTTAATTTATTTTTTAAATCAATAATGTTTGTTATATGTTCTTTAGTATAATCCTCTAAAAATATTAACATAACAATATAATCGCTAAACCACGTACAAAACGTGTAAGTATTAAATTTATACGATACAAAATATCCCTCTAAATTACCGCTGACACGCAAATTGACATATTCAAATATAACATCGCTTTTGTATATAGCTATATTTTCGGACAAATAATAACCCATATAATAAGCAAAATCTCTTGCCATTTCCCGAGTTGTAAAAAAATATTCTGCATCATTAATTTTTACGCTATATACATCTTGCTTTTCATTTTTTTCCGTTTCAGACAACAATTTATTTATATCTTTTTTCTCGTCAAATTTCATAATGTATATGTTTAAACTTTGCAACATATCAAACATTTTTGTTAAAAATGCCAATATTGTACGTGTTTCCTGCACGTTACTTGATACGCTTACAATATCAAGCATATTCTTATAATAGTCAATACTTACTCTTTCTATCTCTTCTTTAATATTAATTACTCTCTTAATTACTTTCATTTTTCCTCTTAATATTTTTTATTATTTTTTCTTTAATTTGTCTTGTCAAAAATGCTGTAGGAACATCAACAAAAATATATGTTTCTTTTACATCAATAAACTTAGATTTATTTTTATTGTTTTTTATCATAATTTACCTATAATAAACAATACTATAACCGTAATACAAATTATAATCGTACAACCAAAAATTGCCTCTGCTATACCCATTTTAAATACCTCTTATAATAAATCTATAGGATGAAAATTTGCCCCATAATCCAATATACTTTTTATATCCTCTTCAACGCTATTTCCGTTAACAATACCGACATAAAAATCTATATCGTGTGACAAAATATCTTTAACCTCTAATATACCGATTGTACCCTTTAACGTATTAAACCACCACTCTTTAACTATTTCTTTATTGTTCATTTAAAAATTTCCTCGTTTGTAACAAAAAAACATTTTCCGTCGTGTCCTAAATTCCAATTTTGTTTTTTAGCAATTTCCAATATTCTGTTAGACGGTGCGGGTATGCGAAACAAATATCCTCTGTCAATAATATTTTGCATAAGATTTTTAAAACCGCCTCTTTTATTACATATTATTAAAGACAACATCAACCCGTTATAAAAAGGATAACCCCAAATATAACTATCTTTATTAAATCCGTTTTCACTTGTAAATCCGATTTTTACCGCAAAAGAACTGTCAACATCAATTTTACCGTCGGGAATTTCATTATTTGACAAATATCTTTGTTTCATTTTTATCCCTTTCTTTCTGAAAAAAATTTACAACGTAAACCGTCTTTACTCAAAAATCTTCTTGCTGAATAAGAACCTCGCCAAGTTGTTCCTGCTGTTTTATAGCATATATGATGAAAATCCGGGTGAGAATAATAACATTTTTTACATATACTATCTAATTTTGTATATTTCATCTAAAAACCTCTTTTTCGTCTATTTTTTCTTTTACCTCTTTGAAAAAAGTTTTAAACTCTTCTATTCGTACACCCCAGCCAAAGCCGCTATCTAATTGTCGCAAAATAACAACCTCACTTTTTTGATTATATCGTACAAGTTCAAAAATCGTTTCTTTGCTTATCTCTTTTTCTCCTTTATCTTCCGTCGGTGCTACTACATCACAAATTAAACTGTATTTCATTGTTGTTCTCCATTTTTTCTAATCTTCTAACCTTGTAAATTATTAGTATCGCAATTCATCATCATAAATTTCTTGTAAATAGGTTCTTAATTCGTCTATAGTTATTCTGATTTCCTTTTTGCCATTTACTTCCCTTAAAACAATTTTTCTATCCTTTAGACAATATTCAATCACTACAAATATTGTATCTTTTAAAAACAAAAATTGTCTTCGCTCCTGAAATTCATAAGTAAAGAATATTTCATCTTATTCCTCGAATGTTAAATTATACCCGTATTATAAATTTTTGTCGGACTGCCAATAAAATATTGTTCCGACGTCAAATTATCTCTTATTTCATAGATATTTGTATCTCTTGATTTATACAAATTTTTGATATATTCAAAACATATTATAAAATGATTGGCAAGTACATATTGATTATTTCTATATACGCTACAATTCATATACTTTATTTTTTCGGGTATTAAAAAATATATGTCAAGGTTGCGTGCTACATATCCGATACAATTTTTAGTCAGATGTTGTAACTCTGTCTTATAAACAGGTTCTTGATAAAAACAATATAAAGTTTCGTTACTCCATATAGATACATTACTGATTTTATCTTTTTTAGATTTTATAAAAAATGCAGACATATTAATTGCTCCGATAAAGTTATCAGACACAATTTTTTTGTTTTTGTTTTTCTCTTGAAATTCAATTCGGTAAGTTTTCATTTATTTTTATGTTCTCCGTCATAAAAATATGTAACCTTAATTATATAGGTTTATGATA
>JAZNAT010000211.1:0-32323 GCA_045586665.1 Endomicrobiaceae bacterium | reverse complement strand
GGCAATACCGGCCTCTTTTAAAGAGTTGTCATCGGTAGCATCAGCCACTATAGCTTGAGTTACGAACGGGCTTATTTTATTTACTATATCTTCTTTATAATCGATTGCAAGTACCGGGAAATCTCTTTTAAAAAGTTCTTTGGCAACGTTCGAGCCGAACGTTCCCAACCCTATTACTCCAAACTGTTTTTTTGCCATATTATAGTACTCCTGCCTGCCGCATTAAAACTTACGCTTTTATCCTATAAGGATTTTCCCGTCAGGATATTTTATGTTGTTAGGCGCCGGTTTCCTGTTTAACAAATACACAAGTATCGTTATTGCGCCTATTCTTCCTACAAACATAGCGATTATAAGAAAAATTCTGCCTGCAACCGACAACTGTGAAGTTATACCTAACGACAGTCCTACGGTACAAAAACCTGATACCGATTCAAAAATAACTTTTAGCGCGTCTTTGCCAGATTCGACATAAAGCATTAACAACACAAAAAACGTCATAAATATCGTCATCAGTATAAAAACCAAAAGTGCTTTTCTTACCAAATCCGTGTCAATATTTTTTTTTGCAAGCACGTAAGAATCGTTTCCTTTCAAAACGCTTCTTATAAAAACAAAGACTAACGCAAGCGTAGTAATTTTTATACCGCCGGCAGTACTTCCAGGTCCGCCGCCTACAAACATCAGCATTATTATAGCAAATGCCGTAAACGTTGTAACGTTTGCCATAGAAACGGAATTAAAGCCTGCCGTTCTTGAACTTATCGCCTGAAACAACGAATTGTTGACAACGTAAGATAACGAGTTTTGTTCTTGTGCAAAGTGCATAAATTGTCCGAAACAAAAAGTAACTACGCCGAAAATTATCAAACCAGACGTCATCCACAAAATAACTTTGGAATGAAACGTAAGTTTTACGTTTTTTCCTCTGAACTTGTCAATAACGTCGATAAGTACAAAAAAACCGAGTCCTCCGAGTACGACAAGTGCAACTACCGTATAAAGTATTACCGGACTGTGTGCAAAAGATTCCAAACTGTTACCGAAAGGGCTGAACCCGGCATTACAAAAAGCCGATACCGAATGAAATATTCCGTAATATACGGCTTGTCCTAGCGGAAAATCCTTCATAAATCCTAAGGTAAGCGTTAAAGCGCCTGCAAACTCTATACCTAAAACTATTAAAACGGCTCTTTTCAATAATTTAAAAAGCTCATTAAAAGAACTTATGTCAAACAATTCCTGCATTATTTTTCTGTCTTTTAAAGCCAACTTACCGAGCAAAAGACCTAACCCGGTTGAAACCAACATGTATCCCAGTCCGCCTATTTGCAACAATAAAAGTATTACGACTTGTCCGAAAAAACTGAAATACGTCCCTATATTTACTACCGATAATCCCGTAACACAAACGGCCGACGTTGCCGTAAACAAACATTCAAGCAACGGAAAAACCGTACCGTCCTGTCTGGCAAAAGGCAGACACAACAATGCCGTTCCCAACAATATAAGAGCTATAAAAAACAATATTATAGTCTTTACGGGAGACGAATTCATAAATCAATCTTTATGCCGCTTTTGCTATCTCTACCAACTGTTTAAACGTTGCGTTATCGGTAACGGCAATTTCGGCAAGCATTTTTCTGTCAAGTATGACGTTTGCTTTTTTAAGACCCGAAATAAATCTGTTATAAGACAACCCTTCTTCTCTTACTGCGGCGTTAAGTCTTACTATCCACATTCTTCTAAAAGTACCTTTCCTGTCTTTTCTGTCATTATATGCATATACCAAAGATTTTTCTACCTGCTGAATTACCATTCTCCAACGGTTCTTCTTGGTTGCATAATAACCTTTAGCAAGTCTGAAAGTCTTTTTCTTTCTCTGTCTTGTATAAACTACGCTTTTTGCCCTCATTATAATTTCTCCTTAAAAATTTTACAAACTTACTTTGAATACGGCATAAACTTTATCATTCTTGTCATATCCGTATCATTTACTATAGCGGACTTTCTCAAACTTCTTGTCTTTTTAGGTGCAGTGCCCGTAAGCAAATGTCTTTTTCCCGGTTTTTTAAATTTTAATTTACCTGTTCCGGTAGTTCTAAATCTTTTTTTAGCACCGGTATGAGTTTTCATTTTAGGCATACTGATATCCCTCCGAAATTTTGTTTTCTCTGCTTATTTTTTATTTTTAACATCTTTCTTTTTAGGCGTTAACGTTGCAAAAGACCTTGTTCCCATAGAAGAAAGTTTTCCCTCCACAGTCGCAATATCGGCAACGTTTTCTTTTACTCGTTCGAGAACGGCAAGCCCCAAATCTTTATGCTGCATTTCCCTGCCTGAAAACATTACCGTTATTTGAACTTTATCGCCGTCTTCAAGAAAGTCTCTTATTTTTTTAAGTTTTACGTTAAAATCGTTTTCGGCAATTCTTGTTCTTAGTCTTACTTCTTTCAACTGCATATTTTTTTGTTTCTTTTTGGACTCTTTTTCCTTTTTGGACATCTCGTAACGAAACTTCGAATAATCTATAATCTTGCATACCGGCGGCTTTGCCTGAGGCGATATTTCTATCAAGTCCATTCCTGCAGTTTGTGCTTGTCTTAGCGCTTCGACCGTAGGTACTATCCCCACCTGTACGCCTTTCTCATTGATAAGTCTTACTTCCGGAACTCTTATGTACTGATTAGTACGATATCTTCTTATATCTATACTATCCCCCTCGTAGGTTTTTACCTACAACAAAATAAAAAAAATAGAACGGATAAAGATACCCGTCCCACATAAAAAGCAACATCGTTTAACTTAATACCATAACCTTTTCCCTATAAATAAGGTGAAGGTGAGTCGGGACGACTTCTTTAACCAATTTAGTTTGATTATTATACTTAAATTATTTCAAAAAGTCAACAGTAAGACTACAATTTAGTAAGTATTAATTAAAAACTTCGGTGTCTTTAGGACAAAATTTACGGTTCTTCACGTCTATCACAATAACGACATTTTTATCATTGCAGAGGAATTTTGTACTGAACAATCCGCTACCTTTGTCATTAATTTCTAATTGCCGATTGATTTCAAAATCGCTTCTTCCATAGAAGAATAGTCGGCAACGTTTTTACCGGCAATATCAAACGCCGTTCCATGTCCGGGAGAAGTTCTCACAAAGGGAAGTCCGACGGTAACGTTTACTATTTTTTTAGGATTTAAAATTTTTAACGGCAGCATTATTTGATCGTGATACATGCCTACTATCAAATCATATTTATTTTTTAAAAATTTCGACCATGCAACGTCAACCGGAAACATCCCGCAAATATCGTAACCGTGTCTTTTCATTTTTTTTATTGCCGGAATAATTTTTTCTTTTTCATCGCGACCTAAAATTCCGTTATCGCCTGCATGAGGATTTAACGCACACAATAAAATTTTAGGATTTTTTTTCAATATTTTTTTTACAAAATCGGCGGAAAGTTCGGTTGTAGAAACGATATCTTTTTGCGTTAAAGCCGACGAAACTTTCGATAACGGCAAATGTCTTGTTACCATAACGGAATTTATATCGTCGCAAATCATCATCATACAATAATTTTTTGTTTTGGTAAGATCTGCCAAAAACTCCGTATGCCCCGCATATTTTAATCCGGCATACTTAAACGATTCCTTTGATACGGGAGCCGTAACGACGGATTTCGTCTGCCCGTTCAAACACATACTTACGGCTTGTTTTATTGCATCGCAGGCGATAAGTCCCGACAATTTTGACGGTTTGGCAAGAGTTACTTTTTCTTTATAATTCGATGAAAAAACAAACTGCACTTTTTTTGAAAAGTTTCGCATGCCGAAATATTTCAATATAACGTTTTTATCGCCGATAACGACAGGGCTGCAAACCCTTTGAACTTTTAAAGAATTTACAGACCTGAAAACTATTTCCGGTCCGATACCGGCAGCATCGCCGATTGTTACAGCTATTTTCGGTTTTTCCATTTTTACAAAATTACCAAACCTGGTTGACCTTTATATTCGATTTAGCTTTTAAGTCCGCCATCCATCTGTCATAAAGTTTTTTACCGTTTTGCCTGTACAAAACTTCCGCCAAATCGTTTCTTACGTCTTCAAAAGTAAACGAAGAACTTGCTCTGCTTTCTTTTACTCTCAAAAAATGGTAACCCGAATCTGTCTTTATCGGCTCTTTCGTATATTGTCCTACGTTTAAGCTGAACGCCTTTTCTTCAAGCCTTTTATCCAAATCACCTTTAACTACAAACCCCATATCGCCTCTTCTCTGTTTTAACAAAGTGTCTTCGGAATACCTTTCTGACGTATCTTCAAAACCGGCACCGGACGCCAACTCTTTTTTAACACTGGCAACTCTGCCTTCTGCAGCTTTTTTTTCTTCAGGCGTGGCATTTTTATCACATTTGATATATATCTGGCTGATTCTTACCTGTTCCGATGACATTCTTTTTAAAAGTTTTGCTACGGCGTCAACGGTTTCTTCCTCTTCTTTAGGAAGACCCAAATTTTCGCCTTTCATTTTTTTTCTGACGTTATCGTAAAATTTTTTAACGTCGGTTTCCGAAGGCTGTTTTATATTGTTCTTCATTTCCTTTTCAACAAGTTTTTGTACCATAAGCTGTTCTTCAAGCCTTTTTTCAAATTGAACTTGAGACAACCCTTCTTTTTTTAACTCGTTTTGGAAAGTTTCGTCATTGGAAAATCTTTTTGTTACGGTTTTTACCGCTTCATCCAACTCTCTTTTAGGAATTTTTATTTTTTGTTTTTTAGCTTCCTGCGTTAATACCATTTGCTCTATTCTTTGTTCCAAAATCTGATTCTTAAGTTCGTTTAATTTCGAATCCGACTGTTCCGTCAACGGAGTCATTGCTCTGTACTGCATAACCATAGGTTCCAAAACTTTGTCAAACTCCGAACTCATTAACGGTTCCCCGTTTACTATAGCCAACGTTTTATCGACAACCTCATCGCAAAATCCTGTAGCGCATAAAAAACCGACCGCAAATACTGCCGCCAAAATTTTTTTCACTTTTAACTCCTCCCTTATATTTCTTTTACTAATTTGAAAACTCATCCAACCCGGGCTCTTCCTGCTCAACGTTAATACCGTCGTCAACTCCAGTTCCTTTCAAGTTATCCAATTTTGAATAGTCTACGGTAACGTTCAACTTCTTTTTTGTATCTTCAAACCATTTGTCAAACTTTGTTTTTTCTATAATACTTTTAATTTCGGCTTTCGCAACATCTTCAGGAATAGGACGCAGTGTTTCTTCCGAAACTTTCGTTATTATGTGCAGACCGAACGGCGTTTCTACGATTTCCGATATTTCGCCTTTTTTCAAATTGAATACGACATCTTCAAAGCCTTTTACAAGCTCGCCTTTTCTGAACGGACCGATTTGTCCTCCTCTTTGAGCCGACACTTTATCGGTTGACATCTCCATCGCAACTTTATCGAAAGATTCTCCTTTATTTATTCTGTCAAAAGCTATTTCGGCTTCTTCTCTTGTAGGAAGAAGAATATGTTTTGCAACGACAGCTACGGGATGTGTAAAATCTTCTTTATGTTCTTCATAATATTTGTTTATTTCATCTTCGCTTGCCGAAATTATATTTTCCTGAACTTCTTTAAGATACATTTCTATAATCAAACCGTCTTCATAATCTTTAAACTGTTTTTGCTGTTCGTCTTTAAACGATTGCAAACTTGTTTTATATTCTTCTCTTTTGTTTATTCCAGCCTGCTTTGCCGACTGCAAAATCAATTTTTCCCTGACAAGCAAATCTATAAACTGTTTTTTGCCGGGCTCCGTATTAATGTATGCCTGATAAGCCGGAGGCGCTGCCGATATTCTTTCGGAAACGCTTTCCACGGTTATGCTATCGTCGCCGATTTTTGCAATAACGTCTTCTTTTTCTTTACAGCCTGCCAAAATTAAAAAAGCACAAAAAAACAAAACAAAAAATTTACAACTTTTCATTTAACTGCTCCTTAAATTACTTAACTTCTTTTATATATTTGTTTTTAACAAGTTCTTTTATTATTCCTGCAACATCTTTTTTTATAATTTTTTCATCTTCTTCATATTCTTTAGACAACGTCTCTACTATTTTTGTTTCATCAATACCTTTATCTATAAGTTTCCATACCGCACTGCCGGACTCGTTAAGATATGCAGGATCTTGTTTCGGTGCAACTATTACGATTTCTCCGTCAGTCTCTTGCCACAACACACCTTTTCTAACCGCATATTTCATTATATTTCCTCCGGCATTAATTATCTTTAACGAACGTATTCAAATATTATATTAAAAAAAAATTCATTTTAACAGTATAAGTATTTTTAATGTTTTTTACTTACAATTGTCTGCGAGTATTTTATTTTATTAAATTTGATTAAAATATACAAAAAACTTGACTAAAATACAAATGTATACTATAATATTGTATACTTTATAATCGGAGGTCTTTTATGAAAGAACTTACGGAAAAACAAAAAAAAGTGTTGGAATACATAAAAACGTTTCATACAAATAACGCAATGATGCCGACGGTAAGAGAAATTGCAAAAGATTTCAAACTTTCAATCGGTTCCGTACAGCAGCATTTAAGAGCGCTGCTTTCAAAAGGGGTTCTTGTAAAAAGAGGTTCTCTGTCAAGAGGAATAGATTTCCCTAATAGAAAAACTTTTTCACGTGTTGCCGTTTTAGGGACGGTTCACGCCGGAACGTTTTTGGAACAGATTGAAGACGCAAGCGACTATATTTACATAAACACCGATGTAACAAGAAACAAAAAATGTTTCGCTTTAAAAGTTAAAGGCGACAGTATGGAACCGTCAGGGATAGTTGAAGGAGACACTATTGTTGTTTCTCAAGGAGAACAGCCTTATAACGGAGACATCGTCGTAGCTTTGGTAGACAACGAGTCTGCGGTAAAAATATTTTATAAAGACAAAGGCAAAATATTTTTAAAATCTTCAAACCCAAAATACCCGACGTTAAGTTCCGATAGTTACAACATTGAAATAGTGGGAAAACTTATATATTTGGTAAGAGAATATAAAGGATAAAAAGCATATAAAATAAAAGTACACCGGGGGCGGCAAAAATTATGAAATTATTTTTTTATGCCTTATTTGCGTTTGACATTATTATCGGAATTTTGTTGTCGTTGTTCATAAATTTAATCTTAGGCATCGTTACGACATGTGTTTTGTTGTTTATAAACGCCGTCACTTTTTCGGTAATTTTAAAAATACAAAAAAAGAAAAACGAAGTTGATAATAATAATATCGACAAAAAAATTATTTATTGACGGTTACCGGCAATTTTTTTGAATATTTCGAGTATCCGAAAAATTTACTTTCGGTTATAAAAAAATTTTTAAGCATTTTATTTTTGTTTTATTTTTAATAATCCATAAATTAATAATATAAAACAGCAATATATCATACACAGATACACAAACAAATCACCGATTTTATCGTACACGGTTATATAATTGTTCGTGTAAACCATTTCTTCAAAGCAAACTTGTTCTTGATTTTTCGTTTGTCTTATAACTTTGCCCGTCGGGGCTATTACCCCCGATATTCCCGTGTTTGACGAAACTATAAGATATTTTCTGTTTTCTATTGCTCTGAAAATATTTAATACGAAATGCTGGCAAGGATACGAAAGTCCGTCACACCAAGCATCGTTCGAATGTGTAGTTAACAACGTTGCTCCTTTTAAAACAAGTTCCCTTGACAAATACGGATAATAATTTTCCGAACAAATATTTATTCCTATTTTTAAATTTGGTAATTTTATAATCTTAGCATGTTCTTCTTTTACCATTTCTCCCGTAGTATTCAAATTTGTTAGGAATTTTGACAAGATAAATTCAAAAGGTAGATATTCTCCAAAAATAATCAAATGATTCTTATTGTATTTATCAAGCATTTCGCCTTTTTGAGAAGACACAAACACAGAATTTTGTTTTCTTATTTTAAATCTACTATCAATACAGCCAATTAAATTTATTTTTCCAAAACGTGAAATATTTTTAACGAAATCTTTTATAACAGGATCTCTTCTTAAATAACCGGGCAACATAGTTTCAGGATAAACCATTAAATCCAAATTTTTATTCTTGAAATTTTCTGAAACAAGATTTTCTATTGAAGATAAAATTTCTTCTTTATATCTATCTTCCCATTTTTTCTTTTGCTCAATATTTGGTTGAACTATCCCAACTGAAATTTCTTTACCGTTTTCTATATCCAAAATTTTTATTTTACAATACCCATATCCCAACAAAAATATTATTGTACAGGAAATCAGTATTAAATCCATAAACTTCTTTTCAGTAATAAAAAAATAAATCAGGATATTAACAAAAACAATAATGAACGATATTATATAAACACCAAATATATCACATATTTGAATTAAATATATAAAAGAGGCTTGTGTATAGGCTAACAAATTCCAAGAAAGGCCTGTTATAATACACGACTTAAGGAAATCAAGAATTGTCCATATTGCCGCAATCGATATCGAAAGCATTATTCTATTACTTACTTTACATTTTAACCAATAAAATAATATTCCCCAAATAACAAAATAAACCGAAAAATATAACCATGTTAATACAGACACACAACATGAATCAAACAACTTTTCTGTATGAAATAATAAAAAAGGAAACATCCAATAAAGATATATTAAGTTAAAAATAAAGCCGGCAACAAAAGAATATAATACGGATTTTGTAAAATTGTGTTTATATATGCAATATATTAACGGTATAAGAGCTATCCATACAAGAAAAAAATATTAAATTCTTGAAAAGATAGAGCAAGTAATATTCCCGATAATATTGAAAATATCAAATATTTAAATTTATAATCTTCAACTACAAACTTGTTTATTATATTTTTTAACATATTGTTTATTATATTAATTTAAGACTAAAAAAGGCAGATGTTTTTAACATCCACCTTTTTCTTTTAATAATTATACATCATTGTTTTTATGCTGATGCAGCTACCGCATGGATATCCGAGAGTCTCATTAACGGTGTTACGAATTTATTAGTTTTCTTATCTTTCAATATATCCATAACTTCTTCTATCTTTGTATTCTTTGCAAACTTAATATTCTTATCTACTATCGTACTTTGTAATTTCTTAACATCTATTACAAAATCATCACTTGAAGTATTAGTTACAGAACCTTTAACAAACATATTCGCTATTACATTTTGATTTACAGCTTTACTTACAATCAATTTAGATCTTATTTCGTTTTCATCTGCTGTTTGTAACCAATTCTTATCTTGCTGTCCTGCAACTATCAATAAGTCTCTTAATGTTGTAATTAATGCAATCTCAACTTTAACTTCAGCAGGTTGCAATTCGCCTTGTTTACCTAATTCTATCACTTGTGTTATCTTTCTTGTTGCACCTTGAACTATAGCTTCTCTGTTTCCTAATGCACTCAAATCTAATCCTATATATTTCAACATTTCACCTTCATCTTTACTCCAAATAGCTAATACATAATCCAATGCTTTATTTAATTCTTCAGGTGCTGTTACTCCGTTTATTATTGCAGCTAACATCTCTTTACCTTCTCCGTATTTACGAGATCTTACTGCTTTAAACATCTCTTCAACTGCATTATTTACTCCACTGTCTAAGTAATACAAACCTTTTACTCCTTTTGGTGCCAATACCAAACCTGTAAATCCATCCGCTTTAAATTCTTCTACAGATTTTGTTACTGTTTCCGTTCCGTCTACATATGTTACTTCATTATTATTGTATGCAGTAACTATAACGGTATGTCCTACTTTATCACCATTTTGTTGAATATATGCCATAAACGGAGTTTCCAATTGTGTTGCACCTTCTTCTACTACAGCATATTCAAATCCGGTCTTTGCTCTTGCTTTAAACAACTCATCTGCTAATTCACTTGATGTACCTGCTGCCAACAACTCATCTTGTGCAAACATTTTGACTGCAACATCCGACAAGTCTCTTATTGGGCTTCTTAAGCTTCTTAATGCTTCTATTGATGCATCTATACAATTTTCAACTGTAGATTTTGGTTGTTGTACAGCATCTGTTGCTTGTGTTTGAGCTTGTTCCGGTTGAGTTTGAACTGCAGGAACCTCTATATCAAGTATTGCTCTTATTACTTTTGCATTTTCGGCACTTATATCTACTTTTTGATTTTCGGTTCCTATAGTTTCTAATACTTCTTGTTGTGCCGCACTTCTAGCTACATTTTCTAATATTTTAGCTTTTTCTTCTTCTGTTTGTGCGTTATATTTTTTTGCTAATGCTTCTGCTTGTAATAATACAATTTCCTCACCCTTCTTTGATTCCACCAAACCTTCTACTTCAGATTGTATTGCTTTAGTATATCCAAGGAAATCTATTGCTCTCAATAATGCCATATTCTTATTGTCACTTGCCAATATATTATTAATATCCTTCAATGTTAAGTTTTTCAATCTTTCAACCAAGAATGTTCCGTTATCTTGCTCAGCAATAGCAGCTACACTATCTATAAAACTCTTATCACTTTCGTTAATATCATTAAATGATATCTGTCCACTATTTTGATCAAATTTCAAGCCATAATATGTACTATCTGATAAGCCTTCAACTACATTATTTGTTGAACCAATCAATAATTTATTATTAGCATCTTCAAATACTTTTAGATGTTTACCAAGTTGTTTGTCAAATTGTAACAATGCTCTAATATTCTTTGAAGGTATAATTCCTACTTTTCCACTATCATAAGCTCTTTGTTCTTTTATTGATAAAGCTTGATAAGCTTCAGCTCTTTGTCTTAACATAGTTGAATAATTTTCTTCCATCCATCTTAACTCTGTTACCAACTCTCTCAATGCAGCATTATTTGAAGTATCAACTCCTTGTAACATTTCAAACATTTCTGTTATATTACCACTAGCCAATTTTCCATAATCCAATTTGGATCTGTCTATATTTAATTTATCTGCTATACCTAATACTTTAAAATAACTGCTAACGGCAAACCATTCTTCTCTTTCCAATTGTCTATCCATATCTTTTAATATATCAGCATTTCCTGTTATCTGTTGCAATATTTGTCTAGATTGTTCAATATCTGAAGTTTGAGTTGTAATTTGTTCCACTACAGAATTTACTGTAGGAGCTTCTTCTCTGTTTTCAATTTTTTGTTCACCAAAAGTTTGAGAAGCAAGAACCTTAGTTTGTTGACCGGCTCTCTGTAAAGCTTCTAATTCGTTACTTTCTTGTATGGTTCTTAAGTTATCTAAAATATCTGAAATTTCCCAAACTCCCTTACTTGAACCTTCTTTACTTGCAACAGCATCAGCTAATCTGTCAATAGTTCTACAAGTTTCTATAGAATATAATGATATGATATCTTTGGAATAAGAGTTAGAATCGAATCTGTTATTTCCAAAAGGATCTATTCTTCCTGCACCCTGTCTCATTTGAGATTCTGTCATCAATACTCCATCTAATAACCAGCAATTTACTTGACCTCTATTATCAGCATCTTCAGCATCACTATCTGTTATGTTTTGATTTGTTTTCAAACTTTGTAATGTATCATTCATTGTTCCAACATCCCAACCTCTTCCAATTAAATAAGCATCACCTATAATATATTTATAAGCACCGGTTTTAACTTTATCTGATAAAGAAGCTAATTCACTTTCTGTCATAGAAGAATCTGCAAACAATATAGTATTTGTCATTATTTTGTTTAATTCATCTATATTTGTTATTCCTGCAGCATCAGCCAACATTGTTTTTACTGTACTTAAGTTTTGTGCAAAATCTTCACTACTGCTACGGCTATCCGACAATACCATTCTAACTAAATCACTATAAGTCGTTTCAGCATGACCAATACCTGCCAAATCTACTTCTACTTTAGTATTCCAATTAAAATCTGTTGCACCTAGAGCTTTCAAATCTTGAACAATACTATCACATATAGTATTAAAGGTTAAATAACTTAATTCAGAGTTTGGCGTTAAAACTAATTGGAAGTTTGCTATTCCCTTTCCTGCTAAAAGATTTGCCGTTCTATAAATAGTTTCTGCCATACCTTTCTTAGTAGACAATAATTTACTATGAGATTGAACACTAGGAGCTTTACCTACTTTTTCTATACCCATTGCTCTGAATATATTAATATCAACCATACTTGATACTGTTCCAGTTAATCCCACTAAGTTATTAAATAAACTCATTGCAAATACTGAATTTGATACATAACTTTCAGTACTTGGTTTACTGATACTCGCACCATTTTTAACTTCCAAAACTTGCATCATTCCGGAAGGTAACGATAAATCTTTTACATCATGACCTTCATTAATTACAACTACTCTCTTTACTCCGTTTTCTTCTACTACGTTGAAATCTTTATGTAGTACAAGTTCTTGAGCACCAATACCATTTCTAACTTGTTCCAATATTTCAGTATCAGAGAAAAGGTCGCCATATTTTTGACTTAACTGTTCAGCAGCATCCAAAATTCTGGCATTTACATCTTTAACTTCACTTGATGATTGTATTTCAGCTTGTTTTGCTAACTCCTGTTCATATGCACTTTCATCTACATTTACAGCCAACATTTCTCTAACCAAGTCTAATCTTGAGAACTTAGATAAACTTGCATCTAAAATCTTAGTTACACTTGATCCCTTTGTTAATGCTCCCAATTTTTTCTTACTATATCCATACAATTGTTCTGTTACTGATGCTAATTCTGCGAAATACAATTCGGTATTATAATTATTTATTAATTCTTGTATATCAGATGAAACAGTAGCATCGGACAATAATTCTCTTACTCCCTGTGTTTCCTGAGTTATAACAGACTGTGTTTGTCTAGCTTGTTCCATAATTTCGGATAATTGTTGTATAGCTTTTATTTTTGCATTTAATTCTTGTACAGTTAATTTCAAATCTTGTCGTATTACGGCACTATTTGTTATACCGCTATCACTATATTTTTCTAAAAGTTGAGCTTCAGTTAGGTTACCATCTATTATGTCTTGATAATATGAAGCCTTTTGTGATGCAGAATAATATTTACCATTACTATTTGCAAGAGCTTGCATAGGTATAGTGCCAAAGAAATCTATTTCATCTGCAACAAGATCTCCTATTTTTGCTAACGGAATTGTTGTATTATCCAATGCATTCTGTATTCTGGAATCACCTTCTGCTGCCAATTTTTGCAATATTTCACTGGCTTGTCTTGCCTGTGTAGCATCTTCAAATTGATATTTTCCTTTATTACTCTTTGTAAATTTAATTCCTTGTTGTTCCAAAATATTTCTTATATACTCCGATGTCTCAGCATTCTGTTCATTCGATACTAAACTTGCCCAGTCTGACGCAACTATACTTGACCAAGTACTATAATCGGAACAAACAATTCTTGCATTAGATATCTTGTTTCTTAATTCTTTCATCTTAGTCGGATTCTGTCTTGCTTCATTATATTCTTCAGCACTTAACTGAATAACAGCCTCATCAATATTTGTACCATCCGTAAATATTCCACTAAATATTTGTTTCATTGTTGTATTTAAAACATCTGCATTACTTGATGTATTTGTAAATACTCCTACAAATTGCCCATCAGGAACATTACCATTTGCTATTAATAAAGCTGTACTTATAGCAGCTAAGAAAGTTTTTCCTCCACCTGTAGCTAATTCTCTTGTAATCCTTCTTTGATTTTTTGATCCTAACAAACCTTCAGAAATATCAACAAAGCTTTCTCTTTGACCGGTTGTAAATCTAAATGTATTTCCACCAACACCGGCATCAAATTTAGACTCTAAATTCAACATCACATACTCTGCTCTTAATATTGCTATTTCTTCTGTCGTTAATTTTTGATTATTATTTATTTTTTCTTTTATCGTTTCTAATTTTGTTCTATATTCATTTCCAACGTCATTATAATTTCTGCTGTGTATCAATGAATAAATTGCTGCATCTATAAGAGACATAGATTCATCTGTTCCATTAGGAGAAACTTGTTGAGATATTAAATCTTGAGTACTGAACTTCGCTAAATCATCAAATACTTGTCTTACTTCCGTACTTGCTTTAATTCCTGCAAGAGAAGTTTCTTGTTCAGATTGAGATGCACTGACTTTATTATTAATTATAGTTTCTATATTTTGTGTCAATGTTCTTGTTTGAGCAGCAAAAGCTTTTTGTTGAGAAACAACTTCGTTATATTGCTGTCTTGCTTCGCTATCAAACATAGGCTTGTTCATAGGTGAATTAGAAACAATACTGCTCAAAATCAAAGATGTTGCTCCTAAATATTTTAAATTACCGGCACTCTGCACAGCATCAAGTGATTGAAGTTGTTGTTCTCTTTGAGCATTAAGTTCTTGTAATAAAGCATCTTTTGATTGCTGTCCTTGAGCTTCAAACTCGGATGCATCCATAGATTCAACACCGCTAATATTTTGTTCTATGGAAGCCAAATCTCTTGCAATATTTTCTATTTTTACTTGTCTGTCTCCGCTATAGAACTTACCATCTCTTAATGCATTTGCCAAAGCTAAATTATCTTTGTTTTGTTGTGCTTCAACAACACTTTGTACTCTTGCTTGAACAATTCGTGCTACTTGTAAAGTCGGTACAGTTTGTCCATTAAGAGAGCCTAAAACAGAAGCATAATTCAACAATCCTTGTGTAGATGTATTTTGTAATTGAGCTTCTGTTACATTGTTAAAATCAACATTATTATCTGCATTATATATACTTGCCAAACCATAAATATAATTTACTTGTTGAGAATAAGATAATCCTTCAGTACTGAGATCAAGATTATTGATTTTATTTCTTAAATCATTAACCTGACTGCTTGATAAATTCCATGTACTTCCTAATTTAGCTAACACAGTCTCTCTTGCTAAAACACTTCTAACTGTGTTTTCATCCATTGTTCCTCTTGAGCTTGTTCCATTTACAAGATTAGAAACCAAACCAGGATTTACGCCAAATCTCTGTGCCACACTATTAACAACTTCCGTCCTGTATTGAGCATCTGTGCTTGTTCTTGCATCCATTATTGCACCGATACTATTTTCAAAATCTGCAGCAGAGATTGCCAATAATGTTACTGCAGAACCCATGAAATCCATATTGAATTCCATATCCGGAGTATCATCAAATAATTCTTGGAATATTTCTCCTGCAGGAGAATCACCAAATACTACTTTTCCTATTGAGCCTGCAACATTTTCTTTAAAACCTTCTTCGTAGATAGTATTTAATGTATCACTGCCTATTCTGCCTATCCACTCACCGACAAAATTTAAGCCCTGCATTATCGTACCTAAAACAGGAGTATATTGTAATGTTGCACCAACTATCGGCATAGCAACACTTGTTCCCAAACTAAACAACCACATTTGTCCGCTTGTTACCATATCTGATGTTGTTACTGATTGTTTAATATTTGCATCCGCACTAAAGTTACTAAGAGACAATTCTCTACCTAATACCAAGAATTGTAAACCAAATTTGGTTATTTCAGAAACAAGTCCGCCTAAAACCTCAGAATTACTAAGTACTGCCATCTTTGATATTAAAGCATTTGCAATAGATCCTTTAGGATCAGCAAAAAGATTATCTATCAAAGCAACAGCGTATGTCATTCTCATATTGAATACCGAGATTCTGTTAATCATCTCGAATGATTTATTGTACATTCCTCCAATAGCCGCAACCAATGAGAACTGACCATCTTTGTTTACTACTAATTTCTTTAATTCATTCCAAATGGTACTCTTCCCTTCTTGAGCCATATATTTTCCCATAGCTTTTGCATTCATAAAGCCGTAACCCAAAACAGCTCCTGCTGCTCCGCCTATAATAGCCGCTCTTCCCCAACCATCAAAGAAATCGTAACCATTCATAACATTTGAAACACCATTTATAACAATTCCAGCCACAGCTCCACCTGCTGCACCAATAGCTGCACCTTTCAAAGAATTTAATAAAGTGTTCCATACAATCTTACCGCTATCATTTTTAATAAGTCCAAATGTAGCCAATACATTTTCACCTAATTCACCTAATGAAGGATTTCCTAAAGGTTTATTCAAACTCTTTGTAAAATCAGTACCGGATGTCATTAATGGAGTTATAATTCCAATTGATGTTAATACCCATAAACTGGAAGCTATTCCGGATAAATCCCCTTTCTTTATACTTTGAACAAGACCTTTCGATTGTTGAACGATAATGAATGCATCAAGAGCTTTTGTGGCAAGTTTGATAATAGCACTAACTGTTTTTGTTGCAAACATTTCTTTCATGCCACTAAATCCACCGGCCATAAATGTAATTCCAAGAGATGCACCTATATAAGCTCCGGCTACAGCACCGGTCCAAGCAGAATCCCAATCCCAGCCTGTGCCTTTAAATACTCCCACTAAACCACCGGCTACAAAACCTACTGCAGCACCAACAGCCGCAGTTATAACAACTTTAACTACAGCTTTAGCTACATATTTTGCAGCTTCTTTAGCTGCTAATTTAACAAATTCTTGCGCCACTATCTTAGTAGCTGCATGTGCAGCTGCTTTTGCACCTAAAGAAGTTAAACCTTGTGTTATACCGCTTGTTCCTCCACCTGAGAAGAATATTCCAACTATTGATACGGCTATTATAGCCATATTAGTCCAGAATTTAGTCATATCATTGGCTTTTAATGCATCCGCCGCTGCGGCTGAACATTTTAACAATGTCGGAATAGCAACTGCTAAAGCAACTGCAACAAAAATTGCTGCTGCTGCACCGAATGTAACAACAGACAATACAGCTGCTGCAACTGCCGTTAATACAACTGCTACTGTTGTAATTACTTTAACTTTATTATCTTGCCACCATGAGAAAGCAACTCTATTATCAACACCACGACCAACAACATTGTATTCTTTTGTAGTCGTTTCTGTTTTTCCAAACTCATGAGTTATTTCTTTGTAATTTGTTGCTTGAGTTTGTTGTTGCTGTTGAGATTCAGTTGGATTACTATTTGATCTTAAGAAACCGCTATATTCTGTTACTAAAGTTACAACTGAATTTCTTGTTATAACTACTTCTGTTACAATTTTTACATAATCTCTGCCTTTTATTAAACCGGTAATATCGTTATCACCTTTATTTTGATCTCTATAACCTGCTTGTTTTAAAGCTTCATCTTTTTGTCTTTGACTTTCTATTCTGTAAGCAACACCTTTTCCGGTATTAACAATCACACCATCATCATTAACTCTAACTTCTTCTGCATTGTATTGTCTATCTGCAAAAGAGAACGATGTTATTCTTACCTGCATACCATCTGCATCGGTATATGTACATGTATCCCAATCAAATGTCAAACCTGCATTGTCCGTTGTCGGATCAGGAGAATTTTTAACTGTCGTTGTAGAGTAATAATCGTTACTTGATGTTTCTGTTTTAGGCGCAAATTCAGAAACAACAAAGCCTACTCTATTTATTCTGACTGTTCCTATCCAACCACTGTTTTTGTCCGTATTACTCAATTGATTTATATTATAAGCACTTGAATATTTTATTCCGTTTACATTCGTAAAATCAAAAATATAGGCATCTCTGTTTCCGTCATCTGTATATGAATAACCGTCATATGAGTATGTAGTAACTTGACTACCAATATCAGCCTTACCTTTTGTTATTGTAAATCCTAAATCAAAATATTTCGATGCAGTTAATCCGCCGAAATCCGCAACGGATGTCATTTCCTGTATCAATCTGTTAAGATCATCTGTATGCTTTTGTATATCCTGACCTTTAGTTTGCACCTCATCAATTTTTCCGTTACTCTTTGTATAACCTGCAAAATCATTTTTCTTTATAATTTGACCGGCCTCATTAAAACATATTCTCTGTGATAGTTCGGATTTGTTACCGTCATTTGTGTATGTTTCAAAAACTCTTAAAGTACCGTTTGTATCATAATATTTAGCTTCGGAAACATAGTTAACGTTCTTATCCACATTTTCATTAGAAATTATTTCTATCTTATATCCGACATCCAATCCCAAACTTGTTATAACTCTGCTTGTTGTTGATGTTACATTTGTATTTGTGTTGATATCAAACTGAGTTGTCGTTATATCATATTCACCGGTAGAATAAGTTTTAGTATTTCTAACAATTTCATTTTGTTCATTTTCAAAATACAACTTATTATTTATGGTAGAATTTTTTGTATAGTAATATACGCCATTATCTATACCGTAACTATATGTCGTTTCTACTATACCACCTAAAACTTTATATGTTCCATCCGAATTAAATTCATTATAATTATAAGCATTTTCAGATTCAATTAAACCTGCATATTCACCTTCGGTAATAAATTGTGTTATTACAACGGAAGCTGTACCTTCATTGTAAAGTATGGTTCCCTCTTTTATGGTTCTTCCATGATATTTATCGTATATTGTTGTATATTTTTCTGCAGTTGTAATACCTCTTTCGGTACCCTCAAAATTATCACCATAATTACCATTAATTGTCAATGAATTTCCTCTTTCATCATTACCGACAAAAGAATAAGTTCCGTTATTTGCTCCATCTGCTGCAGTTCCTCTAGCTGCAGATGTAAAGTCTAAACTACCTTCGTAACCATCAATATTTACATAAGTGGACACTGTAAACTCAGGAACTCCTTGAGCATTTACATTTATTGATGACAAATTAAAAATAGGATCATCTACTTCTTCACCTTCATTGTTAATATATGTTATATTTCCGTGTGTATTTTCAAATCTATCTCTAAAATCTCTTTGTTGTTGTTCAACCTTTGCTGTATATTCTCTTATTTCCGTTTCGTGTAACCATCTATCAGGATATAAACCTTTGTCTAAATCAACATTATAGTAATCCGTAATATTTCCGGTTGCATCTCTAACAGTAACACTTTGTACTTGAGGAACATAATCATAACCTTGTCCTTCTTTATTTGTAGCCAAAACATTATTTGTTAAGTTTAAAGAAACAGGTGATGTACTTGATGCTCCGCTAATATTTGTGTCTCTTGCTAAGTCTGCAGTAACAAATTTAGGTTCACCGCTAGCATCGTAATAATGACCGGTAAATGTTTTGTTGAACCCGTCTTGACCTCTGACACTCTTTATTACACCTAATGCATTACCAAGGCCTAAATCCATAGTTGCATAAACTTGTTCACTACCGTCTATTCTGTTACTTATTTGGGCATACCCTAATTTATCCATTGTTGTTGATCTTGTAATTCCTGTTTCAACACTTGTACATGTAACATTTATAGGTATTTCTCCAAATGACGGAACACCAATGCCTCCGGCTTGATTTAATTCATTTGGCAATATATTTTGTGCAGGAACAGAACCTATTCTATAATCACCGGATAATTCATAGGTATTTGTTCCTAATAAACTCTTACCACCTACAACATTTGTATCCTGTACTATAAGATTATTACCATCTATAGTTACACTAACTTCATAATTTTTACCTTCTACTGTTGCAAGATATGTTCCTAATCTAAATGTGGCAATTTCATTTGTATCAACCAAGCCCATTGTATGATTTATAATTTCATAACCATGTTCATCTCTTGTTCCCGTATCATATATGTAGTTATATTTTAAAGCTAATGGTGTATCTGTGTTTGCTTGAGGATTATCATATCTATACAAAGTAAAATCTGTTTGATCATCACTAAACTGTATTGTTGTTATTTCATGGCCTTTTACATAATTTGAAATATCACTTGGAATTGAACTTGTTGTTGTTACTGTTCCTTTTAAAATATTACCGTTTGTGAAGTTTGCCATGTAATAGTTATCACCATCTACTGCCAAAACAACACTCGGACCATAGCTTGCAGTAGGTACAGTAAGTTGTCCGTTAACATAATAATTTGTGGTTGTATATGTTGTAGCATCATCTTCTTTTGTATCTGAAATAACTGTTCTTTGTGTAAAATCATTACCATCAGCATGAATGGTTAAACTTGCTTCAACAGGGCCATTTACACCCATCCATGAAGTATACTCTCTACCATCTACTTCAAATTTTTCATTTCTAACCGTACCATTTACAACACCCATACCCGGTATATAAGAACCTGCTGTTAAAGTTGAACCAACTGCAGTAACTGTAGATTGAGAGAATGTAGTAGCTTTGCTTGAATCCGAATAATTATAGAATATACCTGTAACATCCAAGCTTCTTGCTATACCATCTGTTTCTACAACTTCACCGGCAGCATTTGTTGCAATAACATCACCTTCATTGTTTAAAGATAAAGTATTATTGTTACCATCTATACCTATTGCTTGACCTTCAAAATATTCAATTCCTGCATTACCTTCTCCGGCAGAAGGAGTATTTCCGGTATTATCAGGTAAATTCATACTCATATGTTCAACATATGTACTTCCTAACAACACAGTAATTCCACCATCGGATATAGATACTATAGAACCGCCCAAAACAGTATATGTTCCGGAAACACCGGTTTCCTCATCGTTATAATCATCGGTTAAGTTAGTTAATTCTACTTCTCTAACATCACCATTACCTAAATCTACGGAAACAGAATTTCCGTTACCTTGTAGTTCTAATAAATATACACCATCTCTTTCTACACCTTTTACAGCAACACTAACATTCTTATCATTCCAATTAACATTTCCGTATAATGTTACACCTGATTTAGCAATAACAGCATTAAAATATATTTGCTCGCCATCGGTAAATTTAGCCGATATATTTTCCGATGCAGTATATCCTGACGGAAGGTTAGCACCTGTATTTACATCACCTACGGAATAACAAGCAAAGCCGGCATCTACACTATAAGTAAATCTCAATGTACCATCTGTAACAATAGCACCATCTGTTAATGTACTATTATTAGCATGTAAAATTAAATTATTATTGGAAGCTACTATTCCTGCTTCAAAAATATTTGCAGGTATTTGTCCGTATTGCGGTCCACTAAAATCTATAGGTGAACTTGTTTCGGAAACAGTGAAATTATTATCTGCCAAATATGTATCTAATGCAGTTTGAAGTTTTTCAGGTGTTACATCAACATATTCAAAATATGAAGATTCCAAACTTTGTTGCCAACCTGTACCTGTAAATACATATTCACCATTTGTTCTTACACTGCCAACAGTTTCATCAACATAGAATTGAGAACCGGACCAAGCTGTTGCACCTATACCACATATTACAGGTTGGTTATTTCTAATAGACAATATTGCACCTTTACCTTCCAATGAAACATAGTCCGGACCTACAGTAATATATCCTTCCGTATTTACATTAACAGGACCGCTTGGGCCGTCTCCCGGTTGATCACCGGTTGGTTGTTCATCACCGCCATTGCTTCCTGTAGATTGTCTGTAAGAACCTCCATCAAAATAGAATTCAGCATTTCCGGTAGCAACAGCATTTCCATCGCTACACTGCATTTCAAATTCTATAGAACCCATTGCAACTGAATTGTCACCGGACATAATTCTGGCAGATCCGATTCCACCCATACCATCAGGCAGTTTTGCAGTAAATCCGCCGGAACTGACATCATAAACTAACTGATAATTTGTTAAAACGCTTGTATCCATAACCAAGCCTTCTATATTACCCACAACCCCGGACAAAGAATCAGTTACAGAAACATTATTAATTACAACATTTCCATCTAAATTTATAAAACAATTACCAAAGAAACTATAACTGTCTATACCAAACTGTTGTAATTGTCCCATAGTTCCGTTACTTTGTAATTGTTCCACAACCGTACCTTGTAATGCTGCAGGAACTTCTCCGTCAAGTGCAAAATGAACTGCTGCTTTTATCATTGCATTATCCAATGACATTGCCTGGCTTAAAGCAGCTTCAGCATCTGAAAAATCAGCCGGAATCTCTAATTCTGCTTCAATTGCGGCTTTTCTTGCTTGTAATTCAGCTAACTGACTTTCTAACTCTGTTCTGTTAGTATTTTCATCTTCTATTAAACCTCTCAATCTTGTTTGTTCTGCTTCTGCGTTTCTTCTTATATCTGCGGCAGCTCCATGATTCCAAGGCAACCATCTCCAATCATCCCATTTATGATCAATTTTATATTGTTCTTCATCTATTAAATCTTCATAAGTATCAACATTATCTTTACTGGTTTGTATTTCTGTTTCAAGTCTTGCTATTTCGTCATCAATACCATCTAACTCTGTCTGTAATTCTGTACGATGTTGAGCATCCGCTTCTCGTTCTGCCGCTAAATTTTCTTCTGTAGCTGTTACTTCCGTACTCTTTTCTCCCCAGAAATTTGTTATTACATAAACATCATTTTCATCTTTTTTGTAACTTCCATCAGGATTTCTTTCTATCCTATATCCCATACCGGCCAATTTAGCATCTACCGCAGCTGCAGTAAATCTATCACTATAGGTGGTTGATAAATATGCTAAATTCATCATAGAACCATACATTAAATCACCGGTATAAGTTAAGAAATTAGTAAATTTCACATATATATCGGCAGCTGCATCTAAAGCTGTCACTACATACTGACTAACATAAATTAATGCTTTATTTACACTTTCTTGTATTGAAAGAACTCTTTCAACTATTGCATCACTAACGGTACTATACATAAATACTAATTGTATAGCATCTAAACTTCTCATATATATATCATTCAATTCTGTTAAATTTTCTATTCTAGATTCATCAAGATTATATTTACTTGTATTATAAAGTGCTGATTTATAATTATTACCGGCTTGTTCAAACTGACTTACAATATATTCTTGATCTTCTTCTGTTATTTCATTAGCTCTTAATATTTGTTGATAATCAAATAAATCTAAATTACCTGCCAAATAATCATCTGTTGCTGTCTGAATATCAACGCCGACATACTGTGACATATCAACATCATAATGTAATCCTAAAGCACCATTATTATATTCGAATGATGTTATCATATCTCTGCCACCGATAGTCGTATTAAATGTATAATCCAGATTTATCGTTCCATCTGCTGTATATAAAGAATTATTTGGATCATAATCTCCCGAATTATATAATGCTAATTGTTCATTAAACACTTGAGCTGTTTGTTCATCAACCATATAAAAATTACTTTGTACATTTGCCAACGATAAATGATAAACTAAACTTGAACTGCTTACATTAAACATTAATCCGGATGCTATTAAGTCTCCATCAGAATTCATATAATAAACACCGCTACCTTCACCTGCTGCAACCTGATTATCATTTGATGTAGGTTGTTCTTCTTGTGGTTCATCACCTTTTTTGTCATTATGACCATAATTTACATTTTCTAATCTTACGGTTCCATCAATTATAGAAATACTGTTTCCTTCTTCACCGGAAGAAACATACAAAACAGCACCTTTTTGTACAATATAGTTTTGTGGACCGTTTCCGTTATCAAAAGATATTCCGAATTCTTCCGCAGCCGTAATCCATGCATGACCATGTTCATCTAATGTCACAGCACATTGAACATCAGATAAATCTGTCTGTGTTAATCCCTCTTTAGAATAATCCACAGTTGAATGTTTCCCGGATACACCAAAAGTTGCACCATCCAATTCTCTGCCTAATGCAGCCAATGCACTGATTTCAATACCTATATTAGCATCTGTTAAATTTTCTGTTATTGTTCTACCATCAAAAGTAGAATAAGTTACAATCGTACCGCCACTTATATTAGTTGTTCCTCCGTATGCATTATGTAATACATTTACAACTTCAGTACAACCCATAAGTTCGTCTCTTCTTTCATATCTGGCTGTTGAAACTTGTAATATTGTTCCTGCAGGTATAGATGAAGAACCATAAGTTCCGGGTACGTCAACATTCTCTTGTGCAACTATTTCTAAATATTCTTGACCTGTTTTTGCTAAATAGCCATCTACCAAACTTGCACCATCAAGGATGTTACCTTGTACCTCTATTCCCGAAAAATCAAGAGTCGTTCCTTCTTTAGCTTCAAAACCTGGATAATATGTACCTAAGAAATAATCACTTAAATCTGTTTCCCATGTAAATGTTCCTGTATGTCCGTTAATATCATATCCTGCTGTCCATTGTCCGTCACTGTTTTGATATGCTGTTGTCCAACCCAATGGAGTATTTATCATTCCGCCGTCTGTAACATTTCCTTTACGAACAATTCCATCTATTACAGTTTCGTAATGAGAACCGTTTGTAAGAACGGAATTTTGTGCATTTACTGCATCTACGGATAAACCAACAACTGTTCCTTCTGTCCCGATTACACATCCGAAATAAACACCTGATGATTCAATTTCTATACTATAATATCCGTTATCATCATATACAACTTTTCCTTCACCGTCTGTAACAACATGGAAATCCGCTTCACCTTCAAAGTGTACTCCTGCTCCCGGCATAACTATAGATGCATCTTCTTGTGATTCAGTTTGATTTCCGCCATATACTTTTGTTGTTCCTTTAAAACCATCAACACTTATATTTGCACCTGCAAATGTTAGCTGACCTGCAGGATCTATATCTGCTACAATACTGCCGCCAACTATACTTACCGGCAATTCAACAGTATCTATACCTTCCGGTTTAGTTGTATATTTGTTTCCGGCAGAATCAACATAAAGCATTAAAGATATGTTTGTACCTTCTGCCAATACAGCTTTACCTGTCGTAGCATCATATGTAAATTCAATACTCGTTACATTTGTTTGTTGACCACCTACTTTAAATTGTGTACCTGAAGAACTTGGCATTGTAAAACCTGTATAATTATTTTCTGACATCCAATTACCCAACATACCGGATAAAGAAACATCTATTACATCATTAGCTTTAATGGTAATATTAATAGTTTCATTTATCGGTTTTGTTAAAGTAACATTATTAGTTCCCGGATACTTTGCTGTTCCCTGTATTGTTCTTGCAAAAGTTAAATCTTGATTTGAAGTTAATTGTCCTGTTTTTGGATTGTAAGTAATAACAGCATTACTTGTTCCGGTATATGTTGCACCTTGGAATGTTGAACCCGGTTTTACAGTTATATTAAAGTTAGAATTTGATATCTGACTACTAACCGCATAAGCATAATTATTTATATAACCGTTATAATATCCGCCTGAACCGGATACAGAACAAGAAATATCACCAACCGATACTCCTAAACTATTTGCTAATTGCTTTTTATAACTATATACTTGTTGATAAAAATAATTGGTATAATAAGAGCCTTTCCAACCATTCTCATCATCGTATGTTAATTCTCCCGTTGCATATACATATACAGAAGAAGACATCCAGAAAGTAGAGCCGGCCTTAGCTTTTGCACCTATACCTTCTACTATAAAATTTCCACCTGATATTCTTAATGTTCCATCCGTAACATCGTAACTTCCATCGGAATATCTTGTTATTCTTGCATTTGTTCCTGTAGCATCCGGTGTTTCTCCGCCTTTACCGCCTTCTTTGGTATTTGCAGGAATTTTTATTGTTGTTCCTGACGGGATTCTAAGCACACCATCATACACTACTACTCCGGAACTGTTCAATAATAATTGTGCACCGCTTTCCAGATATACTGTTTTTTCACTATTATTAGGATTTGTATATTTTAATTTATATTCATCCGTTGTTAATAACACAAAACTATTTTCAGTATTTGTTAACAAGAATGTACCGCTTAATATTTCTCCGCCTAATCCGTTACCATTCAACACACCCATATTTGCTTGTGTTGTAAATATCCATCTGTCTTGATCATCTTTTTCTACTCTACAATCACCTACATCCATTCCGCTTTCAGGTATTTGTACTACATTATTATTTTCATCTATCGTGCAGTAGAAATAAAAATCTCCGGATTCACTATAACCTAATATTAACGAGCCATCTCCGGGAACCTGAGTATATGCACATCCTTTATACCAATCATCTCCTGTTCCTAATCTAAAGGAATTAAATTCTGTTACAAATACATTTTTACCTTCTATTTCCTGGACAGATAATGTAAATTTCAAATTATGATTTGCATTTTCAAATATCCATGAATCACCTTCTCTGCTTAATGTGTAGTTACCTACTTTTAAACTATCTCCTGCTTCCCATTGACCTGCATTAAACGAATAATATGTTTCGGTTCCGTCTTTATCTGCACTTACAACCAATCCGCTTCCATCAGGAGCCGTTGTATAATAATTAACTTTATACCAATTATCATCTGTCATATCATGAATTTGAGCAATATCAAATATTATATTCTTGTTATCTCCCAAACTTAAAGAATACATTGTATTTCCGTCTGATATTAATAACTCGCCATTTTCTCTTACAAAAGTATAATTACCAACTTCAGTATCTTGAGCAGCTTTAATCCATTTACCTGTTTTATCCATAACAAAATACGATTTGTTTCCGGCATTTACTATCATTCCACTGCCATCCGGTACATAACCAACAGCATTTACATTTACCCAACTGCCTTCATATTTTATATTACTAAGTTCTAAGTTAAATTTTTTATTTTCATCAACAGTCAACAAATATTCTGTGTTATTGTTTTTTACAGTCCATACACCGTCAGCATTTTTCGATACAGTATACGTTCCTACTTGCATACCGGATTCACTATTAGTCCAATTGCCGCCTTCTAATGTAAAGAAAGTATCTTTTCCATCAAGAACTGCACTTACCAATACACCGCTACCATCCGGCATTGTTATTGTATCGTTTACAGTTAACCATTTTTCGTTATAATAAATACTTGTCAATTTTGTACTAAATATACCATTAGTTGAACTTAATTGGTATACACTATTAATATTTGACATTTCCCATTGATTAGTTTCAGGATTTATACGAACAGTAAAGTTACCGACTTTCATTTCATCACCGGTACCCCAAGTTCCGTCTTCTTGTTGTGCATAATAAACATCTTGTCCGTTACTGAGTCTAATACATACCAATTCACCGCTACCATCCGGCATTCTCAAAGAATCCGTTACAGTTTCCCAATTTTCATTTACTAATATTTCACTTATTTTGAATGAAGAATATATTTGTTCTTGATCTCCATATATACTTAGCGTTCTCTTTGTATTGTCATCTTGAATTGTTTTTGTATATACTCCGGTCTCCGGATCTTTTTCAAATCCTTCAGCATCATCAAAACTGAAAGATAACACTGTTCCATGTTCATCTGCTTCAAATGTTAGCTCTCTTAACACATTAGATTGTATTCCGTAATATGCACCGTTTGCATATGTCAATGCAACTCTTTCATCTCCGTTTCTATATTGATATTGTGTTGTACCGACATTGTCTTCTAATCCTGTATACAATACTCCAAAAGATTCGGCTCCGTTTACTCCCATCGTTTTATAAACTTGTGCACCTGTTGTGCATGTTACTAATCCGTTTGGATCTATTGTCAACGTTACCTGACCATCTGCTCCCAATGCATCTATAATATATCCGAATCCGGTATCTCCTAATTGATTTGCCGTCAATGTTACTATAGGTGTTTCTCTACCGTTTACATCTCTTATTTTTTCATAATTACCTGTTTCAGGATTAAGCTGCCTATATTGTGTTGATAAGACTGCACCCGTATCATTATTTGTTTGGACATTACTTACTATTCCTTCCGTATCGTATGTGTTTACGGTTGTAACATTTCCTGCATCAGTATCATCTGTTCTTTCTGCCGTACATGTTCCATCTTCTGCAGTAAATTGCATATTTCCTTCATCATCATAAGATACTACCAAGTTACCATCTATTATCTTTCCTGTATTAAACAAATCTGAACCGGTTTTAAATACTGCGCCATCACCAAATGCAACTAAACTTCCACCTCTTAAAGATATACTTCCGTCACTTATTATATACCTATCATCTGTTTCTAAAACAACTGCTCTGGTATCGCTGGCATCCGGAATTGTAGTATCTTCATTGTTTTTTCCACCAGATCCTTTTAATAAGCCAAAAGAATTACCGGCATCTATATCAACTTTACCGCTTACACCTACCATTCCATACTCATTTAGTACAAATGTTCCATTTTCTATTCTTCCAGTACTTTCAACTCCATCGACAATATTTGTATATGTACCGCTTATAACAACTGCCTGATCAGTACTAACTATTTGTCCATCTTGAATAGTAAAGTTATAATCAAAACCATTATCCAATTCTATTGTGTCTCCGGTAAGTCCAACTCCTAACATTGTCGACATTTTATTTCCTGCTTTATACGATAAAGACCCACCGATAAGATTATCATTACTGTCATATACCAATGTCGTTCGGTTCGCCAATGTATCCAGATCAGATTGCTTATATTTTAAATTATTATCCAAAATTACATTTGCATCATATGTCGTTACTACTTTGTTTTCACCTGATTTAGAAACTATTGTAACTTTGTTTTCTAAAGAACCAGGTACAACATGTCTATGATATCTCCAATCTGTTCCTGAAAACTCTGCTGTTACAGTTATATTTGCATCTCCATCAGATGTGTGTCTGTTTACCAAATTTGGAGAAGCAGTACTATATGTAAATGTCTGAACTTTTCCTAAATTTATCCAATTGTTATCTACATAAGAATATCCGCTATATAACTCGGAATGGCCTTGTAATTTCAATTTTGTAACATTATCTAATATATGTTTATATTCGTCTACCAATGTATCTTCTTGTGGACCAGATCCTCCTTGTTGTGGAGATTGTTTTGTTTCATAATATGCATCAGTCAAATCATGTCTTGTTACAGTTACGGTTCCATCCGGACCTATAACAGCTTCCTCAAATCCGCTCGGTCTGCCATCTAAACTTTCCTGAGTCATTACGAAGCCATTTCCAACTACTGTTCCATAATGAAAATCTACAGATTTTGCAACTTGTACTGTATCACCCGTTTCAGGATCTGTTCTTGTACTCCATTCCGTTACTCTGTCTAATCCTGTTATTGCTGCATTTATTGTCATACCATTCTGTGCTGTATATTTTTGAGTTTTGCTTATTGTTCCAACTGCCATATCTCCATCAGTTGTAACAGGAACATCAGGTTTTGCACTATATACGATTGCACTTTCTTTCTTTGCATTATCGTCAGCATAAAAGTTCTCTAATACAACTTTCTTATCTCCGCTGTGAACATCGACAAAATATATTTGGTCTTCGTAATCTTGACTAAAAGTATATTCCAAAGCAATAGAGTGGTCTCTTTCATAATATCCGACATTTCTTGCCGTATATATTTCTGCTCCTGTTTCATCATATGCAGTTATAGTGTCTACGGCTCCATAACATTTTGCATAATCCAATGCTCTGTCAAATCCTTCAGTTTCTGCCATATTCCTCAATGTATCATAATTAAAACTACTAACGGTTGTATCTGCATTCAATTGTACTTGAACATAAGAGCCGTCACTGTTATATTGTGTCATTGTTCCTTCTGCTTCATTTATTACAACTCCACCTTTTTCTTGTGATACACCCAACAAACCAAATGCAAAATCTTTTACGGCTGTCATAGAATCACTATCTATTAATGATTGAGCAGCCGTTATTGCTATTTGCTGTACTCTCTTAAGAACATCTCCGCCAAACATATCTCCAACCGTATCCGTAGCAGCTCTTAATGCTTCATTTATTTCTGCTATCATTGTTTCAGTAGCTCTTCCGGTCATTATCTCATTATTTTCATCTCTCATTTCTTTTACTTGTATATTGTTATCATCGTATACTTCCAATACTGATGTTGTACCTTCAACACCAAAATCAGGAACTGTTGCTTCCCATTTCTTTGTTTGTGAATTATAACTTTGAGATGCACCATCTTTTCCCTGAATTAAAGCATTTGCTGTATTATAACCATTCACAAAACTTTCAGCAGAACTTATATCTTTTACTAAAACTGTATCTGTTGTTTGTCCGTTACCGGTTGGAAGAGTTAATACCCACTGTTTATCACCTGCATTATAACTTCCTGTAACACCCGGTATTCCTGCTGCCACTTGTGCTGCTGTATTATATTCTGCTATAAAATTATCTATTTCTCTTTTTGTATTTCCGATATCCGAAGTCGGTATTGTTACAGGTTCATCACTACCAACACCAGGAACTGTTACTTCCCAACTCTTGTTACCTGCATTATAACTCGATGTTGCACCATTTATTCCGGCTGCCGCAGATGTTGCAGTTTTATATCCTGTTACAAAAGCATCTATATCATCTTGAGTTGTTCCTATTTCATTCGCTTTTATATTTGTTCCGTTTACATTTATACTCCAACCGTCTTGAGCATTATAACCTATTGTTACTGCTGTTCCGTCCGCACCATTTATTCCTGTTGCGGCTCCTTTTACTGCATTATATCCATTTAAGAATGTATCCACTCCACCGTTAGCAGATATATCACTTGCAGTCGTTTTGATGTCTTTACCTTTAGAATCTTTCAATCCCGTAGTTATCGTCCAATCATTTGAATCTTTGTTATATGTTGCCGTTGATCCAGGCATTCCTGCTGTTGCTTGTAATGTTACGTTTGTTGTACTTACGAATGTATTTATTCTATCTGTCCTGTCTTGTCCTGTTTTACCATTCGTTACATCAGCCGTATATATATCACCTTGTCCCGGTACTCCGGTATTTATCTTAAAGTCATTCTTTGCAGCATCATATGTCGCTGTTGCTCCACCTACTCCTGCTGTTATATCTCTTGCATTTTGTACATTTTGTACAAATTGATTTACCTTTTTCTGTTGTCCATTTACATCTTTATTTCCTGTGTTTCCTAATACTTCAGATACTTTTACTTCTACATTTTTTCCATCAGCTCCCTTTACTCCTGTATTTACACTAAAATCAGCAGCTTGTCCATTCTCTCCGGGAATATACGTTACAGTACTTCCGTCACCTAAACCTTCTGCTATTTGCGTTGCTACTCTGTCTCTTGCTACCAATGTCGCCATATCTCCTACAGTGCTTAATGCTACTCCGCCTTGCGGTAAATTCCCTCCATTTACCATTACCGTCGGTTTTCCGTTGCTTCCGGGTGTAGGTGCCTGTTCACTGAACGTAAACGGACTTCCGTCACTTGCTGCATAATCTGCTGCAAAGTCGTCTATCGCTTCTGCATCTCCTATTGCTCCTAACGGTATTTCGCCTTCTATTCTATCTCCGGTTACTATCAATCCCGCTTCAGGATTACTCATATCCATTCCTACTGTTATTCCTGCATCTTCTAATGTCTTTATTGTTTTATTCAATTCTTCATTATCTACTATCTTTACTTCTTTTTTTTCTTTTGTCTCTTCTATTTCTTTTCCTGCTTCTTTCTTCTCATCCATCTGCGATTCTATTTCTTGCTCTGCCGTCTTTTGTATGAATTCTTCACTCGCTTCTACTTGCTCTTGTGTCATCTGTCTTAATTCTTCTTCTCTCTGTCTTACCGCTTCTTCTATTGCTGCTTGTGCTGCTGCCTCTTCTGCTTGCCTGTTTGCTTCTTCCATCGATGATTGCGCTTCCGCATCTACTTCCGCTTCTTCATCCGGTACTTCCACTTCGTATGTATATTCCACTTCTACTTCATATTCATACTCTACTTCCACTTCATATTCTACTTCCACTTCATATGTGTATTCATATGTGTATGTATATGTATTCCCTTCACTATCAGTAGCAGTCCCTGTTGCCGTCCCGGTTCTCGTTTCTGTCCTGGTTCTTGTTTCCGTCCTTGTTCCTGTTCTTGTCTCTGTTCTTGTTCCTGTTCTTGTTTCCGTTCTTGCTCCCAAGATATTTACCATCTCTTCTTTGCTCATCTCTACTGCTTTGCCTTCTTTTACCTGTTCCTTTAACCCTTCGCTTGCACTCAATACTCTTATCTTTCCGTCTTGCCCCTGCGCGTTATAACTTATTCCTACTTCCTTTCCTTGTGCGTCTATTCCCACCTGTCCGCTTAATACCGATTTTAAGCCCGTTTCGCTGTATTCTACTGCTTCTCCCTTCCTTACGTTCGGGTCGGTTATTGTGTAATTACCATTTTCTAGTTTGCTTACCGTTATGTAATGGTCGCCGTTTACCCATACTATCGCACTTTCGCCTGCTTTTAATCCTTCCATAAACGTTTCCATACCGCTTGCATACCCTATCGCTTGTTCTCC
>JAZNAT010000210.1:0-26979 GCA_045586665.1 Endomicrobiaceae bacterium | reverse complement strand
ATAAAATTTGCTTCAAATATTTCTTTTTCCGCAGTATATGTCACCGTCCCCTGTATTTTATTAATATTTTTTTACTATTTTTGTATTTGTGGTATGCTTGAATTAAAAAATAATAAAAAAATTTTATGTTTTTTGTTTTTTGCCGTTTGCGTTATGTCGGCAAATCCGTTTAAAGAAAATAATTTTATAAAAATTTTTGAAAATGAAAAAAATGTAACCGTACATATAAAGATGTCAAAGATTCAAAATTTTATAGTTTTTAATGAAATAAAGTACGATAAGTATTACTTTGGTAATTTACGACAGTACTTGTCGGCTCAAGGTATAAATAAAATAGATAAACTTTATACGAACGGTTCAAAAAACGATTTTAAAAACGAACTTGAAAATATTAAAATATCGAAAGTTTTTTATTATAAAAACCAAATAAAAAAATCCGTGTAAAAGAATCAAAATTTCAGGTTGACAAAAGTGAAACATTTTATATATAATCCTAAGAGAAAAAAAGTGGATTTCAGGAAAGGAAAATATAGAAAATAGGAGAAGATTGCAATGAAAAATTTTTTGTTAGTAGGTTTTTTAGGGTTATGTTTGATAGCCAGCGCTTGTGCGAAAAAACAAACGGTTTCGCCGGAAGAAGAACTTGACCAAACCGGTACGGAAGTAAGCGATATGAATGCGGCTTTAATGGAACCTGAACAATTTTCGCAGGAACCGTCTATCAGAGGCACTGAAACCGAATCTACTGCGGCATTATCAACCATATACTTTTCTTTTGACAGCAGCGCAATTTCTGCCGATGTTTTAAACGCCATAAAAGAGAACGTCAAATTTTTGAAAAAGAATGAAAAAGTCAATATAGTAATTGAAGGTCATTGCGATGAGAGAGGTACTACGGAATACAATTTGGCGTTAGGGCAAAAAAGAGCGATAAAAGTAAAAGAATATTATGTTCAGATGGGAATAAATCCTAACAGAATAGCCACCGTATCTTACGGTGAAGAAATGCCGGCAGACAAAAGACATAACGAAGCCGGTTGGGCAAAAAACAGAAGAGCTGAAACGAAAGTGATAAAATAATAGTTTTCCATATGAAGAAAATAATATTATTGTTACCTTTAATAACTTTTTTTGCAGCTTGTGCGACAGTTGAACAGTCCGGTATCGACGAATTGAAAAAAGAAGTTGCAAAGCTGCAAATAAAGTGCGCCAATTTGGAAGCAAGACAGGCGGAGGTCTATTCTAAGTACGAAGAAAATATGGTAGATGCCGAAACGACATCGGCTTCCGTTCAGGAACTTTATAAAAAAATGTCCGGTTTGTCGCAGCAGGTTAAAGATTTGGAAATACTCGTAAAGAAGCAAAAGAACGGTTCTTCATCGGCAAAATCGTCGGACATTCAGGTGCCGTCCAAACTGTATGAAAATGCTTACAACGATTTTCTTTTAGGTAAATATGAAATTGCTATTGTAGGGTTCAAATCTTTTTTGAAACAGTATAAAGACCACGACCTTGCCGTTCAGGCACAGTATTATATAGCAGAATCATTATATTCTCAAAATAAGTGGACGGATGCTTACGAAGAATACAAAAAAATAGAAAAAGAGTATCCGCATTCAGAGTTCGTGTCTTCCGCAAGGCTTAAAATGGCGTTATGCTTGGAACTTTTGGGCAAGAAAAAAGATTCGATAGTTATGCTTCAGTCCATATTGCAGGATTATCCTAAAAGTGCCGAAGCGTTTACCGCTAAAGAAAAGATAAAAATTTATACAAATGATAAGAAAAAATAATTTGGCAATAGTTCCTTGCATCATTTTATCCGTATTGCTGCACAGCGTCGTTTTTTTTGCGATTACTTACAAAAACACTAAAAAGAATATTTTTATTCAGGTACCTTTTGACGTATCTTTTTATTCGCCTGCTACGGTTAGCGAAGAAATTAAAATTGAAAAAAAAACGGAACCCGTCAAAAAAAAAGAGCCTGAAGTAAAAAAAAAGAAAGTCGTTGAAAAGAAAAAAGTTGCCAAAGATGATATTCTGGTAAACAAGAAAAAAGAAAAAACACACAAGGCACAGGAAGTTCTGAAACAGAAAACGGAAGAACCGAAAGAAAAAACGGTCGACCATGAAGAACAAAAAAGTGCCGAATCTTCGGCAGAAATGTCTTATTCCAAAGGCATAATGCTGGAAAATAAAAATTTTAAGTTTTCTTATTATACGAATACGATACTTAAAAGAATCAGAAAATATTGGCATGATTCAGGAACAACCTCAGCATTAAAAACGGTTGTTTATTTTAAAATTAATAAAGACGGATACGTTTTGGACGTAAAAATATCGGAAAGTTCAAAAGACGAACTTTTTGATCAGAACTCGTTAAGAGCGGTGGAGCTTGCAAATCCGTTCCCGCCTTTACCGGAAAATTATACCGAAGATACTTTAGGAGTTTATTTTGAATTTAAAACACGTTAGCTTTTTGATTTTGTCTGTTTTGTTTTGTTTGTCGTTTACCGCAGTTAGTGTACCGGTTTATGCACAAAACGACGTTTATTTATCGTTGTCGTCAAAAGCTTCAAGAGCAAGTATCGGACTTTCGGACTTTGTTCCGATAAACGGATTTTATGAGGAAATGAACATTTCCAGAAACTTTAAAGAAGCATTGGAAGCCGACCTTATTTTATCAAGACATTTTAACGTTGCTGCTGCAAACAGTTCTTACAAGTTTGATTTGGAAGCCCAGTTTGAGTATTGGGAATCCAAAAATGTGTCCGTTTTGCTTACGGGCTCGCTTTCCATAAAAGATTCTACCGTCCTTAACGTTGACGTAAAACTTTACGATATAGAAAGTCAGCAGCTTATTTGGGAAGACAGATACTATGAAAATGTCAACAATTACAGGTATATCGCACATAAAATAAACGACGAAGTGGTAAAAAGACTTACCGGTGAAGAAGGTGTAGCGTGTACGAAAATAGCTTTTATAAACAACAGTACCAAATTTAAAGAAATTTATGTCGTCGATTATGACGGGCACAATTTAAGAAGACTTACGAAAGATAACAGACTTAACGTGCTGCCAAAATGGGTGCCGGAATCGACTCAGATAATATATACTTCTTATTTATATAATAATCCTGACTTGTTTGTAATAGACATTTTAAAAAATAAAAGAAGAGCTTTGTCGACGATACAGGGCTTGAATTCTCCGGCATCGTTTTCTCCGGATAAAAAAACGCTTGTTACAACGTTATCAAGAGGCGTATATCCGAACTTGTATCTTTTGGATGAAAGCGGAACTGTCATAAGAAGACTTACCGAAGGTAAATATATAGATACCAGCCCCGCTTTTTCACCTACCGGCAGAGAAATCGTTTTTATTTCCGACAGAGCAGGGTATCCTCAGATTTATATAATGGATATTGAAGGCGGAAATCTAAGAAGACTTTCGACAAAAGGCAATTGCGATTCTCCTACCTGGTCGCCGAAAGGAGACAAAATCGCTTTTACGATGAAACTTGAAAAAACGTTTGATATATTTTTGTACGATTTGCCCAAACAAAGAATCGTAAGACTTACAAAAAATCAGGGTAACAATGAAAATCCTACCTGGTCGCCCGACGGAAGATTTATAGCTTTTTCGTCGACGCGTTCGGGTAAAAGCGAAATATATATTATGGGTATGGACGGAACCGGTGAAAGAAAACTCATAGATATGTCCGGAAGTTCGTTTACTCCGTCATGGTCGCAGGGAATATAGTTTAATAAAAAAGGATAGGCATATAATATGTTCGAAGGTAAAAGTTTTTTTGAAATATTGTCAATGGGCGGATGGACGCTGTATATTTTGTTTGTAATTTCGGTTATGTCGGTATCAGTTATAATATTGAAAATTTTCGAGTTTAAAAAAAAGGCCGACATCAACATTGAAGATTTGCTGTTGAAAACGAAATTTTCGTTAAGGAAAAAAAATTACGGGTATATGGTTGAATATTGCAGAACACTTAATAAGCCCGTATCGAACACGATTGCCGCAGGTATAAGACGTTTTATAGAAACTAACAATTCAAACGTCGAAGAGGCGATGAAAAGAGCGATTTCTGTTGAAGTCGTAAAACTGGAACGCTATACCACTTTTATAGCCACAATAGGCGGTATTGCGGTATATATAGGACTGTTCGGTACCGTATTGGGTATTATTCGTTCTTTTCACGACATTTCTCTGGCAGGTTCAGGCGGAATTTCAGTTGTTATCGGCGGCGTGTCGGAATCGCTTATTGCAACGGCGGCAGGTCTGTGCGTAGCTATTCCTGCGGTTGTTGCGTACAATTTTTTAACGAGAACGATAGACAAGTTCGTAGTCGATATGGAATACACCGTATCGGCATTGAAAGAAATTATAGATTCGGTACTTAAAGATGAACAATAAAAGAAAAAGAGTCGTTTCCGACATAAATATCACTCCTTTTACGGATGTCGTATTGGTGCTTCTTATCATTTTTATGATAACTACACCTATGTTATCCCAGCATGAAATTAAAATAAATCTTCCGCAATCGGCGGAAGCTACCGAAAGAACCGAAGATAAAATTATAGAAGTTTCAATAGATAAAGACGGATTTATATATTTGAACAAAAATCAGATGCATAAAGTTTATTTTGAAAAAGCCATTAAAGATGAAATAAAAAAGTATCCGGACAGACCCGTCGTTATAAAAGGCGATAAAGATATCAAATACGAGACGGTTGTTGAAGTTATGGATAAAGCTAAAAAAGCGGGAGTTTCAAGGTTCGGTCTTGCAATAGATATGCCCGCACAAACCGTTTCCGACTCCAAAAGGAAATAAAATATAAAAAATGAAAAGAGTCTATTCTTTTGTTTTGTTGATACTGTTATCGGTGATATCAAACGTTGCCTCATATTCTTCAAACATTATAGATATTTCAACAGGTGAAAAATTAAATAATATATTTCTGTGCTGGCCGATAATAAGACTTTTTATCGAACCGTTCTATTCTTTTGCCTATTATATACTTACTATGGAACGCAGCGGTTATGTTTTTGCGTTAATCTCATGGTCTGTTTGGATTGTTTTGGTTACCGTTTTGTTATGTAAAAGTAAAAAGTTCGGCTTGAAAAATACCGTTATAAGTTGTGTGTTTTCTTTTTTCTTTTTCGTTTCCGTAATATGCACAGTTATAATCGTTCCTTTGCCGGGACCAAAAATTTCCGGAACCGGTATTGACGGATACAAAATAGTTGACATTCACTCGCATACCGTTTGTTCAAGAGATAACATCTCAAGCGTAACTTCAAATATAAAGTTTCACAAAAAGCACGGTTTTACCGATTTTTTTATTACCGAACACGATAACACAAAAGGTTATGACAGAATACCTTTCGATTTCGATACGAAACATATTTTCCCGGGTATACAAATAAGAACTAAAGAAGGTGTATCGGTTCTTTTGTTATCGCAGAAAAAGTTTAAGTACGGCGATTTTAAAGAGAAAACGATAAAAGAAATGACGGATTTGGCACATTCCAAAGATATGTTGGTCGTTATGCCGCACTGGTGGAAATGGAACTATCCTTCTTTGCAGCAGCTTGTAAACTGGGGTATAGACGGTTTTGAAATTTATAATTGCGGTTACAGATATATTTCGCAAAAGACAAGACAAGAAATTATAGATGTTTGTAATGCAAACAATTTGTTTATGGCAGGAACTACCGACTGGCACGGGTTAGGATATATGACAAATGTCTGGACACTGGTAAAAGAAAAAAACGATAAAAAGGTTTTTGAACTTATAAAAGAAAAACCTAAGACAAAAATTGTCTTTCATGATGTGAAAGGAAACCAATCGATATTAAGATATGTTTTTGAACCGTTTTATTTCTTATATAACTATAGTGCATATACTCCGTTAAAGTACGTGTTAAGTTTTTATATGTTTGTTTTTGTTGTTGTCTCTTTGCTTTATAAAGTGCCGCTTTTAAGAATAATAAGAATTTGTTCTTTATTTGTTGCCGTATTTTTTTCATTATGCATATTTCATTTTACGTACTTGTTGCAATACAGTTTTTATGAAAACGTCATGATACCGGAAACCGTTCTTCCTGCGGCAATATCGTTAGTCATTATATGGTTAATAGTTTGGGGATTTTGTGATAAAGATATTTAATTTAAGAAATACGGTAATTTTCGTATGTTGTTCCATAGCGTGGAAACTTTTCGTTTCTCAAATAGCGCTTCATTCCGATGAAGCTTACTATTGGTTATGGTCTAAATTTTTGGCGTTAAGTTATTACGACCATGCTCCTATGGTTGCGTATTTTATAAAACTTACTACCGTTTTTTCGGACTCGGAAATTGCAGTAAGGTTTTCAAGTCTAATCGTTACGGTAATTCTAAGCGTTTTGTTATGGAAACTCGTTATGAAACTTTTCAATAACGAGACTGCGGCTTCGGCTGCTGTAATAATACTTCATTCCATGCCGATACTTTTTACCGCATCAATAATAATTACGCCCGACACGCCCGTATTTTTATTTTTATCGCTTGCAACTTATTATGTTTGGAAATTGAATGATTTGAAAAACGACAATTACTGGTACTTGATAGGACTGTTTTTCGGTCTTGCGATGCTTTCAAAATATACGGCTTGCCTTTTTGTTATGAGTTTGTTCATATATATGGTACTTACAAAAAAAACTTACTGGTTAAAAAATTATAAGTTGTATATTGCCGTAATAATTTCCGTTTTATGTTTTATGCCCGTAATATATTGGAACCGGCAGCACGACTGGGTATCTTTTGCTTACCAAATCGGTCACGGCTTGTCAAACGAAGGTATAAGGTTCAACTATATTTTCGAGTATCTCGGTACACAGGCGCTTGTTTTTAACGTCATTTTGTTTTTCCCCGTATTATATATAGGTATAAAATATTTGTTTTCAAAAAACGATAAAAAGATTTTTCTTGCCGCATTTTCCGTACCCGTAATTTTGTTTTATGTCGTTACGGCACTTAAAAGACTTCCCGGCGGAAACTGGCCGATACCGGCATATTTTACTTTTTCAATAATTGCGGCAAAATATTTTGTTGAAGGCGGAAAGTTAAAACGAAATATTATAACCGGTGCGATAATTTTTAATGTCATTGTTTCTGTTTTGGTCGGACTTCATGCAAAATATACGATTGTCCCTTTGTACGAATTTTCAAACAACGCTGCCGTTGCCGATGCTACAAACTATTTTCACGGTTATAAAGAACTTGCACTTGAACTTTTAAACGACGGATACGATTTCGTTATTACTCCGGAACATCAACTCTCTTCTTCAATAGCTTATTACACGAAAAACAAAATAAAAACTTTCAGATATACCAACAATTCAAAAAAAACTCAGTTTGAAATTTGGGATGAACTTAAAAATTTCGATATTAAAAATAAAAAAGGAGCTTTTGTTTACGAACCTTTTGACGGAGATCGATTACCGAGTGATATTGACGGAATTTTTGAGTTTGCGCCGGATACGAAAACGAAAGAAACGGTAAGAAACAAAAATGTTGTAAGAAAATACAATATTAAAAAAATATTAAAAAAGGCTTGACTTTTATTTTGCTTTAAAATATAATTAAAGCGTATGGCTGGTAAAATGAATAAAAAAAGAATATTTATTATCGCCGCTTTATCCTTGTTCCTGCTCCCCGTTATCTCTATGGCAAACAGTTCCGCCATTGAGTTTAGAAATGATTTCAGACAAACGCCTGGCTTTGTTAAAGCCGAATATTTGGACGTTTACGATATTGCCGTAAGAGCCGAATTTTTGTTTGAAGGTATTTTTAATAAACTCGGAGACGGTTGGTTTACTATACCTAACGGACTTAACAATCATTTCAGATACGACAGTTCAAGAAAGGATTTAAAAAATCAGGATTGGAAAGATCATTGGGGACAAACACTTTTTTTGGATGTTGCATTTAAACCTGCCAGTTGGGTAAGCGCGCAGTTCGGTTTGGAATTTATTGCCGATTATGCTTCAAGATACTGGACTACGGTAAACCATCCTCACAGAATGTTTGACTCTTCGCAAGTCGTTCCTCAGTTTTCGTGGAACACTGCAAGAGTTGAAATACATAACGATTGGGCACAGTTGTCTTATAACAGAAACCAATTCCATTATAATTGGCAGTATGAAGGTGATCTGTTTGATATATATCAGGCGGAGACCGACCCGTACAATCTTTTAAGAATAACTGGAAGATCTGTGCCGGAATGGTATCAGTTGAATATGGAAGGGGCAGCCGGTAAGTTCGAACTTCAGTACGGTGAAGCCATTACCGATTATAAAGACGGATTTTATTTGAAATATAACGATATTTTCGGAAGCAATTTGAACTTGTTTTATGTTGACCATGTAATACCTTACGGCGACGAAAACGAAAGAATGAGAACTGTAGAACTCAGCACCGATTTCAATATAGAAGGTACCACTTTGGAAGTCGGCGGAAAGTTCAGACCTTTCAGAATAGGCGACAGATACGACTACGTCGATGCCGTTGTTAACGACGGTGAAGGTACAAACGGATCAAGATATGTAATAAAGCAGGATAAAACGGTCATGTCGGATGCTTTCGGCGGAGCGGCAAAATGGTCGGTTCCGGAAATGTTGTGGTTTGATTTCGTTACATTAAAATATTTGTATGAAGGAATATCTGCAGGAAACAAACAACAGTTTGATATGTCCGTTCAACAGGCTATAGCGCCTTCTTTGACCGGACATTTTGCTTATATGTTAAGAAAACCGTTGTTGAGAGCGGTACCTGCTTCTGCAAGCAGTTACGGACCTGATTTGACTCAGGCGAGAGGTCCGAACCAGCCGTTTTGGGTATGGTGGAGAAATCCTCAGACGGGATGGGATAACAGAGATACCGATCAATTTACGTTTACTTTTACTTATGACCCTACGCCAGATACGTGGTTTTATCTGTACGAACCCAATACTATTGAAGAGTGGAATTTGAACCCGCAGGAAGATTCTTTATTGACTTTTGCAACGCAGATTAAACTTACAAGATATTTGGGCGGAACCGACAGACAAATATACAGAGATGAAAACGATCATATTATTTGGGAAAATTTTTCAGGCAGTCCCGTTTACGGAGCATTCCCTACCGACAGGTATTTGGGGTCATTATATTTTTTCACGAGAATATTTTTTGACAAATTTCAAGTTTTGTACGATTTTGAAGTCGGAGAAGACGTTGCTACGATGTCGGCTCCTTACACATCTCAAGAAGTTTTCTTGAAAGAAATTACCGGCTACTTTAAAACCAATTTGTCCGTATATACCGGACCTTACAAATTTAAAATAGGTTATGCCAAAGATGCGTGGGGACCTGAAGACTGGAACAGAAACTTCGGAGCGACTTATGACGAAGTTTATTATGCTCAGGTTTCAAGAGAATTTACCAAATGTATAATTGCAGGAGTAGATTATGTCGGCGGAAGAAAAACCGATTTGTATATATTGAAAAGTATAGACGGAGATTATTCTTCAAGAAGTGAAATAGGAACTTTTGACGAAGTAAGAACTTATTTGAGACTTATTTTTGAAGGTTTGTTCAAGTTCGGAACAAAACCGAGAATAGAAATAGACGAAACTGCTCCTACCGTATCGTTAAGTTTGGATCCGGATATAATAATGCCGTCCAAAGGACAAAAAACGACGTTGTATCCGTTGGCTTACGATGATAACGGTATAGCGACATGGGAAATAAAATTGTTGGATAAGAACGGAAAAATAGTTTATTCGTTTAACGGATACGGAGAACCTCCGGAATCTGTAAAATGGAACGGGAAAGATTTTGAAAACAGATATTTGCCGGATGATGTATATGATGCTCAATTAAGTGCAAGTGATACTTTCGGCAATGTAGCAAAGTCTAATATATGTAAGGTGAGATTGATTACGCCTGAGCTCAAGGTAGAAGAAACCGATAAAGGTTTGAAATTGTCGTTCTCATCAAAAGTGCTCTTTGACTTTGATAAAACAAACATAAAAGCAAGTGCCGATAAGATACTTAAAGAAGCTGCAAGAATATTGAATTCTTACGTCAAACAGAACTTGAGTATTGAAGGTCATACGGACAGTTACGGTTCCGACGATTACAATCAAGGTTTGTCGGAAAGAAGAGCAAGATCGGTGGCCAACTATTTAATCAAGCTTGGTGTTGATAAGAATAGAATCTCTACTGTGGGTCACGGAGAAAGGTTCCCTGTCGCTACTAACAAAACCAGTGCCGGCAGAGAACAAAACAGAAGAGTGGAAATTCTTATCTTGAAGGAAGATCGCGATAAGAATACAACAAAATCAACAAGTGTAGATTATATTCTACAAAAAAAACAAAAAGGAGATAGAAAATGAAAAGAGTAAGTAGTTTGGTAGTAGCAACTGTTTTCATGCTGGGAATTGCAGGGCTTGCATTTGCTGCACCTAAAAAAATGGCAGCAGAAGTAAAAAAGTCGGACCCTTCTTTTAAAGCATTTGCAGTTTATGTTGAAAATGCTTCAAAAGACAATCATTTTGCACCTTCCGGATGGATGGGAGATTTCGGAGACTTGAAGCTTAATCAGGCTTGCACTGAAACACCCAGAAGCGGAAGTACTTGCATAAAGATTACTTACAGCGCAAAAATGACGCAAGGCGCAGGTTGGACAGGTATTTTCTGGCAACAGCCGGCAAACAACTGGGGAGAAAAGAAAGGCGGATATGATTTAACAGGCGCAAAGAAATTGTCTTTCTGGGCAAGAGGCGCTAACGGCGGAGAAAAAATTGCAGAATTTAAAATCGGCGGAATTACCGGCGAATATCCGGATTCGGATTCTTCAGCTATCGGACCTATAGAATTGACGAAAGAATGGCAGAAATATACGATAGATTTGGATGGAAAAGATTTGAGCCACATCATCGGCGGTTTCTGTTTTGCTGCATCCAAAGATGATAATCCTAACGGATTTATAATCTATTTGGACGACATAATTTATGAATAATTGACGTTCTTGTTTTCGTAAGCGGCAGAAAATAAAGTCTGCCGCTGCGAAGACAATAAACTGAAAATGAAAAAAATATCGGTTTTAAGTTTATTATGTTCGGTTGTTTTGATTAGCAGTTTTATTTGTGCTTGTGTTCCGAAAGGTACGGTCGTTAATACCGGTACAAATAAGATTACGGAAGATAAGCAGCAGGCAAGTTCTTTTGAACCTTTTTACGTATATGAAGATTTTCAGTCTAAAAAAAATCATTATTCGCCTTCCGGATGGATGGGGAATATTGCAAATTTTGAGGTTGACGTCTCTTATAACGGAGACAGTTATTCCGGCAAATATTGTATAAAAATGGTTTATAAAAAAGGTGGATTACAGAGTTGGGCCGGTATTTATTGGCAACATCCGCCGAACAACTGGGGCGACAAAAAAGGCGGATACAATTTGACCGGAGCGACTAAACTTACTTTTTGGGCTAAAGGAAACCATGGTCGCGAAGTGATATCGGAAGCTAAGGTCGGTGGCATTTCCGGTAAAATTAACAGCGATTCGGACGTGGCATGGATAGGCCCGGTTAAATTGACGACAGAGTGGAAAAAATATACAATAAACTTGTCCAAATCCGATTTGAGTTCAATATTCGGCGGTTTTTGTATAGTTTTTAAAGATAAAGATAATCCGAACGGTTGTACCGTTTATTTGGATGAAATAAGGTATGAATAAAAATAAGATTAGTTTATTAGTTTTAAGTTTTGTTTTTGCTGTATGTTTCGTTTCATGCGAAAGATATCCTATACATGCGTTGGTAGGTCAGCCGACAAAAATAGATTCATGGCCTAACCCGTGGTATATTTATGATGACCAGATAAATACGAAAGGCTCTCTTGCTCCTCAGGAATGGTCAACCGATCAGTATTGTGATACTTGGAATAAAGTTAACCTTCTATTTGATTACAAGAGCGGTGTAAAGTCCGGCAGAAATTGTATTTTGTTTTCTTGGGTAGGAAATGCCGACAATCCGGCTAAAACGTTTTTCGGATTCGGTCTTATGGCAAGGGAAGAAGTCGGAGGTAAAATTAATTTGGGTGATGCCGGCTATACAAGTTTGAAATTTTGTTTGAAAGGTAATTTGAATTACGGTTGTGCTTTTACGATAAGCATACCGGGAACAAGCGTTTCAAGAGCCATAAGTGCAGGCGATATAAGTTCTTCATGGCAGGAGTTTGAAATTCCTATGACTGCCGTAGGTAATGTAGAATATACAATTGCTTTTTCGTTAGGATTGGACGGTTCCGTCGGTGCTACACAAACCAATGGCGGGACCGTATTTTTGGATGATATAAGGTTTGTTAAAGAATAATTATGATTAAAAAAATTATATCAATTATCATTTGCGTACTTTTATTAAACGGTTTAAATACCGCTAATGTAAACGCGTGTACTTTAACCTGTGATTTTTCCGAGTATACGGAAGCAAACGCGGCTATACGTTCTGCAGTAATGCCAGGTTGGGGACAAGGATGGAACAATCAAAAAACTAAAGGATGGATAGTGTTCGGCGTTTTTGCAGCATCGGTTTTCGGAGCATTTTATTATCTTAATAAGTCCGAAGGAGACTATGTTTCTTATGAGAGATTGGGGGCAAAAGATTCTTCTTATTACGACGATTATGAAAAAGATTTGAATACCTCAAGAATTTTAGGATGTATTGCCGTTGCAACATGGCTTTTTGCCGTAGTAGATGCATATTTTGTTGCAAAGAAAGAGTCTAAAAAATATGCTTTTGAAAAGTTTAATGTTGATACTTACGGTGATGGTGTAATGGTAACATACAAAACAAGGTTTGATATTTAGTTTATAAACAAAAAGGTATTTATGAAATTAAAAAGTATATTGTTTTTATCTTTATTGTTGTTGATTTCGGCAGGATTTGTTGCTTGTACTAAAAGGGACAAACTTGTAGACAACACTATGATTTTACAGATAGAGCCGGCAGGAGAAATTATAATGAATGTCGGTGATACGAAAGAGTTGAAAGCCGTTATAAAGAATATAAAAATGGAAGAAGTAAGCCAGCCTGTTAAGTGGTCCGTTTCTCCGAGCAATTTGGGAACTTTTGATAATACAACCTCAAAGATTGTGACATTTACCGCAGTAACACCTGCAAGCAGCGGAACGGTAACGTTAGCAAGTTGCGGTGTTGAAAAAACGGTAACGGTAACGATAACGAACTAATTTTTTATTTATAAGTTTTTCGTTAGGACACAATCTCTTTTATTTATAATAAAATAAGAGATTAGTGTCTTTTTTTTAATATGAAAATAAAATTCTTTTCTTTCATCATAAGTTTTCTCTTTTTTTGGTCTACTATACATTCCGTAGAGTTGGTAGAAAGACCGTACAGAGAAGCTTTTTCAGGCGAATTGATGAAAAAAGATTATTACAGACTCCAAATGAGGACGGCAAACTTTTTTGATAAGCAGACGTCATCGGTTAACGGGCTTATAGAAAGTTTCAGAAACACTTCAAACTATACTTACGACGTTTTTACAAAAACTTTTGTTCCCGGCAAAGACGGTGTACTTGAAACACAGTCTTTTTTGTATGATACGACAATAGCCGGACTTTCTTACCTTTTGGCGGGGCAATATAAAAAAACCGAAAAAATATTAAGAATTTATCAAAGAGAATTTTATCTTGTAAAAGGAGGAGGACATACCGGTTTATGTAACGCTTATAGAACCGATGTCCCGAGAAAAAGGTGGGGATTGTCGCACGGTATAGACGGTAACAGAGTTCATTTGGGACCTAATATGTGGGTGGCGATTGCGGCTCTTCAATACAGCGCCGTTACGGGAAAAACTGATTTTGTTCCTTTCGTTATAGACATTTTAAAGTGGGCCGGTGAAATAAATCATTATAAGTTAAGTGACGGTAAAAAAGGTGCCGCAAGTATGGGATACGGATGGCAGCCGCCTGATTGGAGCAAAGTCTATTCTACAGAAAATGTCGTTGACCATTACGCGGTTTTGAAAATGGTAAAAGATTTTTATTATAACGGACCTAAAAGTATAAAATCATATTTTGAAGATGCGAATTTTGCCATAAAAGATATAAATGAAGAACTTGCCAATATTGAAAGGTGGCTTGTACGCTTAATATACGATAAAAAGAAAAAGACTTTCAATATGGGATACAACCAAAACGGAGTGGACAAAACCGACGCTTTAGATACCGTTTCCTGGGCGATTCCCGCGATTACTCCGAAAAGGTTGCAGGAGCTTGGTATAAACCCGTTTTCAATGATGCAGTTTGCCGAAGAGAACTATCTTGTTACCGACTCTATAAAAAATATGAAAATTACAGGCTACGATTTTACGAACAAGCAAGGGCGTAAAAAAAATTATACGATGATATGGTTTGAAGGTACATGTTTTCACATAACGGCGTTACAGGTAATGTCCGATTATGCACAAAGTGTCGGCAAAAAAGCACTTGCCGAACAGTACAGAAAAAAAGCCGTAAACATTTTAAACAACGTACGTAACGCTGCGATTTTGGTTGATATGCCGGACAAGGCATTACCGTATACCTCAAAAAAACCGCAGGATAAACAGGTTTTTACGTCTTTTTCACACGAATGGGAAATTCCTAGAGGTAAAGACGGTGCATGGGTGGCGTCATCGTCGTCAACCGGATGGTTTTTGATTGCTGCGTCGGCTTTTAACCCGTTTGATTTCAATAAACGGACTGTAAATTATAAAATTTTTAAAAAAGACAGCTGACATTTTCGTAATGCTTGTTGACTTGAGATAATCAAAAAGTTAAAATCATATGAACAAAATTTTCGGTAGAGGACCAAAAAATGCTGGAAAAAGTGTTAAACATGAAACGAAATAAAGAAAAAATAGTTATGGTAACGTGTTATGATGCAACCATGGCAAAAATTATGTCGGAATCCGACATAGATATATTTTTGGTAGGCGATTCCGTAGGAATGACGAAACTCGGTTATAAAAATACGTTATCTGTTACGATGGAAGACATGATACGTCATACGCAGGCCGTATCAAGAGGGACGAACAAAAATAAAGTCGCATTGGTTACGGATATGCCTTACAAATCTTACGAAGATTCCGTCTCGCTTGCGGTTGAAAACGCTAAAAAACTTATTTTTGCAGGTGCCGATATGGTAAAACTGGAAGGCGGATCTGAAATTATAGAGTCCGTAAAAGCTATTATCGGCGAAGGTATAAAAATAGTAGGACATTTAGGGCTTATGCCGCAGTCGATAGAAAAAATGGGCGGATATAAAGTTCAGTGTCGTGATGAAGAGTCTCAAAAAAAGTTGTTGGAAGACTCTTTATTGCTGCAAAAAACAGGCGTATCGATGATAGTTTTGGAAGGTATTCCCGAAACGATAGCTAAAAACGTTACGAAAAAGCTTGATATACCGACAATCGGTATCGGTGCCGGCAGATTTTGTGACGGGCAGGTTTTGGTCAGCGACGATATGTTGGGAATGTTTACCGAGTTTACTCCGAAGTTCGTAAAAAAATATGCGAATCTTGCACAAGTTATACAACAAGCCGCAAAACAATATAGTAAAGAAGTAAAAGAAGGAATTTTTCCGCAGGAAGGTAATACGTACAAATGAAAATAATCAAATCGCCGGACGAGCTACAAAAAACAGTATTGAATTTTATAAAGAAAAATAAAACGGTAGGTCTTGTTCCTACAATGGGCGCACTGCATCCGGGGCACATTTCTTTGATAAAAAAGTCCGTATCTCAAAATGACGTTACGGTAGTATCGGTTTACGTCAATCCGATACAGTTTGCCCCGAACGAAGATTACAATAAGTATCCGCGTCCGATAAAAAGCGATATTGAAATCTGTAAACAAAACAAGGTCGACTTTTTGTTTTTGCCGACCGATGACACGTTGTACGATAAAAATTTTTCAACTTATGTTACGGTAGAAAAACTGTCTTCAATTATGTGCGGCGTTACTAGACCGACGCATTTCAGAGGTGTTGCCACGGTCGTAACAAAATTGTTAAATACGGTTATGCCGGATAAAGCATATTTCGGATTAAAAGATTATCAACAGTACATAATTATAAAAAGAGCCGTTAAAGATTTGAATATAAGAACGAAAATCGTCGGATGTCCTATTGTAAGAGAAAAATCGGGTCTTGCGATGTCAAGCAGAAATTCTTATTTATCCGACGAAGCTAAACAAGAGGCGGCAAATATATATAAGTCGTTGTGTGTTGCAAAACAAAAGTTCCGTGAAGGGAAAAAACTTGAAAGTATAAATAAAGAGCTTGTAAAAAATATTTTAAAAATTCCCGGAAGTAAAATAGATTATGTACAGTTAAGAAATGCGGATACTTTGCAGCCGGCAACTGATACCGACAAAAAAGTTGTGATAGCCGTTGCCGTAAAAACGGGTGGCGTAAGACTTATAGATAACGTCGTCTGTAAAAAGTAAAGAGGTGAAAAATAATGACCAAAAAAAGAAAAAGCTATTTCGTTAAACCGAAACTGCAAATAAAATATCTTTTGATTTTGGCGTCGGTTATTGCTCTGCTTGCAGTTTTAATATACTACATCTTTTTGGACTCTCTTTTAAATGCGCCAGGTATGGATCAGCTGAGTGCCGGAGCGGTAAAGAATTTTATAAGAACTTATACGGGCGGATTTTTCTGGGTAACGCTTCTTTTTGCCGTGTTGATTCTTACAGAAAGTGTTTTTTATTTTCACAGAATAGTAGGACCTATATACTTTTTTGAAAAGGTTACCGAAAAACTTGCTCAGGGTAACTTTTCCGTAAACGTGCACCATAGAAAAAAAGATGAAACCAAACAGCTTGCAAATAATATGAAAATTGCCGTAGAAAACGTAAGAACGGCCGTTTCGCAAGACAGAAAAAAAATAGAGTTGATAAAAGAAGCGATTGATAACGGTAAAACGGAAGAAGCAAAAAATATGCTCGACGAACTTACCGGATGGTTTAAGATAAAAGAATGATAAAAACGGATTATTTAATTATAGGCAGCGGTATAGCAGGGTTAAGTTTCGCGTTAAAAGCGTGTAATGCCGGTTCCGTTGCTCTTATAACAAAAAAAAAATTGTTTGACTCTTCAACCGGTAAAGCACAAGGCGGAGTAGCATGTGTTACCGATAAAAACGATACTTTCGAATCTCATATAAAAGATACGCTTATTGCCGGTGACGGACTTTGTAACGAAAAAATAGTTGAAATTGCAGTTAAGTCCGCTCCTGCAAGAATAAAAGAACTTATTAATTTGGGTGTAAAGTTTACAAAAAAAAGTTATAGTGATTCCGAATTTGAATTGGGGCTTGAAGGAGGACATAGTAAAAGAAGAATTCTTCATGCAGGAGACATTACCGGAAACGAAATAGAAAAAGTTTTGGTGGAAAACATAAAAAACACCGATAACGTAACGATATACGAAGACCACATGGCAATCGATTTGATTGTTGACGAAAATAAAAAGTGTTGCGGTGCTTACGTTTATGATGCGCTCAAATCGGAAGTGAGAACTTTTTTGGCAAAAATTGTCGTTCTTGCTTGCGGCGGTATGGGGAAAGTGTATTTATACACTTCAAACCCCGACGTTGCTACGGGTGATGGTGTTGCTATGGCCTACAGAGCCGGCGCCGATATTGCCAACATGGAGTTTATACAATTTCATCCTACATGTTTGTTCAATCCGGTTGCAAAATCTTTTTTGATTTCAGAAGCGGTAAGAGGCGAAGGCGCAATATTGAAAAATCAAAAAGGCGAACCGTTTATGAACAAATATCATCCTTTAAAAGATTTGGCACCAAGAGATATAGTTTCAAGAGCGATAGATACCGAACTTAAACAAAGCGGAGACAAGTTCGTATATTTGGATATAAGACACAGAGGTGAAGATTTTATCGTTACAAGGTTTCCCAATATTTATGAGAAATGTTTGTTTTACGGTATAGATATGGCTAATGAAATGATACCGGTAGTTCCTGCGGCACATTATTGTTGCGGAGGAATAGCGGTAAACGAGTATGCACAGACGACTATAGCCAACTTGTTTGCAATAGGAGAAAACGCTTGCAACGGTCTGCAAGGGGCTAACAGGCTTGCTTCAAATTCTCTTCTTGACGGGCTTGTGTTTGCGGAACCTGCTTATCAAAAATCGAAACGGATGTTGAAAGATATAAAGTTTAACGATAAAGTCAAAGACTTTGTCAACGAAAGTACCGGTTCGGGAGATCCGACGATAATGCTTCATAATTGGGAAGAAATCAGAAGGCTTATGTCGAATTATGTCGCTATAGTAAGAACGGACGAAAGGCTTGCTATGGCATTAAAAAGGTTGGATGTGGTAAAAGAAGAAGTTAAAAACCATTTCAGAGACTTTAAAGTAAGTATTGAACTTTTGGAAGTAAAAAATTTGGTTGAAGTTGCAGAAATCATAGTAAAATCGGCAATGTTGAGAAAAGAGAGCAGAGGAACGCATTTCACGACGGACTACCCCAATAAACTTCCTTACAAAAAAGATACGATAATAAATATTAACCGTTAAAATTTTTACGGAGGATTTTGCCGTTTTAAGTAACTTGTGCGGCGGCAGAAAATGATTATGGACATAATTAAAATAAGAGGTGCGAGACAGCACAATTTGAAGAATATAGATATTGATATACCGAAAAATAAGCTTGTAGTAGTTACAGGACTGTCAGGTTCCGGAAAATCTTCGCTTGCTTTCGATACGATATATGCGGAAGGACAGAGACGTTACGTAGAATCGTTGTCGGCTTATGCAAGACAATTTTTAGACCTCATGGATAAGCCCGACGTTGACATAATAGAAGGGTTGTCGCCGGCAATTTCAATAGAACAAAGAAACCCGTCTCACAATCCGCGCTCTACCGTCGGTACAGTTACGGAAATTTACGATTATTTAAGACTTCTTTTTGCAAGAGTAGGAGTTGCGCATTGTCCCAAATGCGGTAAAAAAGTAAGCCCGCAGTCGTCGCAGCAGATAATCGACGAAGTTATGAATTTCGGCGAAAATACGATGATATATATTTTTGCGCCGTTGATAAAAGGCAGAACCGGTACTTACGAAGAACTTTTTGCAAGACTTTTAAAAGAAGGGTTCAACAGAGTAAGAGTAGATAAAAAAATTTACGGTCTAGATGAAACCATAAATCTTGACAGGTACAAAAAGCATACGATAGATATTCTTATTGACAGAATAAAAGTCAACGAAGAAAATAAATCAAGAATTTCGTCTTCAATAGAAACGTCGTTAAAACACGGGCAAGGTCTTGTTTCCGTAGCCGTAGTCGACGAAAATAAAAATATAAAGAGGGAAAAAATTTTCAGCGAACATTATGCATGTATAGAATGCGGCATAAATATTGCCGAAATAGAACCGAGACTTTTTTCTTTTAATACTCCGCACGGAGCCTGTTCCGACTGCGGAGGGCTAGGCAAAAAAATAGAAATAGACGAAGATTTGATAGTTCCTGACAAAACGAAAACGGTAGAAGAAGGTGCTTTAAAGGCTTGGTCAAACCCGGTAACGACAAGAACGCACCGTTGGAAATCTTCGTGGGCAGGGTACTATTACGAACTTTTGTACGACGTATGCAAAAAAAATAAAATACCCATGAACAAGTCTTGGAAAGAACTTGCAAAAAACCAGCAGGACATATTGTTGTACGGTAAAGGCGACTTTGAAGGCGTGCTTACGAATATGCAAAGAAGGTATAATGAGACAGAATCGGAATTTGTACGCAGCGCGATTTTTTCCGAATATATGGTAGAAAAAACCTGTCCCGTATGTAAAGGTAAAAGACTGAAAAAAGAAGCGTTATCTGTACTTGTAAACGACAAATCGATTATGGACGTTACGGCAATGTCGGTACTTGATGCTTCAAAATTTTTTGAAAATATAAAACTTACCGCCAAAGAAAAAATAATATCAAAAACGATACTTAAAGAGGTAAAAGCGAGACTTAATTTTTTAAATAATGTCGGGCTGGGCTATCTTGCTTTGGACAGAGAAAGTTCGACGTTGTCCGGAGGTGAAGCGCAAAGGATACATCTTGCCACACAAATCGGTTCAGGGCTTACTGGCGTGTTGTACGTTTTGGACGAACCGTCCATCGGGCTTCACCAAAGAGACAACGACAAACTGTTGAAAACATTGACTGCGTTAAGAGATTTGGGGAATACGTTAATTGTAGTAGAGCACGATGAAGATACTATGAGAACGTCGGATTATCTGATAGATTTGGGCCCCGGTGCGGGAGTTCACGGCGGAAAAATCGTTGCACACGGAACGCCGGAAGAAGTGTTAAAAAATAGAAATTCAATAACGGCAAAATATCTTAACGGTGAACTTTCGATTCCTGTAACGAAAAGAATAAAGCCTAACAACAAATGGCTTTGCGTTAAAGGAGCACAGCAGTTCAATTTGAAAAAAATTAACGTTAATGTACCGTTGGGACTTTTTGTTTGTGTGACTGGAGTTTCAGGTTCCGGCAAATCAACTCTTGTTTACGACATAATTTATAAATCGCTGGCACAAAAATTGTACAGAGCTAAAGACGTACCCGGCAAACATCAGGAAATTGAAGGACTTGAAAATATAGATAAAGTGATAATAGTTGACCAGTCCCCTATCGGAAGAACTCCGCGCTCAAATCCGGTAACTTATACGGGAGCATTTTCAATAATAAGAGACCTTTTCGCACAAACTCCGCAGGCAAAAGCAAAAGGGTTTCTGCCCGGCAGGTTTTCGTTCAACGTCAAAGGAGGCAGATGCGAAAATTGTCAGGGAGACGGAACGTTGCAGATAGAAATGCAGTTTTTGCCGGACATTTTCGTTAAGTGTGACGTTTGCGGCGGACAAAGATTTAACGAAGAAACTTTACAGGTAAAATATAAAGGTAAAAATATAGACGAAGTTTTGAATATGACGGTAGAAGAAAGTGTCAAATTTTTTGAAAATATACCGAAACTTAAAAATATTCTTTCAACTTTAAATGAGGTGGGGCTCGGGTATATAAAACTCGGACAATCTTCCACTACGTTGTCCGGAGGCGAAGCCCAAAGGATAAAGCTTGCAACCGAACTTTCGAAAAGAGGTACCGGCAGAACTTTATACATTCTTGACGAGCCTACGACAGGTCTGCATTTTGCCGACGTTCAAAAACTGTTGGATGTTCTTCATAAACTTGTATATGCCGGTAATACGGTTTTAATAATAGAGCATAATATGGACGTTATAAAAACTGCCGACTGGATTATAGATCTGGGACCGGAAGGCGGTGCCGGCGGCGGAAAAGTCGTCGGTTTCGGAACTCCCGAAAAGATTATGACAATAGAAAATTCTTACACCGGACAATTTTTAAGGAAACATATTTACAAACACGGCGATTAATGACATTTTGCTGAAATTATGGAAAGATTTTTTACTTTTTTCCGTGCAGGGGATTGAATCCCTGCTGGAACTATTCACTCATATTTTTTAGGCACGGGCTCCAACTTCGGTTGATTGCCGCAAAGCGGCAACAATCCGCGCAACGGCTGTGTTTTCCTAACAACCTAAGGAAACGGAAAACACCACGAACACGGTCGCCCTAAGAATTAGAAGTGTGAAATTCTTGCCTAAAAAATATTTCGTTCATAAGCAGTTCCTAAGGCACTTTCAAAAAGAAAAAATCTTTCCATTTTATGTCTTTTCCGAGTGTTGTAGTTGGGAATCTTTTCGTTAGTTTTTGATTTTCCAATTCCTCCGTTGACAAATTAGCTTTAGACGCAACTTCGGAATTGAAAATCAAAAACATAAATATTCTTATCGTCATTCCCGAATGTTGTAGTCGGGAATCTCGTTGTTTGCTCTTTTAGACGGCTTTAACTGTGCCTTGAAAATGAAAATTTTAAAATTAAATATTTATTGTAAGCTTTTTGGTTCAAAAAATAGTATAATAAAAAAGTTATTATAATTTGGAGGGTTTTTGTTATGGTACAAAAATGTAATTGCACTATGTCTGAACTTCATCAGGAAAGATTAAAATTTAAGCCGGTACTGCCTGCCGTGCTGAAAAAAGGTATAGCGAACATTAAACCGGCTTTCGGTAAAGCTACAAAATCGGTTGCCGATTACGATAAAATAAAAGCTATTTTTGAAAAAACTTACGGTATGCCGGTAACTGAATTTAAAGCCGGTAAAAATCCGTCCGTATCAAAAAAGAAAGTTACCGTCGGCGTAGTTCTTTCAGGAGGACAGGCTCCCGGAGGACATAACGTTATTTTCGGGTTGTTGGAAGGACTGAAAAATGCCAATAAAAAAAATAAGCTTATAGGCTTTTTGGGCGGACCTTCCGGAATTTTGGAAAACAAAACTATGGAAATTACCGATAAAGTTATCGCGAATTACAAAAATACCGGCGGATTTGACATGATACAGTCCGGCAGAACCAAAATTGAAACTCCCGAACAGTTCGCTCAAGCAAAAGAAACTATACTTAAAAATAAAATGGACGCTCTCGTGTTTATCGGCGGAGACGATTCCAACACAAACGCCGCTCTTCTTGCAGAGTATTTGAAAAAAGAAAATACCGATGTCTGCGTTATCGGTGTACCTAAAACCATAGACGGTGACTTGAAGAACGAGCACATTGAAACGTCTTTCGGTTTTGATACGGCAACGAAAATTTATGCCGAACTTGTAGGCAACATTTGCAGAGACGTAAATTCTGCAAGAAAATATTGGCACTTTATCAGACTTATGGGCAGAAGCGCTTCCCACATAACGCTGGAAGTCGGTTTTAAAGTTCAGCCTAACATAGTTTTAATCGGTGAAGAAGTGCTTGCAAAAAAAATGACTTTGGGACAAATCGTTGACGATTTGGCAAACATTGTCGTTAAAAGAGCGGAAATAGGTAAAAATTACGGAGTGGTTTTAATACCTGAAGGATTGATAGAATTTATACCGGAAATGAAATCTCTTATTGCAAGTTTGAACGACATAATTGCCGATAACGAACAAGAGTTGAACAAGCTGCAGACCGGTATAGAAAAATCTAAACTTATTATTTCAAAACTTCCCAAAAATTTGGCTTCACTTATGACGTCGCTGCCGACATCGATAGCCGCACAGTTGATGCTTGACAGAGACCCTCACGGCAACGTTCAGGTTTCATTGATTGAGACCGAAAAACTTCTTATCGAAATGGTTTCGGCAAAATTGAAAGAATTGAAAAAATCCGGGAAATATTCCGGCAAATTTTCTACAATCAACCATTTCTTCGGTTATGAAGGAAGATGTGGCATTCCGTCAAATTTTGACGCCAATTACACTTATGCTTTGGGGTATAATGCTGCAGCACTTGCGCTTAACGGATTGTCGGGATATTTATCTTCCGTAAAAAATCTCGTTAAAAAATCGTCGGACTGGAAATGCGGCGGAATACCTTTAACGATGATGATGAATATAGAAAGAAGAAAAGGTAAAGAAAAACCGGTTATACAAAAAGCTTTGGTAAAACTTGACGGCAAACCGTTTAAAGAGTTTGAAAAAGTAAGACAGGATTGGGCGATGAACGACAGATATATGTTCCCCGGCTCAATACAGTTTTTCGGTCCGGCTTCGGTAACCGATATTACTACAAAAACGTTGAAATACGAACAGAAATAAAATTTGCCTAGGCAAGTTATAGGATATTGTAAATAATGTAACCGAAACGGAAGATTAAATGTCGAAAAATTTTGCAAACTAAATTTTACATTTAATCTTCCTGTTGTCCGGTAATTTTGGTGTCAGAGTTTTGATATGATTAAACAATTTATAAAAAGAATAATAACGCTGAATGTAATGTTCGCGTTGATAATGACGGTTTATAGAATAATATTTACTTTGTATTATTCTAACGTTTCGGACTTGTTACCTTATAAAGGGGATTTGATAAACGCGTTTATTTTGGGCGTAAGGTATGACGTTGCCGTACTCGCATATATAAATTCTTTGGTAACGTTATATTTTATAATATTTTGGCTTTTAGGTAACCAAAAACTTTTTATAAAGTTTGCCAAAAGTTTGAAATATTATTATACAATCTTTTTCGGTTCAATCATAACTTTGCTCTGTATAGATTTCGGTTTTTATTCTTATTTTCAAAATCATATGAACATATTGATGTTCGGTATTTTTGAAGATGATACACAAGCTCTTTTTTCAACGATTGCCGAAAATTATCCGGTAGTTTTTGTAGGTGTCGGTTTTATACTGATTTTCGTGTTCGTGTATTTTTTAACGAAAAGAGTCATTGAAAAAAATCTGTTCGGTTTTTATTTTAATAAAACAAAAGTTTATATAAAAATAATTGCTGCAATATGTTTATTGGCAATAAATTTTATTTTGGCAAGAGGCTCTTTCGGACTTTTTCCTCTAGGTGTCGATAATGCCGAAATTTCAACGAACACGTTTATAAATAAAGTTGCAATAAACGGCATATACACTTTACAGGCGGCAATAGAAGCAAGGTCAAAAGAAAAAGATAGAAACTACATTTCAAAAATGGGATATTCTCAAAACAATATGGCTGAAGCTTTTGCCGATTTTTTAAATACGGATATCGGTTCAATAGATAAAAACGAACCTGAAAAATCTCTTTTAAGAAAAACGAAATATAATAAAAATATAGAGGAAACAAACCCGAACGTTGTTTTTATAATGATGGAGTCGTTAGGTACGGACTTGATGCATTATAACAGCGGCACGTTTAACGTGTTGGGAGAATTTAAAAAGCATCTTGACGAAGACATAGTTTTTTATAAGTTCTTGCCAAGTAATATGGGAACTATAGGCAGCTTGGAATCCGCAATAACAAACATTGCAAGGCTTCCGTTATCACAGTTTTTATGTCAATCAAAATATGCTTATAACAAATATTTTTATACCGGTCCCATGCCGTATAAAAACTGCGGATACGAAACGGCATTTATGTACGGAGGAAATTCCGGATGGCGAAATTGTACGTCATATATGCCGAATGTGGGTTTTGACAAAGTAATAGGCGAGGGATCCATGCCTAAAGAATATGAAAGAAACCAGTGGGGCGTTTTTGACGAATATCTTTTCGATTATATATTTAAGGTACTGGAAGAAAACGATAACAAAAAATTCATATACGTTATGACGACGTCAAATCATCCGCCTTACTCGCTTCCGAGTAAATATGAAAAACCGTATCCTTTGGAAATAAACGAAGAGTTAAAAAAAGACATTACCGGCGATATGAAACTTTCAAAAATGAGATTTGCAACTTACCAATATTCCTGTCAAAAAGTCGGAGAATTTTTAACGAGATTAAAAAAGTCAAATTATGCGGACAATACTATCGTTGCGATAACAGGCGACCACAATTTTTGGAGTACTTTTACGTATTCTATTGAACGAAGATTGGACGAAATGAGCGTTCCTTTTTATTTATATATACCAGAAAAATTGAAACAGAATAAAAAAGTCGATACTTCGGTAGTCGGTTCTCATACCGACATTTTGCCGACGTTGTACAACTTATCTTTGTCAAATACGGATTATTGGGCTACCGGAACCGATCTGTTATCCGATGACGCTCAAAACAATATAGCTTCGAATGCGTTAGGCTCCATAATGACGAAAGATGATTTTGTCGTTTACGATTTTGCGTCCGATAAGGCAAAATATTATGCTTGGAATAAAGATAAACCGAGACAAATCGTTCCCGTACAAGAAAACGATGAACATAAAAATATGGTTAAACATTATAAATCAAGTGTTGCTATTGCATACTATATGTTGATAAACGAAAGGGGAAAATTGAAATGAAAATTTTGGTTACAGGCGGAGCAGGATTTATAGGTTCGAACATTGTTGACGAGCTTATTGAAAAAAAACATAAAGTCGTAATAGTTGACAATCTTGCTACCGGTAACATAAAAAACGTGAATAAAAAAGCAAAGTTTTGTAGAGTCTCGGTATGTGACAAAAAAAAGATAGATGAAGTATTTAAAAAAGAAAAGTTTGATACCGTTATTCATCTTGCCGCACAGCTTGACGTAAGAAAATCTGTCGAAGATCCTTGCTTTGATGCCGACGTAAATATAAAAGGAACTTTAAATATTTTACAGGCATGCAAAAGTACGAAAGTAAAAAAAATAATATTTTCATCTTCCGGCGGAACGATTTACGGTGAGTGCGGCTCAAAAGCGCCGGACGAAAAAGCTGTTGCAAATCCGTTGTCGCCTTACGGAGTAGCAAAACTTTCGGTGGAACATTATATAAAAGCATATAGTGCTTTGTACGGTTTGAAGTATACGGTATTAAGGTATGCAAACGTTTACGGTCCCAGACAAGATCCGTTCGGCGAAGCGGGCGTAGTTGCCATTTTTATAGGCAAGATGCTTAAAAATGAGGACGTTTTTATTTTCGGTAACGGAAAACAGTTAAGGGATTACGTTTATGTTAAAGATGTTGTTTCGGCTAACGTAAAATCTTTGATAAAAGGAAATAACGAAATCATAAATATAGGAACACAAAAAACGTTTTCCGTAAACGGATTGTTTAAAGAGTTGGCAAAAATCACAAATTATCAAAAAAAACCTATATATAAATCTAAAAGAAACGGTGAACTGCAAAAAAGTTTTTTGAACGTATCAAAAGCAAAAAAAATTTTAAACTGGAAACCGGTAACTGAAATTTCGCAGGGGCTTGAAAAAACCGTATCGTTTTTTAAAAATAAAAAGTAATTTAAATTGTTTTTTTTAATATATTTTAATAGAATAAAGATTGACTTGACAATATAAAATAAATACAGCAACAGGAGATTCTTCTATGAAAAAAAATTTATTTTTTATTTT
>JAZNAT010000209.1:0-6099 GCA_045586665.1 Endomicrobiaceae bacterium | reverse complement strand
AAAAAAAAATTAAAATTTTTAATAATCGCTTTTTCGGCAGTATTATTTTTTCATAATACTGCTTTTTGTTTTGAACAGGAAACTTTTTTACAAAATCATCTTTACTATAAGGCGGTAAATCTACCTCTGAAAAACAGACCTAAAATAATTTTGGTTTTGGGCGGAGGTGGCGCAAGAGGTTTCGCACATTTAGGCGTATTGAAAGCCTTAAGAGAAGCAAACGTTCCAATAGATATGATCGTCGGCACAAGTATAGGCGCACTTGTAGGAGCATTATATTGTTCCGGACTTAAAATAGAAGAAATAGAAAAAATGGCAGAAACCATTAAATGGACGGACATCAGCAATTTAAGCACTACATCTTTATTGAAAATGCTCTTTTCGGAAAAACTTTTATCTACGGAAAGGATGGAAAAGTATATAAGCGCAAATATAGGAGACAAACACTTTTTTCAGTTGAACATTCCTTTTGCATGTGTTGCAACGGACATAAAAACCGGCGAAAAAATTATTCTTAAAGAAGGTAAAGTCGCACCCGCTGCACGTGCAAGTGCAACCATACCGGGACTGTTTGAACCCGTACCTTACAGACAACGTTTTTTGGTTGACGGCGGACTTGTGGAAAATATTCCGGTATCGGTTGCAAAACTTTTTGACCCGGACATAATAATAACCGTTGCCGTAAGTGCCGATATTACAAAAAACTCTTATAATAACGTTTTTTCTTCTTTGTTCCAAACAATATATATACAAGGGCAACAAAGTGATAGAATAAATTTAAAAATGTCAGACATAATAATTGCACCGAAAGTAAACGATATTTCGGCAATAGAACTTAACAGAGCTTTTGAGTGTATGGATGCAGGTTTTATCGCAGGCAAAAAAAATATCCAAAAAATAAAAGAACTTATCATCAAAAAAACTTATGAAAAAAACACAAAATAACTTTTTCAATTTACTGGAATTAAAAAACAATAAATTTATAACTTTATTTTTATATTTTATCGTTTTTATTTTCTGCATAGTTTTATATTTGCAAACAATAAACTATAATATCAGCGGGATAGACGATGACAGTTTCATAAGATTTACATTCAATGATTATTCGATTAAAGATATTTTTACAAAAAATGTTTTTTTAAGCGATACGACAAAAACTTATTACAGACCTTTCTTAACTTTATCTTTTTTGATTGATAACTATATAAAACAATCTCCTTCAACAATGCACACCACGAATATATTATTGCATGCACTATGTAGTATATTGTTACTGTTTTTTTTTAAAAGATACTATTTCGGTACAAAAGTTTCTATTTTGGCGACACTTTTGTTTGCGGCTCATCCCATAAACATTTTTACAGCCGCATGGATTCCCGGAAGAAACGATTCTTTACTTTGTATTTTTTTTCTTTTATCTTTAATTTTTTTCTTTGAACACTTAAAGTACGACAAAACTGGATTTTTGTTATTACATTTTGTTGCCTTTATTGCTGCACTGTTTACCAAAGAGATTGCAATAATTTTCCCGTCGATTTATTTGTTTTATATGTTTATCGAAAATGTAAAATTTGACAAAAAAATTTTTATAACTGCTTCGGCATACTTTTTTGCGGTATTGTTTTTTCTCATAATATACAAAAGTTTATCTTACAACATTTTCAAACCTTCCGATTATATATCGAATTTAATTTACAATCTGAAAACAATACTTGACTATTATGCTGCCGCATATTTTTTTGACATACATTTTTCGTCATATTTCGGCACAAAAACATTAATCGTCGGAACGGTTTCGGTTATTTTAAGTTTTGCTTTTTCGTATTTTTCAAACTTAAAAAAACAAGAAAAAATAATTTGTTTTTTATTTCCGATTTTTTTAATGATTATGAGCTTTTTTGCAGGAAGATTATTTTTTCAAGGCAATAGAATTTATATACCTTTGATTTTTATGATAATACCTTTTTGTTCCTTTTTAATAAAACATTTTAACAAAAAAACGGTCTGCGTTATTTTAAGTTTGCTTATTGCCGTATCGTTAATTATGACCGTTGAAAAACAATCTACATTAAAAAATGAGCTTACACTTTTTGAAAATATAGATAATGAAGCACCCGACTTTGAAATTCATATGGCAAACTTATATTCTTACAGTTTGTTAAAATACGGAAATTTGGAAAAAGCTGCCGTTAAAGCAAGACAAATTGCACAAAAAACCGAATATAAAAACACATTCAACTTATACGTGTTATCAATCGTATATATGCACGAAAAAAATTACGATAAAGCCGTAAATATCCTCGAACGAATCGTAAATTTCGACAAGACCGACATTTATACCAAACTTGTAGTATGTTACGATATGCTTGGAAACAAAGAAAAAAGTTTATATTATTATAATATATTATTACAAATTAATGATAACAATACTGAAAAAGTAAACGAGATGATAAGAAGAGAAAAAAATGTTTTATACTAGAACTTTCGGATATTTATTTTTATTGTTGTTTTTCATGTATATGTTTACGCATACACAGCCAGTTTTTGCCGACATTCAAAAAGAAGAAATTTTGTTATCAACTCTTCAAACGGCAAAGACAAAAAAACAAAAATTAAATGCGGCAACCGAACTTTTATCTTATTACCAATCCGTATCCGACAATGAAAGCATTATTTCATTATCACAAGAATTGTTAAAGGATTTTAAATTGTCAAAAAAACAAAAATACGACTTATACCGTAATTTGGCAAAAATGTACCAAACGCTAGATAAGTTTGAAGATGCCGTAGAAGCTGCACAGGAAGCAGAATATTTGTATCCTAAAAGAACTGAAATTAAGCTATTGCTTGGCGAAATTTATAAAGATAACAGTTTATACGAGCTTGCTGCAAACAAGTTTAAAGAAACACTTGAACTTGACGAAAATAACGTTATCGCATTAACGGGATTGGGTGATATTTATAACTTGCAGGAAAACTATAAAACCGCATTGGTTTATTATCAAAAAGCGCTTGACATTGAAAAAGAGATGCCTGTAACGGTTTATATAAACATAGCCGTTTCCTATAAAGAAATAGGTTTTGTTGAGCAGGCATTAAAAGTTCTGGAAAACGGTAACATAAAAAGAGAAAACAAAAGAGTAAATCTTTTACTTGCCGAAATCTATAAAAATAAAAAAGAATTTGTAAAAGCGCAGGAAAAGCTGTTACCTTTTGTTTATAAAAAAGAAGATACCGATATTGAAATTTATTGCAATTTGGCTCAAATTTATATCCTTTCACAAGACTACGAAAAATCAAAAAATTTGTTATTGTATTATAAGTCAGAAAAAGAGAATAACGAAACGATAGACTTTTTGCTGGCAGAATCATATTACGGATTAAACAATAAAAACGAAGCGTTAAAAATAATTAACAATATTTTAATTTATACGAAGTCCGAATATATAAAAGATATGATAAACAGGACTTTAATTTTTGAAAAAAGCAGAAATAAATATATATAATATAACTAAATATGCCCATAGCTCAATCGGATAGAGTGCCGGTTTCCGGAACCGGTGATTCCGGTTCAAGTCCGGATGGGCATAAATTAAAAATTTGCTCTACAAATTTTTAGTTAATAGTTTATAGTTTAATGTAAAATTTTGTAAAACAAAATTAAAAAAACAACAAACTTTTACTTTGTAAATTTTTATAACAAACCATAAACTAAAAGCGGTATTTTTTTCTATGAACGGTAATATAAGAAAACTTTATAAACTGATGGAAAAATGTTCTTTGTGTCCGAGAAATTGCGGCGTTAACAGGCTCAAAGGCGAAACGGGCGCGTGCAGAACGGGTAAAAATTTTAAAACGGCAAGCATAAACCTGCATTACGGGGAAGAACCGCCGGTTTCCGGAACCTGCGGTTCGGGAACGGTATTTTTTACGAGTTGTAACATGTCGTGCATTTTTTGTCAAAATTATCCTATAAGTCAGCTCGGTAACGGTAACACGATTACTACCGAAATCCTTGCCGGAAAAATGCTACAACTGCAAAACAAAGGCGCACACAACATTAATTTGGTTACCCCTACACACGTCTATCCCATGGTTGCCGAAACGATATTTATTGCGAAGGAAAAAGGGTTAAAAATTCCCGTACTTTCAAATTGCGGCGGGTATGAAAGTAAAGAAGTTTTGGAACTTATGGAAAATTTTATAGACATTTATATGCCTGACATGAAATACTCGTCAGACGTTGCGGCAAAAAAATATTCTAAAATTGACAACTATGTAAAAAATAACAGAACGGCTATAAAAGAAATGTACAGACAAAAAGGAATTTTAAGTTTTGACGGTAACGGTCTGGCGAAAAAAGGACTTTTAATAAGGCATTTGGTTCTGCCTGACGATATTGCCGGCTCAAAAAAAACGTTTGAATTCGTAGCGACGGAAATTTCGCCTGATACTTATATGAGTGTAATGGCTCAATATCATACGGCAAACTTATCATCGCAATTTGAAGAACTTAACAGAAAAGTTACACAAGAAGAATATAATAAAGTTTTGGAAAATTTTGAAAAGGCGGGGCTTTACAATGGATGGCTTCAGGAACTTTAAAAAAAGTGTTTCATTTTTAACGGGTTTATATTATACTATTAGAGATATGAAAAGATTATTTTCTATTATATTGGCATTATTTTTTATTGCAAACAACGCAGGATATTTGTTTGCGGACGGATATTTTGTTACGGAAAAATCATCTTGCATAAACGCAATCGACGAAAAAGTTTTGAGTTTTTCCAAAATTACGGATTCTTTCAACGCAAACGACGGCTCTCTTATAGTTTGGATACAGGATTTACATAACGATTTTTCCACTCAAAAAAAGATATACGAAATATTAAACATTCTTACGAAAAGCTCCGACTTTGAAGTTTACGGCGAAGGTATCATAGATGAAACGCTTGATGTTTCCTTTTTTAACTCGGTTACGGACAAACAAATTAAAGAAAAAGCGATAAACAATTTATTTCAAGCATCGGTTTTAAGCGGATGTGAATATTTTGCACTGTTAAACGGAATTAAAGTTAAAGGTATCGAAAACAAAGAAATTTATAATAAGAACTCAAAACTTCTTGACGAAATAAATAAAAACAAAGAACTTAACAATTTTCTTATTGACAACGTTTTAAGTTATGTCAACAGTTTAAAAAAACGTTCGGTTTTGGATAAAGTGATATCAATACAACTGTCAAATTTAACCGAAATCGGCACTGTAAAAGACTATCCCAACTTATATAAATATCAAACCGTTTCAAAAAATTTGTCCGGTTTAAACAAACGTAAACTCAACGATCAGTTAAAAAATTTTGTTGAAGAATATGCCGACAACCCTAAAATATATTCTCTTTTAAAGCAAAATTCGGATTACGGATACTCAAAAATTTACGATTATATAAAAGATGAAAATCTTTCCGACGTAGAGAAAAAAAATAAAGAGCTGATGTTTTTTTTGGAAAACACAAAACTCATTACGGAAATAAATTTAACAAAATTAGTATATGAAAAAGAATCGGTACTTAACGAGTTGTTATCTTTACAAAATCTTGAAAAAAGCGAAAAAGAAGTTTTACGACTGGAACGTTACTGCTCGTTCTTAAAAGATTTGGTTAATACCGACATTTTACCGCAACATTATCTTGAACTTAAAGAAAACAAAAAGTATGCTGCAGCGCTTTTTAACAAATATCTTTCTAAAAATGTTTCGGCATTTGCACTGTCAATACTTAACGATAAAAAGTTTTTTGATTTTTACGACACGAACATTTACAGAAACGAAATTTTTGTAAAAAATCTTATAAAAAATTCTTCAAACAAAATAGTCGTTGCAGGAGGATTTCATTCCGGCATAACGAATGAATTAAAAAAGTTAAATAAATCTTATACGGTTTTAACACCTTATGGAAACTTGAATTCCGCTTTTAACAAACTGTTTTCAACAACATTAAAGTATGGAACCGACATGCAAACAGCAGAGGCTCTTTTATCGGTAATATCATCATGGCGTATATTTTTTGCAGACGCTTCTTCTTTTCAAAACGAAATAAACAA
>JAZNAT010000208.1:0-1879 GCA_045586665.1 Endomicrobiaceae bacterium | reverse complement strand
TTACTCCTACTCCTAAAGATGACAGTATACTTTTAACAATTAAAAAGATTTTGTCGATTTTCGGACTTTTAAATTATGATAAATCTTTTATAGGTTCAAGCGATAACAAAGAATAAATCATATTATGATAAATATATTGTTTACAGTTATAATTATTTTTCTTGTAATTTTGGCGTATCAGTTAGGATACGCAAAAGCCATTATTAAAGTTAAAGATAAACTTCAAAATTATAAGGAAGTGTACAAAGAAAATGAAAGACTTAAAATTGACAAAAATAATCGTATTGTACGTGATGTTCTTCTTATGTCTGAACATAACGTTGACGAGTTGCTCAAAAAAATCAGTACAGATAGTTCCGACGGACAACAGTTATAATGTACTTGATTTAATTGAGTTTGATTATACCGATAAAGCAATTTTGAGTTTGAACGAGCAGAATAAAAAGATGTTAGTTATTATTTATAAATTAAAGCAAGAGGGCAAGCAATAATTTATGTTTATTTAAAGAATTTAACGCCCGACGGAGAAAAAGACTATGTCTTACAAATTTTCGGAAAATTCTCGTAAACTTTTAAATCAGTGCCACAGAGATATTATTATAGTGTGCAACCATTTAATTGAACTGATAGACTTTAAAGTGTTGGATAGCACTATAAGAACTTACCAGCAACAAGAACAATGGGTTAAAGAGGGTAAAAGTAAAACGTTAAATTCAAAACATTTGCTTAAACCCTCACAGGCAATTGATATTGCACCGTGTCCTTTGGATTGGAAAGATTTTTATCGCTTTACATATTTGGCAGGTATGTTTTTAGGGTGTGCAGACATTTTAAGACGACTTGGAATTATAAAGTCAAAATTCCGTTGGGGCGGGGACTGGAACAGAAACAACATTTTTACGGACGAAAATTTTAGAGATGTTGTACACTTAGAAATAGACACATAGTGTCTTGTTATAGCGTGCGTAAAAATATTTTGAATAATTTAAATTTTTCTCTTGCACTTCGGGTTTACAATATTGAATAGTTTAAAAATAAGGTATTTTATTATGAAAAATAAAAAAGTGCTTAAAGACGAGTATAAAATTTTGGGTGAATTTGCAGGAATTCCCTATTGTTTTGAGTATCGAACAAAAAATCAAAAAAAGTTTTCAAGAAACCTTGTTTATTATTTTGAAAACAATTGTAAACTTTATGTTACGACTGATAACCAACTTGTTTTTTCAACGTTACCTTTATATAAAAATGATGTTTTGAAAATAAAAAATAATAATTTTTCTCGTCAGTACGGTATAACTCTAAAAAATATACAATATATACGTAAAGCAGGTGAGTATAAGGGCGAGCCTTTTATACATTATTTTACGGGAAACGAACTTTTGTATATTAAAACTCTTGACAAACAATACAAAAATATGATATATATTATTTGTACTGACAAAAGATTGTGTAAAGAAAAGATGTAAAAAATACCCTTTTTAAAAAATATTTTTTCGCAGGGGGAACAAAATGCTTTCAAAATTCTGGCTTGTCAACGGTGGTAAAAAGACAGGCAAAAAATCTTCAAGAAAAGTAAAACTTTCCAAAAAAGCAACTAAAGTGTTTGCTAAAAAAATCAAAAAAAGCGTAGTTAAAAAAGGTACAACAAATTTTACCGACGAACAGATAAAGAAGTTGAAACAAGGTAAAATAATCCGTATCGGAAGTAAAAAAATAAAAATCTATAAACCGAGAAAAAGATGGGCAAAACCGCAGAAACATTATACTGTCGGTCAGCGTGTAATTGTACCGGAAATTATGCCGACAAACTACGTTCCGAAAGCTCAGTCGTTGACAGACTTTACAAAACAAATGGAACGTGAAAGAGCAAGTCGGAGGC
>JAZNAT010000207.1:0-29949 GCA_045586665.1 Endomicrobiaceae bacterium | reverse complement strand
AAGGTTTTTAATTATGGAAATTTTAAATTCAAAACAAATAGATTCCGTTATAGAAAAACTTGCCAATGAAATTATAAAACAAAACATTGACGATATTATCGCTATAGGTATTCAAACAAAAGGTGTTACTGTTGCCAAAAGATTATCAAGGAAAATAGAAAGTATAAAAAAAATGGAAGAGCAAATACCTTTCGGAATATTGGATATAACTCTTTACAGAGACGATTTGCAGGAAGCCGGCGCCGATATACCCACGATAAAAGACACTAACATTCCATGTGATATAAATAATAAAAACATAATTTTGGTTGACGACGTTTTATATACCGGCAGAACAATCCGTTCGGCTTTGGACGTGTTAAAAGATTTCGGAAGGCCTAAATCGATTAAGTTGGCGGTTTTGATTGACAGAGGATACAGAGAGCTTCCCATACAGCCGGATTTCGTAGGGCTTGTTCATCATACAAAAAACAGAGTCTATGTAAATTTGGATAACGAAAGTTGTGAAAAAGATACGGTTACGGTAGAGTAAAAACGGCAGTTTATAATGTATAATTTAGGTGAAAAATATTTATCGATTTTTGACAAAACGGCAGTAAGCAATAAGTTATAAATTATAAACTTGTTATAAAAGAGGATAAAATGTCTTTTAACAGAAAAGACCTTTTAGGATTGGAACACTTAGATAAAAAAGAAATTCAAACGATTATTGATTCTGCAAAACCTTTCAAAAGTATGTTTACCAGATCAATAAAAAAAGCACCTGCTCTTGTCGGAAAAACGGTTGTAAATTTGTTTTACGAACCGTCTACAAGAACGAGAACTTCGTTTGAAATAGCATCAAAAAGACTTTCTGCAGACGTTGTAAATATCGCTACGGCAACTTCAAGCGTAGTTAAAGGAGAATGTCTTGTAGATACGGCAAAAACTTTGGAAGCGATGAAAGCAGACATTATTATCATAAGACATACTCTTGCAGGTACGCCCGAACTTCTTGCAAAAAATTTGAACGCTTCAATAATAAACGCAGGTGACGGCTTCCATGAGCATCCGACACAAGGACTTCTTGATCTTTATACAATGTATGAAAAAAAGAAAAAAATAGAAGGCTTGAAAGTTCTTTTGGTCGGTGATATTTTACACAGCAGAGTAGCAAAGTCAAACATATGGGCACTGACGAAGTTCGGTGCAAAGGTCAGAGTCGTAGGTCCTCCGACGCTTATTCCTAAAAATATTTCCGATTTGGGTGTGGAAGTATTTTATAATTTGGATGAAGCGATAAAAGACGTTGACGTTATAAACATTTTAAGAATACAGATGGAAAGACAACAGGAAAACTTGTTTCCTTCCGTACACGAATATGTTGAATTGTATCAGGTAACGGCAAAAAGACTTGCAAACGCAAAGCCTGACGTTCTTATTATGCATCCCGGACCTATGAACAGAGGTATAGAAATTGCATCCGAGGTTGCAGACAGCACATCGGCAGTTATAAACGAGCAGGTGACAAACGGGATAGCCGTAAGAATGGCGGTTTTATATCTGTTGGCTGCCGCAAGAAACAAACAGGGGAAAAAACATGTCAATTCAAATTAAAAATATAAAAGTGGTTGACCCTTCAACCGGTACCGATAAAATCGGAGACATTTTTATTGAAAACGGCAAAATAGTAAATAAATTGTCCACTCAAGTCGATAAAATTATTGACGGCAAAAATAAGATTGCCGTTCCCGGTTTAATAGATGTGCATTCTCATTTAAGAGAACCTGGACAGGAAGAAAAAGAAACGATAAAAACGGGTACGCAGTCGGCGGCAAAAGGAGGGATAACAACCGTTTTTTGTATGCCTAACACGAAACCTGTAACCGATAACGCTCCTTCTGTGGAATATATTCTTATGAAAGCTCAAAAAGAAGGTACGGTAAACGTTTTTCCTATAGGATGTATAACGAAAGGTTCTCAAGGCAACGAACTTGCCGAAATAGGAATATTGAAAAAAGCGGGGATTGTTGCCGTAAGTGATGACGGGCTGCCGGTAGTAAATTCTCAAATCATGAGGCGTGCGTTGGAATATACCAAAATGTTCGACATTCCGGTAATATCTCATTGTGAAGATAAAGAATTGTCAAGAAACGGAGTTATGAACGCCGGGAAAAATTCAATGATTTTCGGGTTAAGAGGAATACCGAACCAAAGCGAAGAAATAATGGTTTCGAGAGACATAATGCTTTGCGAACTTACCGGAGGGAAACTTCATATTGCACACGTTTCAACTGCAGGTTCGGTTGAACTTGTAAGACAGGCAAAGAAGAAAGGTCTGAACGTTACGTGCGAAACGTGTCCTCATTATTTTACGCTTACCGACGATTGCGTTCAAAATTACGATACGAATTTTAAAATGAATCCTCCTTTGAGAACGCAAAAAGATGTTGATTCCGTAAAACAGGGACTCAAAGACGGAACGATTGACTGTATTGCAACAGACCACGCACCGCATACTTTGGAAGAAAAAAGCAGAGAGTTTGATTCTGCGCCGTTCGGAATAATAGGGTTTGAAACCATGTTGTCTTTAACGTTGAACGAGCTTGTAGACAAGAAAGTTTTGACTTTCGAACAAGCCGTCTCAAAAATGACGACAAATCCGGCAAAGATATTTTCTTTAAAAGACAGAGGAAGTTTGAAGGAAGGTTCGATTGCCGATATAACGATATTGGATTTGGAACATAGATACGAATTAAAAAAAGAAGATATACTGTCAAAAAGTAAAAATTCTCCTTTTATAGGAAGAAAATTTAAAGGTTGTGCCGTTATGACTATCGTCGGAGGAAAAATAGTTTGGACATTAAAAGACGGGATTATAAATTAAAAATAAAAGAAAATAAAAATATTTGTTTGAACTTTTATAAAATAAGCGTCGTTTCAAAAGAAATTGCGTCCGTAGCAAAAGCCGGACAATTTTGTATGATAGCAGTGGAAAAAGTTTTTTTAAGAAGACCGTTAAGCATATATTTTGCGGATAAAAAAACGGGACTGGTTTCTTTTCTTTATAAAGTAGTCGGTAAGGGAACCGACATTCTTTCAAAAATGCCGATCGGAGAAGAAATTAAAATTTTGGGACCGTTAGGAAAATCTTATCCGTTGGAAATACAAAAATCTTTTGAGCCCGTTCTTGTAGCCGGAGGTACCGGGGTTGCGTCAATACATTTTTTGGCTTTAAGTTTAAAATGTAAAGGGAGTTTGTATTACGGCGTAAGGACTGAAAAAGAGCTTATGTGTTTGGACGAATTTGAAAAAATGGGATGGAAAATTTTTATTTCTACCGAGGACGGTTCTGTAGGGTATAAAGGTTTTGTAACGGATTTACTAAAAAAACAAATTAAAAAAAATTCAGTCGTTTACGTTTGCGGTCCTACACCGATGATGAAAAAAGTTATAACCATAGCCGATGAAAATGCGATATCCGGATATGCATCTTTGGAAGAAAAAATGGCATGCGGAGTTGGTAATTGTCAAGGTTGTGCTGTAAAAATTAAAGACGGTTATAAAATGACTTGCAAAGACGGTCCCGTATTTTCGATATCGGATATTGATTTAGAATAAAAGATGTTTGTCTATTTGTTGTTTAGCGTATTACTTTTTTTTATGCCTTTGAGTTTTGCAGCAACGGAACCATGGGCTTTTTTTATTTTTCAATTGACGGTATCGTTTATTTTTATATATTTATTGTTCAAAAAACATAAATTTGTTTTTTCTTTACCTGCCGTAACGATAATATTTTCTTTTATTTTTTTAATAGCAATTGCACTGCTGCAGATGTTGAATCCTCATACTATAACGCTGTCTAAATCGTATTTTCTTTTTACGATATCGCCGTTTCACACATTGAACGAACTGAACTCCGTTTTTACGTATATGATGCTTTTTGTTATAACTGCGCAACTTTTTGACAGATTTGAAAAAATAAAAAAGTTGTTATATACGCTGGCGGTCGTATCTTCAATTGTTATGTTGATAGGGTTGTGTTTTCCTAACGGCGAATATGTAAAATTCTTTTTAGGAAGTTCAAGCCTCGGCAATTTCGGTCCGTTTACCAACAGAAACAATGCCGGCATATTTTTGTCAATGTCATTTTTTATTTTCGTTTCCGTTACGCTTTATAACTTTTTTAAATATAAAAAATTTTTAATACAAAACAAAAAGAAAGAATTTATAATCGTTCAAACGATAAATACTCTTCTATCTTTAACTATGTTGGTAAGTGTTGTGTTGACTCGTTCAAGAGGGGCAATGTCTGCAACCTTTTTATCAATATTCTTTTTTTTATTTATGTACGTTTATTTTTTTTCAAACTGTTTGAAAGAGCGTATTGTCAAACTGTTGTTTATTTTTTGTTTTTTGATTATATCGTGTTTTGCCGTATACGAAAATATCGATGCCATTAACGCTTACAGTAAAAGAACAAGCGGGTTTTCCGAGCAGACAAGACTCGAACTTTATGACATGGCTTTCGATATATTAAAAGATTATCCTTTAACGGGTATAGGTCTTGCCGCTTTTCCCGTTACGGTAGACAAATATTTTAAAAAAGAACTTAATGCATACCCGCAATATCTTCACAGCGATTGGCTTGAACTTGTTACAGGTATAGGTTATCCTTTATCTGCTGTAATATTTATTCTGCTTGTTATGCTAATGATTGTTTTTTTTAAAAGAATAAAATTTTTGTCCGCCGGGAAAAAAGTTTTGTTTATGGGGGGATTGTCGGCGATAATTTCAATAAGTATCGGAAGTATAGTCGATTTTCACTTTCATATACCGGCAAATGCCGCTGTATTTATAGTTTGTTTGGCGGTTCTTTGTTCATTGCCTTTTTATAAAGATAAAAGAAATATGAATATGAAAATAAACGTTTTTTTTAAAATATTGATGATTTTCGTTGCTTTATATTTAATTGTTTTTTGTGCCGAAAACGTGGTTTTTTGGCGGTATTACGTTTTTGCAAAAAATATGCCGAAACAACAACAACTGCAATATTATAAAAAAGCGGCTTTTTCTTCCGAAAATCCAAAATATATGGAAAACTATATAAAGGATAAATATAATTATTGTGTTAAAAATAAAATTTTTGTTGATGATAACAAATCGGAAATTGCAAAATTGTCTTACGAATATTTAAAAAAATACCCTTTTAGCAGAAAAATATCAAAAATATATTTGGCGAGTATTAAACAATAAAAATTATTGAAAAAATAAAAGATTTATAGTAAACTATAAGAAATTGAATGTCTTTAATAAAGTCTGACGGAACGGCGGATTTATGATTAATAAAAATAAAGGTTTTACGCTTACGGAACTTATTGTTACTTTGATAGTTTTTGCGATATTGGCTTTAATAATAATTCCGGCTTATAGAGGTTACGTTAAAAGGGGCGTAGCTACCGAAGGTAAAGCTCTTCTTAACGAAATAAATGCCGCTCAGCAGATATATTATTCAAGAAACGGTCAGTATTATGCCGGAACCGCCGGTCAACAGATGGGAGCAAGTTTCGGCGTTTATTCGGGAAGAAATAAATACTTTACTTCTTATAGAACGGTTACAGACGGAGACAAATTTACCGCCTATACCAAATATCAAGGTAAGGAATTGACGTTGAAAGGCTCTTTAACGGAAGAGCCGGAAATAATAGACGGTTACAGCAATGAAGACGATTAGAAGTTTTGCATAGGGAGGCTTTTTTGTTTTCTAACAGCAATAAAAATAAAGGTTTTACTTTAATAGAATTGATATCGGTTATTATTATAGTTGCAATAATATCTATTGTAGGTATAGTTTCTTACAGAGGTTATGTAAGAAGAAGTGTTGCAACCGAAGGTAAGGCGTTGCTCGCTGCAATAAATGCCGCACAGCAGGTATATTATAATAGAACCGGTGCTTTTCATTCTTCCATAAATACAAAAGAGTCGAAAAATGCAAGTTTGGGTGTGGATTTTAGAAAAAATAAATATTTTACGTCTTATACTATTACTACAAGCGGTGAAAATTTTTCCGCATATACCGAATATGAAGGTAAAAAGTTGACGTTAATAAGTTCTTCAACTAAAAAACCTGAAATAATAGATACATATTCCAATCAAGCGGATTAAATGCTTTTCGGGGATGTAAGTTTGTAATGAAACTTACTTTATTTTGTCGTGGAGAGATGGCCGAGTTGGTTTAAGGCGTCAGTCTCGAAAACTGATATAGAGGAAACTCTATCAGGGGTTCGAATCCCCTTCTCTCCGTGTAGTTTTCAAGCCTTAATATTGAAAAAATAAATACGTTGCAATCCCAATTTTAATTCCAATTTGTTTTTTTAATGACGTTTTAATTGATTTGATTAAAATGTGAAACGAAAATTATATTTATAGAAAACAAAAAAATAAATATAAAAAAGGAAAAATTTATATGAAAAAAGCAAAAGGAATTACGATTGTAGAACTTATAATTGTTGTTATTATTGTTGCCATATTAGGTCTTATTACCGTACCTAGATACAAAAAGCAGATTAAAAGAACTATGCTTACCGAGGGAAACGTTCTTATGGACAACATTTATACCGCCCAACTAATTTATCATTCCGATTACGGTGAATTTTATAGAGAATATAATCCTCCGTATACTTCTTACCATCCGGTTTTACGTGTTGATGCAAGACAAAATAAATATTTTACTACGTTTAGAGTCAATTTGTATAATGCCGACGGTTATTTATGGCAAGCTATAGCTGTAGGCTCGGGGCCTGCTACAGGTCTTGTCGTTACCGTTAAAGGATAATATACGGATATAAAAATATTTGATTTTTTTAGTATTCGCATTTATCGTGTTTAAGCTTTTTTATCTTAAAATTGAAAAAAAGCCTTTTTCTTGTTAAAATATGAGGCATGAAATCTTTGGAATTTCCTCAAAAATACAAACCGATAATAGACAAACTTACAAAAACCGCGAAAGATAACGGCTACGTTATTTATGCCGTCGGCGGTTTTGTCAGAGATATAATTTTAAAAAGAGTTCCTAACGATTTGGATATTATGGTCGAAGGAGAAAATGCCGGTATAAAATTTTCAAAACTGGTAGCTGAAACGTTAAATATTCATCCTCCGATAACATTTGAAAGGTTCGCAACGTCAAAACTTCTAATTGACGGAAAAGAAATAGAATTTATAATGCCGCGAAAAGAATATTATGACAAGAATTCAAGAAATCCCGAAACCCGTATAGGTACTCTTGAACAAGATGCTTTACGACGAGATTTTACCGTAAATGCTTTATTTTTACGGTTAAACGATTTAACGTTGCTTGATTTGACGCAAAAAGGATTGAAAGATATAGAAAATAAAATTATAAGAGTAACCGATGAGACGGCATCCGATACTATTTTTGAGCAAGACCCATTAAGAATATTAAGAGCGGTAAGACAAAGTTTTCAATTGAATTTTAAGATAGAAGAAAAAACTTACCGAAGCATGAAAAACAAAGCCGAAAGAATAAAAATCGTTTCGGGAGAAAGAATCAGGGACGAAATAAACAAAATACTTATGTTTGAAAAACCTTCAAACGCGTTTTGTATGCTTGACGATATAGGTATGCTTGAAATAATTCTTCCCGAACTTAAAAAAACTCAAGGCATTTGCCAACCCTTACAATACCACGATAAAGACGTTTTCTGTCATACAATGGACGTTATAGATAAAGTCAAAGCCGATTTGCCGTTAAGGGTCGCCGCTTTACTGCATGATGTAGGAAAACCCGATACGATAAACGAAAAGGGAGGTAAGATTTCTTTTATCGGACACGAACTTAAAAGTGCTCAAAAAACAAAATATATTTTAAGCCGTCTTAAATATTCTGCGGATTTTATAAAACAAGTTTGTTTTTTAATTGAAAATCATATGTATCCTAAAATGTATACGTCCGATTGGAAAGATTCTTCCGTAAGAAAGTTTGCCGATAAAATGTCAGATAATTTGGAAAATGTTGAACTGTTGAATATTGCCGACGGTAAACTGCATAACGGCGAATTGTTTGATAGAGTACGAAAACTGAAAAAACAAAATTTGCTTTTACCGGAACGGGAACTTTTTAACGGTAACGAACTTGCTTCTATTTTTGGAAGACCTGCAGGAAAGTGGATAGGCGAGGCTAAAAGTTATATAAAACGGCTTCAGTTTGAAAATCCGAAACTTACAAAAGAAGAAGCTGTGAAAAAATTGAAAAATATGTTGAAAATACAACGGATATAATGATATAATAAAAAGACAAACATAAGAAAATTTTATGAGTGATAATATGGAAAATAATCAGGATTTGGAAAATAAAGAAACGGAACAAAAAACTTACGATGTTGCAGGCTTAATAATAGGCGGAGTTGTGGGGCTTTTTATTTCGTTTATGGGAATAGTAAACTTTTTGATGGGAATAATTTTGGGAATGTTTGTCGGGCTTGTGATCGGAACTTTGATAAAAAAGAACTAACTTTTGTCGGAGAAGGCAATAATGAGTATTGATTATAAAAAAAATGTAAAACTTTTTATAGAAAAGCTTGTTGAAGAGCTTGAATTTAACCCCGAAAAATATTGTGTAAAATTTCATAAAGTAATAACTCCTCAGCATAAAAAAGAGTTGGACAAATTGATAGAACAGTACACCTCAAATATAAAATATAATCCTTCAAATGCGTCGGTTTACTACAACAGAGGTTTGTTATATAACAAAAAGTCGGCATATAAATCGTCAATGGAAGATTTTTCAAAAGCCATAGAACTTGACAAAAATTTTACGTTTGCTTTTATTGCAAGAGGGGAAACTTACGTTTTTTTAAAAGAATACGAATTATCCGAACGGGATTTTCAAAAAGCGACAGAATTGAACCCTAACAACCCTACGATATATGTAAGTTTGGGAAATATAAGAAGATTACAACGGAATTTTAAGGATGCCGTAAAATATTTTGATAAAGCGATAGAGTTAAGCCCGGACATAGAGTCGGCTTATTACGGCAGAGCTATGGCATACAGGGGTCTTTTCGATTATCAAAACGCGCTTAAAGATTTTTCAAAAGCCGTAGAGCTCAACCCCGGCGACAGTTACGCTTTTTGTAACAGAGGCATAACATACAGTGTTACCGACAGATTGGATGAAGCCGTAAACGATTTTAATGAGGCTTTAAAATTGCAGCCATCCGATATTTTTGTTTTGAATAACAGAGGTGTTGCATACAGAAAAAAGTTAGAAGAAGAACTTGCCGAAAAAGACTTTAAAGCTGCTATGGAAATAATGCCCGAAGACAGTTACGCGTACTACAATTTGGGCAACTTGTACAGAGAACAAGGTCTTGACGATAAAGCATTAAAACTTTATTCCGAAGCGATCGATTGCGATTACTCGTTTGTTCCGTCATATATAGCAAAAGCAAATCTGCTCTTACTGCAAAACGATATGAAAAAAGCGGCAGAAAACGTTTATCAGGCAATAGAGTTTATGCCTGAAAGTTACGTTTGTTACGCTATTCAGGGCTATATAAATATTATTTGTGAGGATAATAAATCGGCTCTTGAAAATTTTAAATTGGCACATAAATACGATTTGCACAATAATCCGGAATTGTTATATGCGTGCGGTCTTTCATGTTATTTGTCTAAGGATTATATTACCGGAGAAAAATATTTTTCTCAGGCACAGCAGCTTTCTTTTGATTTGCAGGAAATGACTTATTTAAGAGCAATGTGTTTTTTTGAAACGCAAAACTATGAAGAGGCATCAGTCGTTTTTACGCAGTTGTTGGACAAAAACGATTCTTTTGAAAAAGCGTATTTTAACAGAGGCTTGTCTTACTTGAAAACGCAGCGTTACGACGATGCATATAGAGATTTCAACAAATGTGTCGAATTGAATCTTTGTTTGCCGGAAAGTAATTTTTATTCTGGACTTTGCAATTTGAAATTCGGCGATTATCAAAAAGCGTCTGACAATTTTGATGCTGCAATTTTGTCCGGATATAAGAATAACGAGATTTTAAAAAACAGAGCTTTCGCATTGAAAGAGCTGAAACAGTATGAAAAAGCTTTATCTGATTACGACGAAGTTTTGTCTTCCGACACAACGGATATCGACTCGTATCTTTTTAGAGCGGAAATTTTATTGAATTTAAACCTGTACGATAAAGCACAGGACGATATAAATAAAGTTTTGGATCTTTCAAACGATAATCAAAAAGCGGTATTTTTAAATGCTAAAGTTAAATTTTTTAAAAAAGATTACGAGCAGTGTGTAAGTGAGGCAAGCAAATTTTTAAACGGTAATCCGGATAATTCCGAATGCCTTGAACTTAGAGCGAAAGCTTATATAATGCTTGACAGACTTACCAAAGCCTATTCCGACTATACGCAAATAATACAAAATGACGGCGAAAAATTAAGTTTATATCTAAAGAGAATAAAGTTGTATATAAAAATGAAAAGTTACCAGGAAGCGTCGGATGACATTTCGTTTGTTTTAAGCAGAGATAAAGAAAATGTTTATGCATATTTTTATAAAGCGATAATAAACAGAAATAAAGGCGAAATTATAGACGCAATAAAAAATTACGATATTGCTTTGAAACTGCTGTCAAAAAATAACATCATAGATTTGGATTCGGATATTTTGGATACGAAAAGATATTTTTATTGCGAAAAGAAAAAGGTAAATAAAGAAAAGAAACTTTCCGCAAAAAGCGCAAATTCAGACAAGGCTGACAAAAACGATAAAGAAAAAGATGTTACTTTACAAACCGCTAAGAAAGAAACGAAACAAAAAAAAGTCGAACAAGCGGAAAATAAAACGAAAACGCAACCTCTTTCCGTAAAAAAAGATGAAAATGACAAACCCGAAGTTTTGCAAGAAAATATTTTGAATCAGGAAGAAAATAAAACTGATGATGAAATTCTTGCTCAGCCGGAACAACCGGTAAAAGAAAAAGTTGAAATTATTGAAAAAAACATTCAAACCGGTAGTATTGAAGAAGAAACTTCCGAAATAGAATTGAAAGAAATAAAACAGGAAATCGATGATAAATCAAGCAAAACGGTTTTACGAAATTTAGAACAATCCGGGCAGTCGGAACCGAACGATAAAAACGATAAACAGAAAGTTATTATTGAAACTTCTCCCGATTTAAGTTTTTCACAGACACAAAATCAAGCCGTTAAAGAAGAGTCCGTTGAAAAAGAAGAGCAAATAGAGAAAGAGCAAATACATGTTCTTTCAGACATTTCGTCCGAAAATCAAATGCAAGAGACTGAAAAGAACTCGTCCTCAAAAATATCGGAAACGGAAATCGTAAAAGAAGAAAATATGAAAACAGTTGAGGAAACGGAAAGTTCAAACGGTTCGGATGAACAAGTTATACGTGAACAATCCGTTGATTCGGATAAACATCCGCAGCAAGAAGAACAGAAACAAAACGTTGAAATTTTTACGATAGAGCAGGCTACAGAAGCGATAAATAAGAATAAAACCAACCCTTTATATTATCAAAAAAGAGCCGATTTGTATTTAGCGGAATACAAATTTAAAGAAGCATTAAAAGATTACGATGCGGTGATAAAATTTTCGAAAAACGGGGATCTGAATTTATATGTCAATCGTGCAAAAGCTTATGCGGGACTTAAAAAATATAAAGATGCGATAGATTCCGTGAGCAAAGCTATTGATATGGACGTAACAAACGCTGACTTGTATTATCAAAGGGCTTTGTTGTATAAAGATAAAAACGATTCTGTAAATTATTTAAAAAACATAAATTCGGCTTTGGATTATGAGCCGGAGTATAAACAGGCTTACATATCAAGAGCAAATTATTACGTAAAAAATTTAAAATTCGATCTTGCTTATAAAGATGCAATGTCGGTTATTGATTTTACTGAAAATGTTGACAATAAATATTTGTTGTCGGTAATATGTTTCAATTTACAAAAATACCGTGAAACTATTGCCATGCTTACAGATATTTACGAAACGAAAAAATTCGAAAGAGAAATAGATTTTTATTTGGGAGTAAGTTATGCCGAAATCAAAGATTACGATAATGCGATTTCTTATTTAAACAAATCCGTTTCCAGGGGAATAAAAAATAAAAAAAGTTTTTATTTGTTGGCAAAATCTTATTTTGAAAAACAGCAATATAAGCAGGCTTTGGAAAATATCGATAAAGCAATAAACATAATATCCGGAGATTATAAGCTGCACTGGTTAAAAGCAAAAATTTGTTTTGAGTTGAGCAGTTTTCAAAGTTGTTTTCAAAGTTTTGAAAAAGCGACGAAACTCAATTCTTCGGATAAAGATTTGTTTTCGGACAAAATAGACGTTTTTGAAAAATGTGATAAAGTTTTTGAGGCGATATCGGATTGTACGAAAATGATTTCGGCATATAAAGAGGAAGGATTTTTTTATTATAAGAGAGCATTGCTTTATAAAAAAATAAAAAAAGATTCCGAAGCCGAAAAAGATTTTTTTAAAGCAAAATCTTTAGGTATTGACGTTAAAGATGCTGTAGCGGAAGAAAAAAAACAATCAGAACAAGAACGAACCGAACAAAACGTTCAGCCGGACCTTGTCGCTGAAAACGTCCGGCAGGAACAACTTCGTCAACCGCTGCAGCAAAATAACGAACTTTCCGCCGTTGATAATATGCAACAAACGGATGAACCGAGTATCTCTTCTTCAATCCCCGTTTCAAACGATTTTTCGGGGAAGATAGATGCTAATAACGTTGATGAAGAGCCGGTTTTGACTGTGAATCCTCAGACTAGCATGATACATTTAAACAGAGGCAATATAAATTTTCAAAAACATAAATATAAAGAAGCAATAGATGATTTGACAAAAGCCATACTGTTTAATCCGACCGACATTCAAGGATATTTGTTGAGAGCCGAAGTGTATATTGAAATAAGAGACAGTCAATCCGCAATGCAGGATTTGCTTAAAGTTATAGAGTTCTCTCCGAAAGCCGCTTATGCTTACGTTAAAATAGGAAATATTTATAAAGAGCAGAGCAATTTTGATAAAGGCGAATATTATTATAAAAAAGCGATAGAAATAAATCCTAAAAATGCCGGTGCATATTTCGGTTATGCTCAGCTGTGCGAAGAAAACGGACAAAAAGATTCTGCAATACAAAATTACCAGCAGGCGGCAAAATTGGACATAAAATTATCAAAAGAATGTAATATGAAAATTCTAAAGTTGAAGTCATAAAATGTTAAGTAAAGTAAAAGTATTTATTATTTGTTTTTTTACGGTTTTGTTTACGAGCGATATTGTTTGTTTTGCCGCGCCGTCCTTGTCATCAGGAGCGGAAAAAATTATTGATGCCGTAAAACAAAATAACGTCAGGCAGCTCAATTCCTGTTTAAGAAGCGGGATAAGTCCTAACGTTAAAGACGTAAACGGTAATGCCGTTTTATTGACGGCAATAAATATGGGAAATTCCGATATTGCGGAGATTCTGATAAAGTCCGGAGCAAATGTAAATGTAAGTTACAATATGGGCATGAACTCTTTAATGCTTGCAATCAACAAAAATATGGAAAAAATTGCAGGTCTTCTTATAGATTACGGAGTGGATTTGAATTCAAAACTTCCCAACGGAATGACGGCACTTATGATGGCGTCGGAAAAAGGTATGCTCAATATCGTAAAAAAAATGGCAAAAAACAACGTTGATATAAACGCCAAAACCGTTGACGGTCAAACTGCGTCGGCATTTGCAATGAAAAACGGATACAGTGACATAGTAAAATTTTTTAATAAAATCGGAACCGTACCCGGTACGCTTGGCGAATCGGTTATAACTTCCGACATTCGTTTGGCGGAGAGATTTATCGCTTACGGTTCGGATATAGACGAAAAAGGATTGCAAGGCAAAACGGCGTTAATGATTGCTTTTGATAATAACGACTACGATATGGCGGCCTTTTTAATATCCAAAGGCGCAGATATTAATATTGCCGACGATAACGGTATAACACCTTTGATATCGGCTTGTGCGGCAAATAATTTGGATTTGGTTCATCTTGCATTTACTGCCGGCGCAAATATTAACGTTTGCGATGTTAACGGAATAACCCCTTTAATGTATGCAGTATACAAATCGAATTACGAAGTTATTAAACTGCTTGTTCAATACAAAGCCAATGTCAACGCTTGCGATAATAACGGAATTACGCCATTGGGAATATCGGTAAGTATGGGTGACGTTAAAACCGTTAAACTGTTGATTGATAACGGAGCGTTGATAAATCAAAAAAACGATAATACGTCAAGGCTTTTAAGTATTGCCGTAGATACAAATAACGTTAAAATGGTATCTTTTTTGTTGGAAAAAGGTGCAAGAGTAAACGCAAAAGACGTTAACGGCATGACTCCTTTAATCCTTGCCGCATCGAAAGGGTATTTTGACGTTGCAAAAATTCTGCTTGATAACGGAGCGAGGCTTCATTCCGGTGACAATAAAGGATTTACAGCTATGGATTATGCGGAAAGAAATAAAGATTTCAGTATGATGGAACTTTTAAAAAGCAGGAAAAACAATTAAGGATTTTTGTTATGATAAAAAAAATATTTTCGTTTCTTTTTTTTGACAAAGAGATAAAAGAAGACGTTTTGTTTTTAAAAAAAATAGATGTTTTCAAAACGTTTACTTTGTGGCAGTTAAAAAAAATTACGACCGTTTTGTTTAAAAGGACATATTTGAAAAATGAAATCATATATAATAAAAATGAAGAAACCAAACTTATCTGTTTATTAAAAAGCGGAAAAATAGAACTTTTTGACGGACAAAATAAGAGCTATATCCTGCCGAATTCGAAATTCGGTAAAAAATTTATGTTTTGCTGCGATGACCGTTATTCGGAAACCGCAAAAGCCTCCGAAGAAAGTGAAGTTTATATAATTCATAAAGATGATTTGGAATCTCTTATGTCAAGCGATACGAATATCGGTTTTAAGATAACTAAAATGTTGTTGGAAATTTTGTATAACAAAAAATAGAGGAAATAAAGTTTTATGAAAGACGGTGCGATAACGAAATCTTTTATTTTGTCTTTGATATTTGTTTTTGTCGTTATCTTTTTTCTTTATTTGACAAGAAGCATACTGGCTCCTTTTATAATATCGGCATTTTTATCTTATTTGATAGCACCTTTGGTAAAAAGAATAATGTTGTTCGGCTTAAAAAGATGGGTTGCAGTCGTTATAGTCATAACATTATTTTGTCTTTTTATGGCGTTTGCAATAAGCGTTATAGTTCCGATAATTATAGACGATATAAACATATTTATTAAAAAAATTCCTGAATACGAGTTGCATATAAAAGAACTTTGGATAAAACAAAAAGTATATATTGATAACATAATTCCTTTTTTAAACAAATATAATCTTATGGAAACGCTGACGGAAAAAACAACGACTTTTTTGACGAGCGAAGCTACAAAAATTCCCAAATATATGGGTTCTATAATATCGACGGTTTCAATTATAGGGTTGGTACCTGTAATAACGTTTTTTATGCTGTTGGGATACGATAAAACTCCGAGAGCGATTATGCAGCTTATACCTTCGAAATATGTTGAGTTTTTCATATCGCTATTTCATGAAGCGGATTTCGTCTTGGGCGGATATATCAGAGGACAAATTATAGAAGTTTGCTTTATTGCTACGTGTGCCATTATTGCTTTGTCTGTAATAGGTGTCAATTACGCTTTACTTATAGGTATAATTGCGGGATTATGTAATCTTATACCTTATTTGGGACCTGCAATCGGTTTTGTGTTGGGAGTTTCGGTTGCTGCATTGCAGTTCCATGCATTGATTCCGGTAGTTGAAGTTTCCGCAGCTTTTTTAATAATACAGCAGCTGGATAACAATATAGTCCAGCCCATAGTTATCGGGCAAAATGTAAATTTGGGACCGGTAACGATGATGTTTGCTCTTCTTGCAGGAGCAAATATTTTTGGCATAATAGGTATGTTTTTAGCCGTTCCGGTATTGGCTTTGCTTAAAAATATTTTTATTATGACTATAAACAGATATAAACAAATATACTTGTAAAGGATAAAACTTATGGAAAATTATGTAAGACCTTTTTCTTTGTTCGGCGAACAGGATATTTATCTTTTTAAAGAGGGAAGCCATTTTAAACTGTATAATCTGCTCGGGTCCCACATTGTAAATTATGAAGGTAAAGACGGCGTATATTTTGCCGTTTGGGCACCGAACGCAAAACATGTTTCGGTTATAGGCGACTTTAATTATTGGGATAAATACTCTCATCCTTTAAACCCGAGGGGAGACGCTTCCGGAATATGGGAAGGTTTTATCCCATACTTAAAACAGGGCGATACTTACAAATATTTCATAGTTTCCAATTATAACGATTACAGCGTGGAAAAAGCCGATCCTTATGCGTTTCACTGTGAAACACCTCAAAAAACAGGCTCAAAAGTTTGGAGTACGGACTATTGTTGGAACGATAAAAAATGGATGGATACGAGATACAAAAAGAATTCTATGAAAGCACCGATGTCCATATATGAAGTTCATTTAGGTTCGTGGAGAAGAAAACCCGAAGAAAATAACAGAATGCTTTCATATAGAGAAATTGCTCCGCAGCTTAGAGATTACTGCGTTGAAATGAACTTTACCCATGTGGAACTTATGCCTGTAATGGAACATCCTTTTTACGCTTCGTGGGGATACCAGACTACAGGATATTTTGCGCCTACCAGCAGATACGGGACTCCGCAGGATTTGATGTATATGATAGACTTGTTGCATCAGGCCGGAATCGGTGTTATTATGGATTGGGTTCCGTCACATTTTCCTACCGATTTGCACGGGTTGTCATTTTTTGACGGAACGTATCTTTACGAACATTCCGACAGAAAACTCGGTTTTCATCCTGACTGGAAAAGTGCAATTTTCAATTACGGAAGAAATGAAGTGAAAGACTTTTTAATATCGTCGGCACTTTTTTGGCTGGATAAGTACCACGTTGACGGTATAAGAGTCGACGCGGTCGCTTCAATGTTGTATTTGGATTATTCAAGAAAACAGGGAGAGTGGCTTCCGAACAAATACGGCGGTAAAGAAAATATTGACGCGATAGAATTTTTAAAAAGATTGAACCATGTAGTTTATGAAAATCATAACGACGTGCAAATGATTGCCGAAGAGTCTACGGCATGGCCTATGGTTTCAAAACCGACTTATCTCGGAGGTCTCGGATTCGGTTTTAAGTGGAATATGGGCTGGATGAACGACACTTTAAGATATTTTAAGACAGATCCGATATTCAGAAAATATAAACACAATAATTTGACGTTCAGTTTATTGTACGCTTTCAGCGAACAGTTCGTTTTACCGTTTTCTCATGACGAAGTTACTCAAGGAAAAGGTTCTCTTATAGGCAAAATGCCGGGCGATGAGTGGCAGCAGTTTGCAAATTTAAGGTTGCTTATAGGGTATATGTACGGACATCCGGGTAAAAAACTGTTGTTTATGGGTTCCGAGTTCGGACAAAAAAGAGAGTGGTCACATGATATGAGTCTTGAATGGCACGTTTTACGTTTTTGGCAGCATTCGGGAATGCAAAAGTGGGTTAAAGACGTGAACGAAGTTTATAAACGAGAAACTGCTCTTTTTGAAGACGATAACAGTTGGAACGGTTTTGAATGGATAGATTGTAACGATTCCGACAATACCGTGTTAAGTTTTTTGAGAAAGTCTCCGTCAAAAAACGAAACTATAGTGTGTGTATATAACTTTAATCCGGTTCCCAAACGCAATTATAAAGTCGGTGTTCCCAAAAGCGGGTATTGGAAAGAAATTTTAAACAGCGATTCGCAAAATTATTTCGGCAGTAATATAGGAAATCTCGGCGGTGTAAACGCTTACGATTATTCCACGCACGCAAGACCTTATACGATAGAGATTTCTTTGCCGCCGTTGGCAGCGGTATTTTTTAAACATGAAGGATAAATTGCTTTCGGCAAATTTGTTGAACGGTTGAACGGTTTTCGGAAAAAAGTGTGAAACAACTTTTAATAAACAATTGGGATTTTTGTTTTTGCAAAAAACTAAAACGCTTTAACCTATAGGAGTAAATAAATATGTATTTGACGATAATTATTGTTTTTTTGTTGTTATCTTTTTGTATAAATTCTTTGGCGGATTTTTTGAACGTTAAAAATATGAGTGACGTTCTGCCGGAAGAATTCGCCGGTTATTACGATAAAGAAAAATATAAAAAGTCTCAAAACTATTTGAAAGACAGAACAAAATTTTCTTTTATATCGTCAACGTTTTTTTTGGCCATATCAATATCGTTTATTTTGGCTGGCGGTTTTAACTACGTTGATGTTTTTGCAAGAAGCTTCGGCTACGGGGAAATCGTTTCGGGTATTATTTTTACGGTTGCGCTTGTTTTGATTTTAGAAATTTTACAGACACCGTTTTCAGCTTACAGTACTTTCGTTATTGAAGAAAAGTACGGATTTAACAAAACTTCTTTAAAAACTTTCGTTTCGGACATAATAAAAAATCTGGCGTTGATGTTTGTTATCGGTACTCCGGTATTTTCATTGATAATTTGGTTTTTTATAAAGTACGGTTCTGTTGCTTGGGTTTATGCGTCCGTTACCGTCATATTATTTGAACTTCTAATTACTTTTATAGCTCCGGTATTTATTATGCCTCTGTTTAACAAATATGTTCCGTTGGAAGACGGAGAGCTTAAAAACGAACTTGAAAACTATGCCAAAGAACAAAATTTTAAAATGAAAGGTTTATATAAAATGGACGGCTCAAAACGTTCAACTAAAACAAATGCTTTTTTTACCGGTTTCGGAAAATTCAGAAGAATAGTTTTGTTTGATACGTTGATAGAAAGACATACCGTACAAGAGCTTGTTTCCGTTTTGGCTCACGAGATGGGACATTATAAAAAAGGTCATATTTTGAAATTTATGATAATGTCTTTTTTTAATACGATAATAATATTTTTCTTGTTATCTTTGTTTATTGGAAATCAAGCGCTGTTTGACGCTTTTAAAATGCAGACCGTATCGGTTTACGGTGCGCTTATATTTTTCGGGTTTTTGTATACGCCGATATCGATGTTTTTATCCGTAGTGCAAAATGTCATATCAAGGAAATATGAATATGAGGCGGACAAATATTCGGTTACGACTTACAAAAATCCGCAGTCTATGATAGAAGCGTTAAAAAAACTTTCGGTAGATAATCTATCAAACCTTACTCCTCACAAATTTAAAGTGTTTATGGAGTACAGCCATCCGACGGTTTTGGATAGGATAAAAGCGATAAGAAAAATCGGAAAATTGGAAGATTAGAGACTAGGAAGATTGGATTTTCGAAAGAATATAATATTAAACGGACGTAGATTATAAATTTTTGTTAAGTTATAAATTATATTTTTAAATATCGAGAGGGGAAAAATGGATGAATTATTGAAAGAACTTTTAAATGCACCCGGAATATCCGGTTGTGAAGAAGACGTTGCACAAATTATGAAAAGAGAACTTCAAAAATCATGTGATGAAGTAAAAATAGACAATTTCGGTAACGTTATTGCCAGAAAAGGTAAAGGCGGTAAAAAAATAATGATTGCCGCTCATATGGACGAAATAGGACTTGCGGTAAAGCACATAACGCCGGAAGGTTTTATTTATTTTATAAAAGTCGGCGGAATTGCCGATATGGTTCTTCCCGCGCAGCGTGTCGTTATAAAAGCCAAAAAAGGCGATGTTGCAGGTGTAATAGGAACAAAACCTCCGCATTTAATGTCGGCAGAAGAGGGAACAAAGCTTGTTCCTTATACGAATATGTTTATTGATATAGGATGCAAAACGAAAGAAGAAGTATTGGAAAAAATAGAGATAGGCGACCAGATAATATTCGAACCTAATGCCGGTGTTTTAAATAAAGATATTTATTACGGTAAAGCTGTAGATAACAGAGCATGTTGTTATGAAATGTTGAAAGTTATGGAAACACTTGCGTCGGTAGATGCAGAAGTTTATGCTGTAGCAACGGCTCAGGAAGAGGTAGGTTTGAAAGGAGCAAGAACGTCTTCTTTTACAATAGACCCGGATTTTGCAATAATACTTGATACTACCATTGCCGGAGATGTCCCGGGGATAGAAGATAAAGTTTCTTCTTTGAAGCTCGGCGAAGGTGTTGCCATAACAATGATTGAAGCAAGCGGAAGAGGAACGATTGTAAACAATAAAGTAAGAAGACTTATGATTGATACGGCAAAAGAAAACAATATAAAACATCAGATAGATATTGTAAGCGGAGGTATGACCGACGGTGCCGTTATTTATATGAACAGGTCTGGGATACTTACGGCAATATTGAGTCTTGCAACAAGATATATTCATGCAGCAACCTCCGTATTTAATATAAACGATCTGAATGATGGCGTAAAATTAACGCAAAAAGTTATAGAAAAAATTGCACAAGGAAAAGCATTGTAATATTTTTAAGTTTTTTATATAAATATTCTTTAAATAGAAAATTAAACGGAGTTTTTTTATGATAATTCTTACCGGCGGTGCAGGGTTTATAGGCAGTTGTTTTTTGTGGAAACTTAATAAAGAAAAAATTGACGATATTTTAGTTGTAGATCACCTTGATAACGGTGAAAAGTGGAAAAATCTCGTCGGTAAAAAATTTTACGATTATATGCAGAAAGAAGATTTTCTGCAATCGGTAAGAGATAAAAAAATACAAAAACCGCAATATATCGTTCATTTAGGTGCATGCAGTTCGACCACTCAAACCGATGCGAATTATTATATTCATAACAATTTCGAATATTCCAAAACGCTTGCATTGTGGGCAATGGAACTCGGAATTCCTTTTATTTATGCTTCGTCTGCGGCAACTTACGGTAACGGAGAAAACGGTTACGACGACAAATGTGATATAGATAAACTTGCACCGCTTAATATGTACGGATACTCCAAACAGCTTTTCGATTTGTGGCTTTTAAGAAACAAGTTCGACGATAAAGTTACGGGAATAAAATTTTTTAACGTTTTCGGTCCCAACGAATATCATAAAGGCTCGATGAAAAGCGTTATATGTAAAAGTTACGATGACGTTGCAAATAAAGGCGTCATGAAACTTTTTAAATCTTACAACGATAAATATTCCGACGGGGATTCTTTAAGAGATTTCGTTTATATAAAAGACGTCGTTGAAGTTATGATGTTTTTATTGAACAACCCCAAAAATACGGGCTTGTTTAATATAGGTACAGGTAAGGCAAGAAGCTGGAATGACATTGCAAAATCGATGTTTTCTGCAGTAGGTAAAAAGACAAATATAGAGTATATTGATATGCCGGAAATTTTAAGAGGCAAATATCAGTATTTTACTCAGGCGGAAATGTCCAAAATACGAAAAGCCGGCTGTAACCATAAATTTATGGAACTTGAAGATTCTATAAAAGATTATTGTTCTTACTTAAAAAATGGCAGCTACTTGTAGTTTTTTATTTAGATACTTGGGTGTAGAAAAACTATTAAATTAATTATAAATTGAGGTGTTTATGAACTTATTATCCGTTATACCTAAACTGGAAAATCGGTCAATATTGGTAGTAGGCGATACGATGGTGGATAAATTTATCTGGGGAAAAGTTTCGAGAATTTCTCCCGAAGCGCCGGTACCGGTAGTTGAAGTGAAAAGCGAAACCGAAACGTTGGGCGGAGCTGGAAACGTTGCAAGTAACATTACCTCTCTCGGTGCAAAAGCGTATATCGTTACCGTTATAGGTAACGATTCCAGCGGCGAAAATATGAAAAAAATGCTTGAAAGAAAAAATATAAATACGGATTATATAATAGTTGACAGTCAAAGACCTACAACAATAAAAACAAGAATAGTAGCTTCAAATCAGCAGGTTGTAAGAGTGGATAAAGAAATAAAAGGAGCTTTTTCCGGTAAAACCGAAGAAAACATATTAAAAAATATTGAACAATCTATGGAAAAAGTTGACGGAGTAATAATTTCCGATTATGCAAAAGGAATCGTAACCCCAAAAGTGTTAAAGAAAATAATAACTTTGGCAAAAAAGAAAAAAGTTCCGGTAACTGTTGACCCGAAAATAGAAAATTTTAAGAAATATAAACATATTACGTGTATGACACCCAATACGAAAGAAGCGATAGAAGGTATGAACGCACAACACCAGCATATAGTAACCGACAAAGATATTGCGGAGCTGGGCAAAAAAATATTAAAATTATTGCAGTCCGAATCGGTTCTTATTACAAGAGGCGAAAGAGGTATGACGATAATAGAAAAAAACGATAAAATAACCCACATTCCTACAAGAGCAAAAGAAGTTTATGACGTTACCGGAGCAGGGGATACTGTTATTGCTACGATGACACTTGCGTTATCGGCAAAATATGACTTGGTAACTTCTGCAGAAATTGCAAATTTTGCCGCAGGGATAGTTGTAGGAAAGGTAGGAACAGCAACTGTAACACAGAAAGAACTTATAAAAACAATAGAGGATTTTAAAAGAAAATGAAAACGGCGGTAATTATTCCGGCAAGATACGCATCAAGCAGGTTTCCCGGTAAACCTTTATATTTGATTAACAATAAGCCTCTTATATTGCACGTAGTAAGCAAAGTTTCAAAATGTAAATACGTGGACTGTGCGGCTGTTGCTACCGACGACAAAAGAATTTATGATGTAGTTAAAAATGCCGGGTTTAACGTTTTCATGACGCCTGAAACTTTAAAAAGCGGAACCGACAGAGTGGCGTTCGTTGCACAAAAATATTTAAAAAATTATAACGTTTTCATAAACGTTCAAGGTGACGAGCCGTTGATAGACAAAAAACTTGTGGAAAAAATGGTGCTGGAATTTAAAAAAGACAAAAAACTTGAATATTTGACCGTCGCTTATAAAATGAAACCTGGCGATGACGTTTCCACACCTAACACGGTAAAAGTTGTTTTTGATAAAAATTTGTACGCTTTGTTTTTTTCACGTTTTCCCATACCGTTTGTAAGAGATGAAAAAAATAAAAATAAAATTGATTATTATAAACATATAGGCGTCTACGGTTACACAAAAAAGTTTGTCTGTGAGTTTGCAAAATCAAAACAAACAAAACTTGAAATTGCCGAAAGTTTGGAACAGTTAAGAGCGTTGGAACAAGGTAAAAAAATAAAAATTATAATATCAGGTAAAGATCTGCAAGATGTCAATGTTCTTGAAGATGTTGCTAAGGTTAAGGAGCTTATCAGATGAAAACGAAGTATATTTTTGTTACCGGCGGTGTAATTTCTTCCGTAGGTAAAGGTATTACGGCAGCGTCAATAGCTTGTTTGTTGAAAGCTAGGGGACTAAAAGTAAACATATTGAAGTGCGACCCTTATTTGAACATAAATCCGGGTCTTTTGTCTCCTACGCAACATGGAGAAGTTTTTGTTACCATTGACGGTATGGAAGCCGATTTGGATTTGGGGCATTACGAGAGATTTATCGATCAGGAAACCACTAAATTCAATACGGTAACTTCCGGCAGAATTTATCAGAAAGTTTTAAACGATGAAATTAACGGAAAATTTGCAGGTAAAACCGTTCAGGTAGTTCCGCATATAACAAATGAAATAAAAAACAGTCTCGTTCAGGTTGCCGGCGACAGCGACGTAGTTATAGTTGAAATCGGTGGAACGGTAGGAGATATTGAAGGTCTTCCTTTTTTGGAAGCAATAAGACAATTTAAAAACGATATCGGCAGAGAAAACGTTTTGTACGTTCACGTAACTTTGATTCCTTACATAAAGGCGTCGGAAGAACTTAAAACCAAACCTACACAGCACAGCGTTCAAAAGTTAAGGGAAATAGGTATAGAGCCGTCAATCATACTTTGCAGAATGGATCAGCATTTGACCTATGAAATAAGAGACAAAATTTCTTTGTTCTGCAACGTTGAAAAAGAGGCGGTTATTGAAGAAATGGACGTTCAAACTTCAATATATGAAGTGCCGGTTAAACTGCATGAAAATAAAATTGACGATTTAATCGTCAAATATTTAAAACTTGATGCCAAACAGATAGATTTCAAACAGTGGAACGACATGATACATAACTGCCGTTGCCCGCAGTATCAGGTAACTGTCGCCATCGTAGGCAAATTCATAGAGTTGAAAGATTCTTATAAAAGTGTTTTTGAAGCTTTAAAACACGGCGGAGCCGTAAACTTAACGGAAGTTAAAATAAAGTATGTAGATACGGACTCCACTCATTTGGAAGAAGATTTGAAAGATGTCAATGCAATAATATCGCCCGACGGTGACAGTGGAGGAACGCTTGAAGGTAAACTTAATGTAATAAAATATGCAAGAGAAAATAAAATTCCGTTTTTCGGTATTTCTTTAGGTATGCAGAGCGTTATTATAGAGTTTGCAAGAAATGTTTGCTCTATAAAAGATGCAAACTCGTTAAATATAGACAAAAAAGCAAAAACGCCTGTAATAATTCAAACAAATGCAAAAAATAAAGACGGACACTTTATGAGACTCGGTTCTTGGAAATGTGACGTGAAAAAAGATACGAAGGCTTATGAAATTTATAATAAAGAAAATATCAGTGAAAGACACAGACACAGTTACGAAGTCAACAAAGATTACGTTAAAGAACTTGAAAAAAACGGTCTTACCGTATCTGGTTATTCTGCCGACGAGAACAAATATGTTGAAATTGTTGAGATAAAAGAGCATCCGTGGTTTGTAGCAGTTCAGTTTAATCCCGAGTTTCAGTCAAGACCGACAAGGCCGCATCCTCTTTTTGCAAATTTTATAAAAGCGGCGCTGAGCAATAAAAAATAATAATATTTGTCATGTTGAAATTGAAAGTATAAATAAAAAATAAACCGGTACTTAAAAATTTAAGTGCCGGTTTCCTTTTATGTTTATAAAGAATAAATGTTTATGGCTATGTCTAACAATGTTTCGTTGATTTTCATGTATTGGTCAAGCACGTCCATGTGAAGACTGGACGTTTCAATGGATTCCTGCAGTCCCGCATGCAATCTTGAAATATGTTTGGTTTTAAGTTCATGCATTAAAGTATTCATTCTGTTTATATCGTAACTTAACTCTTGAGCTGCGGTTATATCCTCGTTTATAAGTGCATCTACTATTTTTGAACAGTTGGTATAAACGGCATTGTGAAGATATTTTATATCTTTCAAACCTTCATCGGAAAATCTTAAACGTCTTTTTCTTTTTTCACGAGAAATATAAATAATGTTTCTGTCTATAATATCTGAAATCTGTTCAAAATCGGCAACTATATACAAAAGCATCGTCTCTCTTTGAGATTCTTTTTGTGTCAAACTGTTTTGTCCTACTTTTGTTAAGTAGGGAATTATTTCTTCCGTTAAAGAGGAAACCTGCAGACATTTGTATTTTATTTTTTCTATCACTATATCATGTTTGGTTTTTAATGCATTTACGGAATCTTTTAATATATCGGAAACTATTTCGGCAAGACGTTCTATTTCTTTTTTTGACAGTTCAAACGCTTTTGTCGGCTGGTTTATATATTTGTGATCGATAAATGCCGTACCGAAATGTTTTTCGGCAGCCGAATTCGGATAAATGAAAAAGAAAAATTTGTGCAGCAGAGGAATGAGAGGCAAAACTATGAAAGCCGTAAACAAAGTTACAAGCGTGTGAGACATTGCTATTTCTCTTGCAATATCGGTGGAAAAAACAAATTTTTCAGTAAAAAATTTGACGAAATATATCCAGCACGGTTCATCTTTGTATGTAACGTAAGATATGAAAGGAAACACCAAAACGACACCTAATATCTGGTAACTCAAATGCCAAAGCATAACTCTTTTACCGCTTCTGGGCTGCGTTATTGAAGCTACTATAGCTGTAAGGCAAGTTCCTATTTGTGCTCCCAAACAAATACAAATTCCTTGCAGCAGAGAAAGTATTTGCGAAGATGCCAATACTATAATTATTCCTACGGTTGCACCGCTGCTTTGTGTAAGAATGGTAAAAAAGATACCGAAAATTATTAAAATCAGCGGTGATTGAACACTTGCTATCATTGATAACAGGTTATTGTTTAACGTTATCGGAAGCATAGAATCCGACATCAATTTCATCCCGAAAAATAACAGTCCGAACCCGAAAATCGCTTCACCGGTTTCAATTATTTTTCTTTTTGAAGCAAAAAAAGATATAAAATAACCGACGGCTGTTATGATTAGAGCGTAATCTACAAGTTTAAATGCTACAAGTTGTCCTGTAACGGTGGAACCTACGGATGCTCCTATAGTTACAGACATTGCTTGAAAAAACGTCATAACTCCGGCGCTTGTAAGCGTTATTTGTAAAAGAAGCGTCGCCGTACTGGACTGGTTTATTCCCGTAACGAAAAGTCCTGTAAAAAAGCCTTTTAATCTCGTATTAGTAAATTTTGAAAGAATTGTTCTTATGTTTTGTCCTGCAATTTTTTGAAAAGCGGAATTTATTTTAAACATGCCGAACAGTAAGAGTGCCGCACCGCCTAACATCGTTGCAAACATTATAAGTATCCAGTTTTTGCTCAATACAGAAACTGTAAAGTATGTCGGTTCGCTTAAAACGTCGGCGTTTACTATAACGTTTACTTTGTCATCGGCTTTTTTATCTATTCGTATTTTTGTTTTTGCATATCCGTTTTCATCGGTAAATACATCCTCTTTATCGGTAAAGTTTAACGACGAGTTTTGTCCTATTGAAGAGTTGTCTATAACGGAAAAAGTTACGTTTACATTTTTTACCGGGTTGTTCAGTTTGTCACATAGTCTGACTACGAGATCGTTTTTTAATACGGTGCCTCGGACTGCAAGTTGTTTATCTCCGGAAATTTTTTTAAAATAATAGTCCTGCCCCAAACAAATTGAAGGTAAAACAATAACTGTTATGCACAATAATATAAGTTTTATTATTTTCATTTTAAATGTTCGGCATTAAAAGATTTAGGTAATAAACTTGAAATTTTTGTTATTTTAATTTTACCGTCTTTTGTGTAAACGATATCGGCATTTTTTGAAAATTCAGAAATAACTTGTCTGCATGCGCCGCAAGGCGTAACATTGCCCGAATCGCTGTAAACGGCTATGGCTTTAATTTTTTTACAGCCGTTACTTATTGCAATAAAAACAGCCGCACGTTCGGCACACATACTTAGTCCGTAAGAAGCATTTTCTACATTTGCGGCACAAAAAACTTTGTTATTTTCGCACAATATCGCCGCACCGACTTTAAATTTCGAATACGGACTGTAAGATTTTTTTGACGCTTCTTTTGCAAAATCCAAAAGCTCAAGGTAGACCTGTTTTTTTGTCATCTTAAACGCTCCGCAACAAATTTAAAATTTTAAACGTTCAATTTTTTTATTTCTTAAAATATTTATTTAAAAATAAACCGAGCGTTTTATAAGCAGGAGCTTTCGTTACCGTTTCAGGAGCAGATTGGATTGCATTTTTTAAAGAATGTTGACACTCGCATCTTATTTGCCGTTGAGCCATTTTAGGTATTAAATATTTGATAAGCTTTTTACATGTGTTGGCATTTGTTTGCATAACTTCAACGACCTTCTCAACGTCGACTTCATCACCTATTTTCCATACGTCATAATCTGTAACCAAAGAAATGTTTGCATAACAAATTTCTGCTTCTCTTGCAAGTTTGGCTTCGGGTATTGCCGTCATTCCTACTACGGAAAAGCCTGCCGCTTTGTTTATTTTCGATTCCGCTCTTGTTGAAAATTGAGGCCCTTCAATACAAACGTAAGTCGTATCGCTGAAATGATGTTCTATTGCAAGTTCCGTCACACATTTATGTATGATGTCTCTTAAATCGTTGCAGAACGGATCTGCAAAACTTATATGGGCAACTATTCCGTCACCGAAAAACGTATTTTGTCTGTTTTTTGTTCTGTCAAAAATTTGTTCGGGAATAACGAAATCTTTCGGTTTTATGTTGCCTTGAAGAGAGCCTACCGCAGTTAAAGAAACTATTTGTTCAACACCTAAAGATTTTAAAGCATAAATGTTTGCTCTTACGTTTATTTCCGTAGGCAAAATAGTATGACCTTTTCCGTGTCTGGGTAAAAAAGCTACTCTTATACCGTCAATGGTACCGACGGTTATAGGTGCGGAAGGTTTCCCGAAAGGTGTTTCGATTTCTATTTCCGCAACGTTTTCAATGCCGCTTATTTCGCTTATTCCGCTGCCACCGATTATCGCAATTTTTACAGGTTCAACTTGTTTTACCATTTTGCCTCCCGATTAAATTAATTATTATAAATGTTTTTAGATTATATATTTCTTAATATATAAATTATACCATATTTGGTAAATTTATTCTCTAAACTTTTTTTTCAAAAAGTTGTAAAATCTATAATCAAGGTATTCTTGTTTTGTGTAGTAGTCGTTTCTATACCTCTATTCATCCATACATCCATACCTCAAAATTGTAAAGTGTTTTTTCAAGGAGCCAAAAATGATTACTTTTTCAGTCGGACTTCTGATTTTATTTACAGGTTATCTCACATATTCCAAATACGTGGAAAAACAGTTTTCTCCCGATGACAGACCTACGCCTGCTTATTCGATAAACGATAGCGTTGACTTTGTTCCGTTAAGTGCTAAAAGAAACCAAATGATACAGCTTTTAAGTATTGCCGGTATGGGACCTATAATCGGTGTAATACAAGGTATTTTGTTCGGACCTGTTGCTTTCCTTTTGATACCGTTAGGCTGTATTCTTATGGGTGCCGTTCACGATTATGCAGCAGGTATGATTTCTATGAGAAATAACGGAATGCAGGTAACCGGATTAATACAAAAATATTTAGGTAAAAGTTGGTATTATGTATTTTTTTCAATAATTGCCGTGATGATGCTTCTTGTTGCGGTAGTTTTCGTTTATACCTCAGGTGACTTAATCGCTTCAAAGTTTTTTAACGTTACGGATTTTTCTTTAAGCAATAATACGATTTTATATATTTACGGTTTGATAATAGCATATTATATGCTTTCTACTATGTTTTCGATAGACAAAATTATAGGTAATATTTATCCGATATTGGGCTTTATTTTAATTGTGGGTACTCTTCTTTTGGCTGTCGGTTTTTTCGTAAAAGGAGTAAACTTGCAGGAAATAAATTTTGCTCATCTTAATATGCACCCGAAAAAACTTTATTTGGTTCCCATATTTTTTATGACGGTAAGCTGCGGACTTTTGTCGGGGTTTCATTCCACGCAGTCGACTATTATTGCAAGAACAGTCAAACACGAAAAAGATGGGAGAAAAATATTTTATGCAATGATGTGTGTGGAATCGTTTATCGCAATGGTTTGGGCGGCGGCTTCAATGACGGTTTACGGTTTAAATATCGTTCCCGAAAAATTTATAGGTCAAATTCCCGCAATACAAATCATTACCGAATATTTTGTTCCGTCATATTTGGCGTTTATAGTCATAATTGCAATAGTGGTTTTGCCTATTACTACGGGAGATACTTCTTTAAGAGCATTAAGATTGACATTATCTGATGCATTTAAAATAAAACAAACGAAAGTTGCGGGAAGATTTTTAATAAATATTCCTGTATTTTGTGCCCTTATGTTTTTGCTTTATTTAGTAAAATCACAACCGGACGGTTTTGCTCTTGTTTGGAGATACTTTATGTTTGTTAATCAGTTGATAGTTTTGCCTACTTTTTTCTATGCAACGATATATCTTTACAAAAATAAAAAGAATTATTTTATTACCTTGTTACCGGGTTTGCTTTTAGTGTATATA
>JAZNAT010000206.1:0-11518 GCA_045586665.1 Endomicrobiaceae bacterium | reverse complement strand
CTTTATTATTATATTATATTTTCCGGGTTTTAAATTTATTTTCGCCATGTTCACCTTTTCCGGGATACTTCGCCAAGACTTTAAATCTACCGAGTTAAGATTATCCAAACCGCGTTTTATGTCATAAATTTTTCTTTCCGTTTCTTTTTCCAAATCTTCAAGCAGTTTTTCTCTGTTTTTTTTCATTCTCGGGTCTGTCAAGATTTCCGCTTTTTTTTGTCCGTAAAGGTATTCTACTTCTTCTATTTCTTTCAATCCCAAAACATAAGAATTGATTCTTGAATAAAAAGTCGTTTTATAGTTTATATCGAGAACTTTTTCCATGATTAAAGAAATGTCTGTCGCAGGATAACTTTTGTACTTGAATTTTTGAGTTTCGTCGTCTTCCGGAACGGCTTCAACGTCAAACGATACTATTTCATTGGGATACTTTTCGTATTTGGGAAAAGATGCCGATATGTAATATAAATCGAATTCCCGCATTACTTTATACTTGTAATCATTATCACGTTTATAATATTTTCTCCAAGCCTCGTCAAGAGGGACGGTTACGACAAGTTCCGTCCTTTTCGGTGCCAGTCCGTTATAATTTATAATAAACAGATTGCCGTCGGTTTTGAAATTTGTTTCTTTGACGTAAGGATATTTTTGTTTTAAAATTTCCGCTTCTTCGTTTAAAGAATAGTATTTGTAAACGTTGTACAAATTGTTTATCAAATCTTCAGGTACGTTTTCTTGCGCAATGTTATAATCTTCATATGCTCTTAATGCCAACTTATATGATACCATTGCATCGTTTAAGTATCCGGCGTTTTGGTAAACGAGTCCCATAAAATATCTTATAAACGGATCGTCTTTATATATATTGTTTTCGTCGTCAATTTTAATTTTGTTAAAGAGGTTGTTTGTTTGTCTTGCTTCAACTACGGCTTCGTTTCTTTTTCGCAATTTTATATAGTTTAAAGCACAAAAAAAGTTTGTGTATGCCATTTCAAAATTTTCACCGAGATAATATTTAGGTAATAGGGTATCGTTGTTAAATATTGTTGAAGTATAATCTTTTAAAGAATAAAGATATTTGGCATGCTCAAAAAACGTGTTACTGTTTTTGTAATCTTTGTTCAAATGATATAAAAATGCGAGTTCCAACGAATATAACAGTTTGTTATATTTGTCGCAGTTTTTATAAAAGTCTTCCGCAAAAGAAACCGCACCGCTTATATTCTGCTGCTCTATAAGCGGTGCGAGATTGTTATAAAATTCGTTTACTTTTGTCGTTGCACATGAAGTTAAATTTATAAAAATTAAAGATAATAAAACATATTTAACTTTTTTTAAGTGCATTCTTTTTTTATGCTTTATATTTGCTTTTTCCGACGACTTTTTTAATTTTCTTTTGCCCTATCCAAACTTTTTCGTTCGTTTCTATATCGATAAGTTCGAGTTCCACCTGATAATATTTTAAAGTGGTCTTTTTTACGGCATCGGTAATGGTGTTTATTTGTCCTTTTAGCATAAAGTCCGCACCGATTTCTTTGCCGAACTTTTTTACGGTTGCCGGGTCGGAAAAATCCGCCTGATCCATTCTTTCACTTCTTATTTCATCTCGCTGGTTTTTTGAAGCTACAAAAGTAGCTTTACCGGTATTCAAAAGAGAAATTTCAAGGTCTTTTACAAACGTTTCCGTGTTTATGTGTTCGTCGCTTTTGTTCAAAATCGTACCTACGATTATTCTTGGTTTGTTTTGTTTTGTTTTTATAAAGTTTTCCATCCACGGTCTTGAAACAGAATCCGCTATCATTTCATCTGCTACAAGTTTTGAATCGGTGTCGTTCCAATTACCGCTCAAATCTATCGTTTCGTCTTCAGCCACTCTTGTAACTTTAGGCGTTGAAGAACATGAAAATAAAACTACAGACAAACATAATACAAAAATAACCGATAAATATTTTTTCATTTCATCTCCTTTCTTTACTTATATTTTTATTTAATACCTTTATCTTATTATTATAACAATATTAATGCTTTATTTGCAAAATTTTGTTCCATATGAAATGTCATTTTGATAAAAAATAATAAAAACTGATTTGATAAACGTTCCTATATTGACAAAAGATAAGTTTTTGAGTAAAATTTCAATTTGAGAATGGTTGTCAAATTGTATAGGGGTTGTATTATGGCAAAAAAAGCTGAATATAAAACAAAACAGCGAAAACAAATGGACAAATTTTTGCATCATATAAAAGAGCGTCATTTTGCCGCAGCAGACGTTTACGATTATTTTAAAAAAGAAAAGTTTTCCGCGAGTTTGTCTACGGTATACCGCCAGCTGGAAGAACTGTTAAATTCCGGTAAAATTAAAAAAATTTTTATTGATGAAAACAACAGCACATATTTTGAATATGTCGGAGATTTTGATAAAAAACAAAGTTCCGCATATTATCATTTAAAATGCGAGAAGTGTGGAAAAATTCTGCATCTTGATTGTAAAGATGTTTTGTTATTGGAAAAACATATAACGCGGTATCATAATTTTAATATTGATCCGGTACGAACCGTATTCTACGGTTTATGCGGCAGGTGCAAATGAAAACTTTTATTATAGGCATTATCACACTTTTGTTTGTTTTGACGTCATTCATATTCTTTTTACATGAAATAAACCACGATTGCAGCCGAACCGATTGTCCCGTTTGTGCACTTATGCGTACGATAGAAAATAATTTTCACTCTGCATGTACAGGGCAACATCCGTTTATAAAAACACCTTTTGCTTTACCGGTTTATACCGTTTTTGTTTTTATTGCATTTCTTTTTGTCTTTGACAAATCTCTAACCGGAAGAAAAATACGTTTAAACATTTGATATTTTCTTAAAATGAATAATCTGTTTTTGTATTTATTATTTTAAGGAGGTAAAAAAATGAAATCTTTGTTTTCAATATTGTTTTTTATAATCGTATCGTTAAGTTTTGTCTCTTGTGTAAATAACGATAAAAAAACGGATACGGGAGACGGCAAATTGTCAATTGTTGCTACGATTTTTCCTCAATATGATTGGATAAAACAAATTTTGGGCGAAAACGTTTCCGATGTAAATTTAACACTGCTTTTTAATAGCGGAGTCGACTTGCACAGTTATCAACCGACGGTTGAAGAAATTATAAAAATTTCGAATTGCGATATCTTCGTTTATGTTGGAGGAGAATCAGACGGCTGGGTAAAAGATGTTTTGAAAAATGCCGTAAACAAAAATATGAAAGTGATAAATCTTATGGAAGTGTTGGGAGATTCCGTAAAAGAGGAAGAAACTGTTGAAGGTATGCAGACGGACGAGCATCATCACCACCATGAACACGCCAAAGAAGATAAGGAACATGCACATAAGCATGAGCATGAACACGATAAAGACCGCGATCACAATCATGACGAAGAAGAAACCGAATACGACGAACATGTGTGGCTGTCTTTAAAAAATGCGGTGATTTTCGTTCAAAAAATTGCCGATACTCTCGGCGAAATAGACAAGGAAAACGCCGATACTTACATTATGAATGCGAACTCATATATAAAAGAGTTGTCTTCTTTGGATAAAGCTTACAGCAACAACGTTAATTCCGCATCCGAAAAAACGGTCGTTTTTGCCGACAGATTTCCGTTTCGTTATTTGACGGACGATTACGGACTTAAATATTATGCGGCCTTTTCCGGTTGCAGTGCAGAAAGTGAAGCCAGTTTCGAAACGATAATTTTTCTTGCAAACAAAATAGACGAGTTAGGTTTAAATACCGTTTTAACGATTGAAGGAAAAGAACATAAAATCGCGGAAACGGTAATAAAAAATACGAAATCGAAAAATCAAAAAATTGCGGTTATGGATTCCATGCAGTCTACGACGCTGAAAGATGTCGAAACCGGTACGACGTATTTGTCCGTAATGGAACAAAATTTAAAAACTCTTTCGGAGGCTTTAAAATAATTGATTTATGGCGAAACTTGTATGCAGAAATTTAACATTGGGTTATAAAAATAACGTTCTTGTTAAAAATTTAAGTTTTGAAGTAAATAAGGGCGACTATCTTTGTGTTGTCGGACAAAACGGTGCGGGCAAATCCACGCTTATAAAAACGATACTTAATCTGCAAAAATCGTTGCACGGCGTAATCGTTTACGGAGACGGTTTGAAACCGGAACATATAGGATATCTTCCTCAACAGACCTCGGTTCAAAAAGATTTTCCGGCTTCGGTAAAAGAGGTCGTTTTGTCCGGGTGCCAGTCAAAACTTAAAAACGGATTTTTTTATTCAAAAAAAGATAAAGAAATTGCACTTTATAATATGAGGCGTCTTGAAATACAACATTTGGCAAAAAGATGTTACAGAGAGCTTTCCGGCGGACAGCAACAAAGAGTGCTTCTGGCAAGAGCTTTATGTGCAACCGAGCGTATGCTTATTCTCGACGAGCCCATTTCCGGTCTTGACCCGAAAGTTACGGAAGATATGTACGAATTGATTTATAAATTGAACAAAAACGATTCGAATGATTTCGCACGATATAAGTTCCGCCGTTAAATATGCTAACCGCATACTGCATATCGGCGAAACCGTTTTTTTTACAACGGTTAAAGAGTATGTAAACAGCGAACTCGGAAAACGATACTTACAAAGCGGTGTAAAATATGGATAAACTCATTTTATATTTTTCTTATCCGTTCGTACAATATGCGCTTATAACCGGCGTTTTGATTGCGTTATGTTCGTCGGTTTTGGGAGTAACGCTCGTTTTAAAAAGATTTTCTTTTATAGGCGACGGACTTGCTCACGTTGCTTTCGGCGCGACGGCGGTAGCTGCCGTAACGGGCGTTACAAATGACATGTTTGTAGTTTTACCGGTAACGATTCTTTCGGCCGTACTTCTTTTACGTGCGGGACAAAATGCAAAAATTAAAGGAGATGCAGCCGTTGCCATGATTTCGGTAAGTGCGCTTGCAATAGGATACCTTTTAATGAACGTTTTTTCCGTGTCGGCAAACTTATCGGGAGATGTCTGTTCGACTCTTTTCGGGTCAATATCCATTCTTACGTTAAGTTTTTTCGAAGTGGTTTTATGTGTGGTTTTGTCGGCGACGGTGTTAAGCGTTTTCGTTTTGTTTTATAACAGAATTTTTGCCGTTACTTTTGACGAAACTTTTGCAAAAGCCGTAGGTACGAAAGTTGAAAAGTTTAACTTTTTGATAGCCGTTATTATTGCGGTAATTATAGTTTTGGCAATGAATCTTGTCGGCGCGCTTTTAGTGTCGGCGCTTATAATTTTTCCGGCGCTGTCGGCAATGAGAATTTTTAAAAGTTTTTTTGCGGTAACACTCTTTTCGGCAATTATTTCGGTATTTTGTGCCGTAGCGGGCATTTTGATGTCGGTTTTGTATTCTACGCCGGTGGGGGCTACGATCGTTGCAATAGACATAATATCGTTTATTTTGTGCAGTGTTATAGGTAAAGTAAGAGGTTAAATTTATGAATTATAAAAAAGTATGCGTTATGTTGGTATGCTGTTTAATTTTTTTTCTGTTTTCGGTAGGCGGTTACGGTAAACAAGATAAAAATTTGTTTTCTAAAGACGTTATAGATATGACGAAAATGTCAAAAATTATGGTTTATTCCAATCTTTACAACATAATGTCCGAACCGGATAAACATGTAGGTAAAAAAGTTATTATGGAAGGGACGTTTTCTTCTTTTTATGACAGACAATCCAATAAAAAATATTATGCGTGTTTGGTTCAAGACGCAGGTGCATGCTGCACTATGGGGATACAAATAGTGCCTGCACAAAAATATATGAATTCTAAAAAAATCCCGCAAGAAGATGCAAAAATTACCGTGACAGGTACGTTTGACACTTATGAAGAAAACGGAATAACTTTTTGTCAGTTGATTGATGCCGATATTAACTGAGATTGTTTTTTATAAGAAATCAAAATAATAAAAAATTATAAAATTATTTTTTTAAATTTTCTTTTGCCGGCCTGTAAAATCATGCCGTCTTTTATTTCAAGCTCACTGTCGCAAACGGCTTTTTGTCCGTCTACTTTCGCACCGCCCTGTTCTATAAGTCTTCTTGCTTCATTTTTACTCGAGACCATTTTCGAAACGAAAAGAAGTTCCGACAATTTTATTTTTGTTTTTTCACATTTGTATTCTTCGATTTCTGTAGGCAAATCTTTTTTTGCAAATATTTTGTTAAACTCGCTTTTTGCAGTTTCGGCCGCTTCTTTACCCCAATACCTTTCAACGATAATTGAGCCGAGTTTCATTTTGGATTCTTTCGGGTGCATTTGTTTTATTTCGTCTAAATTCTCTTGTGTTAAAAGTTCATAATAAAACATCATAAGTTCATCAGATATGGACATTAACTTACCGAACATATCTTGCGGTTTATCGTTTAATGCAATGTAGTTGTTATAAGATTTTGACATCTTTTTAACACCGTCCGTTCCGACAAGTAACGGCATAGTTATAACAACTTGCGGTTCTTGTCCTGCATCTCTTTGCATGTCTCTTCCCAAAAGCAAATTGAACTTTTGGTCGTTACCGCCGAGTTCTATGTCGGCTTTCAAAGCAACAGAATCGTATGCCTGTAACAACGGATACATAAACTCAACGATACTTATAGGAATATCCGCTTTAAATCTTTTTTCGAAATCGTCTCTTACAAGCATTTGTGCAACGGTATGTTTGGATGCAAGTTTCAAAAGCCCTTCTATACCTAAAGCGTTTAACCATTTACTGTTAAAAACAACTTCGGTTTTTTCTCTGTCCAAAATTTTGAATACCTGATCTTGATAAGTTTTTATATTTTGCATTATCTGTTCTTCGGTCATCATAGGTCTTGTTGCGGATCTTCCGGAAGGATCACCTATTCTTGCAGTAAAATCTCCTATTAAAAATACAATTTGATGACCTAAATCTTGAAAAACTTTCAACTTGTTTATAATAACACTATGACCTAAATGTAAATCCGGAGCGGTAGGATCTACTCCCAACTTTATTCTTAACTTTTTTCCGGAAGCAAGTTTTTTTACCAACTCTTCTTCGGAAATTATTTCGTTTGTTCCTCTTCTTATTTTTGAAAGTGCATCTAATTCTGACATATTGACCTCTTAAATATATAATTAATAATTAGAAATTAATAATTTCGGAGTACTTCGGGCTAATTTCCATAGATTCCGTATTAAGTACGAAATGACAAAATTTCTTCTAATCTTGTGTCGTTTCCAGCCCACTATATATCCATACATCTATATCTCAAAAATTGCCAAAAGCATTTTTTAAATTGAAAGTTTTTGTAACAGTTTATAATCTTCTACGTTAAATTCTTTTTTCAATTTAGGAAGTTCTTCAAAAGGAGTAAGTTTTATTCTTCCTTCTTCCAAACCGACAAGCAGGTTCGTTTTGTTTTCTTTTAACAACCGAACGGCTTCGGCACCGAAAACCGACGCCAAAATCCTTTCTCTTGCCGTAGGCACGCCGCCTCTTTGAATATATCCCAAATTGCTTACTCTTACTTCAAGTCCGGTTTTTTCTTCTATTTGTTTTGCAAAATCGAAAGAGTTTCCGCACCCTTCGGCATAAGCCACTATTAACGATTTTTTGCCGGAAATGCTCGCCTGTCTGAACATGTCGCAAAGCGAGTCCATATCGGGTTTTACTTCAGGAACTATTATTACTTCGGCGCCTGCTGCAAGACCTACCGCAAGTGTCAGAAATCCGTGGTGTCTTCCCATAATTTCAACGACAAAAATTCTTTCATGGCTTTGGGCGGTATCTCTTATTTTGTCTATTGCATCAACGGCAGTATTTAGTGCCGTATCGTAACCGATAGTTTCGTCGGTACCTACGACGTCGTTATCTATCGTTGCGGGAAGATTTATAACCTGTATCCCGTGTTTGCTTATTGCGTTGCCTGCCGCAAGCGAACCGTCTCCGCCGATAATTACAAGCCCGTCGATTTTCAAATCTTTTAAAATTTTAACGGCTTTGTTCATTCCGACTTCGGTTTTAAGTTCCGGACATCTGCCGGTACGCAAAATCGTTCCGCCCAAATTTATTATACCGCTGACCGACCTTGCAGTCATATTTATATAATCGCCGTCCAAAAGACCGCCGAACGCTCTTTGAAAACCTACCATTTCAAAACCGCAGTAAATACCGGTTCTAACAACTGCTCTTACCGCCGCATTCATTCCCGGTGCGTCTCCTCCTGCGGTAATTATGCCGATTCTTTTGTTAGCCATAAAAGTATCCTCCAAAACGATTCAATAATTATGTAGGATATTCTACAAAATTTAAACTGTTTAGAGCAACTTTTTGATTTTATGCTTTTGTTACGGATTTAAAATAAGGTTAATCGTTTAAACCGTTTTCGGTTAACTTTGATTTTTCCTGATGTGAGTTTTGTGTCAACGTTAACGATACGCCTGAAGCCGTTCCCGAACCGCTAGTCTGAGCGACGAACCCTGTTGAGTTGACGTCAACTTTAAATGTAGTAAAATATTTGTTTGCTCTGGCATCAACGTCTAAAGTGGAATCGTAAGAAGTTTCCGAAACGGGATAATATTGAAAGTGTTCCACATAATATACTTTTTCGGAATTTTCAATATTTTTTATAACGGTTTTACCCTCGGTGGACATTGCTTTTCTTGTGTAACCTCTATATATTGGTACGGCAACTAAAGATAAAATTCCTACAATAATAATGACAATAACGAGTTCTACCAACGTAAAAGCTTTATCGTTTTTTATAAAGCCAAGAATCATGGTGCGTTTTCCTCACTTATTTGTAAATAGTTTGGTATCCTTTCAATTTGATTATAATTCGTTTTCGTGAAAAATTCAATAATAATTTGTGAATTTTTTGTAAAAACTTGAAAGGTTTTTTGTCCGGCATCGGTTAACAGCGGAAAAATTTTAAATTGAAAAAGTATTGACTTTAAAGTAAATTTTAGTTATAATGCAAAAACTTACATAAGTTTTTTTTGTAAGGAATTATATGGTTTATCGTGCATGTATAGCGGTAAAACGCTATACGAATGCATATTTTTGTTGTTGTAAAAAACAAGAAAAAAGTTTATGTAAAACAAAAAAATAATAAGGAAAAAAAAATGCCTAGAGACTTTTCATTAGACAAAATCAGGAATTTCGGTATTGCCGCTCATATCGATGCCGGAAAAACTACCACGACGGAAAGAATACTTTATTATACCGGAAGAACTCACAAAATAGGTGAAGTTCATGAAGGTGCTGCAACGATGGACTGGATGGAACAAGAAAGAGAAAGAGGTATTACCATCACGTCTGCTGCAACCTATTGTAGATGGCGCGATATGCAGTTTAACATAATAGATACCCCGGGACACGTAGATTTTACGGCTGAAGTTGAAAGAAGTTTGAGAGTTCTTGACGGTGCGGTGGTTGTATTCGATTCCGGAAACGGAGTTGAACCGCAATCCGAAACCGTTTGGAGACAGGCAGACAAATATCATGTACCGAGAATAGTTTTTTCAAACAAAATGGATAAAATCGGTGCCGATTATTTTATGGTTATAGAGCAAATAAGAGAAAAGCTCGGTGCAACGCCTTTAACAATGCAAATTCCTATCGGAGCAGAATCGGACTTTCAAGGTGTTGTTGATTTGGTTCAGATGAAAGCTTATATTTGGCACGGAGAAGAGTTAGGTGCAAGATTTGATATAACCGATATTCCTGCGGATTTGGTTGATAAAGCAAAAGAATTAAGAGAAAAAATGATAGAACTTATTGCAGATTATAGCGACGATGTTATGAACTGTTACATGGAAGGAAAAGAGCCTACAATTGCTCAAATCAAACAAGCAATAAGAAATGCAACACTTCAAATAAAATTAATTCCCGTTTTCTGCGGAACATCATTTAAAAATAAAGGCGTTCAACCCATGTTGGATGCAGTTTGCGATTATTTACCTTCACCTTTGGACAGAAAAGATATGAAATGTGTAGATGCAAACACAAACGAAGAAACTGTAAGGCAGGCTGACGATAATGCTCCTTTCTCAGCACTTGCTTTTAAAATACAGGCAGACCCTTTTATAGGAAAGCTCACCTATATCAGAGTTTACTCCGGAACTTTGCAGAGCGGTTCTTATGTATTCAATCCTGGCAAAAACGGCAAGGAAAGAATTTCTCGTATCGTAAGAATGCACTCAAATAACAGAGAAGAAATAAAAGAAGTAAGAGCAGGCGACATTGCTGCGGTAGTAGGTCTTAAAAATACCGGAACGGGTGATACTCTTTGTGACGAAGCAAAACCCGTTATCTTGGAATCTATGGAATTTCCTGAACCGGTTATTTCCGTTGCAATCGAACCGAAATCCAAAGCGGATGAAGAAAAATTGGCAAATGCTTTGTCAAGACTTGCAGAAGAAGATCCTACATTTACGGTCAGAAGTGATGAGGAAACAAACCAAACCATTATTTCCGGTATGGGGGAACTTCATTTGGATGTTTTGGTTGACAGAATGAGAAGAGAATTTAATGTTCAGGCAAACGTAGGTAAACCTCAAGTTGCTTACAGAGAAACCGTTAAGAAAACATCCGATGCGGAAGCTAAGTACATAAGACAGACCGGCGGTAGAGGTCAATACGGACATGTTATCATAACATTGGAACCGTTACCTCCTGCGAAAGGTTTTGAATTTGTCAACAAAATCGTCGGCGGTGTTATTCCTAGAGAATATATCCCTGCGGTTGAAAAAGGTATCAGAGAAGCTTTAACATCCGGTGTTTTGGCAGGATATCCGGTTGTTGATGTCAGAGTTACCTTGACAGACGGTTCTTTCCACGAAGTGGATTCATCAGAAATGGCATTTAAGATTGCCGGCTCTATGGCATTTAAAGATGCTTGTAAGAAGGCAAACCCCGTAATTCTTGAACCTATAATGAAAACCGAAGTTATGGTTCCGGAAGAATATATGGGAGATGTTATCGGTGACTTGAATTCAAGAAGAGGAAAAATTATCAGTATGGAACCGGTAAACAAAATAGAACATATTAAAGCAAACGTTCCTTTGTCCGAAATGTTCGGTTATTCAACAACGTTGAGATCGTTGACACAAGGTAGAGGAAATTACAGTATGGAACCTTCTCATTATGAAGAAGTTCCTAAACAGATAGCCGATAAAATTTTGGAAAAGAAAATATAAAAGTAAAAAATAATTAGGAGAAAAAAAGATGGCAAAAGAAAAATTTGACAGATCAAAGCCACACGTAAACGTAGGAACGATAGGACACGTAGACCATGGTAAAACGACATTGACGGCAGCAATAACGAAAGTGTTGGGGGACCAGGGATTAGCGGAATATATACCATATGATACGGTAGCCAAAGCGTCTGAGTCACAAGGAAGAAGAGACGATACTAAGATCGTAACGATAGCAGTAAGCCACGTAGAATATTCGACGGCGAACAGACATTATGCACATATA
>JAZNAT010000205.1:0-7413 GCA_045586665.1 Endomicrobiaceae bacterium | reverse complement strand
CAACAAAATGTCGCATATGTATGTAACCAATACATTCTATTGACAAAAATATAAAAATAAAATATACTTCTTTTACAATATTACAACATGGGTAATACAATATGGCACCTTTGGATATACAAAAAATGATGGTATTATATATAAACTTTAATTGACACATAGCTGCCGTTAAGCTTATGTGTTTTTTTGTTGTCCGAAAATTAAAAAATTGCAAATAAAAAAGAGGTAAAATGAAAAAACTTTTCTGTCTGGTATCGGTTTTGGCAGCGGCGATATTTGTCAGCAGTTCGGTTTTTGCAGCCGTTAACAAAACTTATAAATCGGTAGCAATTTTTAGTGGCGGAGAAATTTCTTTTGATATGGTTTTGAAGTTCATAGACGGTGACACGGATGCTGATTCGATAGCTTGGGATGTTGAAAACATTCCTTTAAACGTTACGGCAACAAACTGGACGACGTCAACGGTTTACGGCGTAATTACTTCAACAATCACGACCGGCGGAAGTGCAATATATATGTATCAGGACAACAAAAACGGTACGGATTACATTGCTGTAAGTTCAAGAACGGCTTGGGACGGAGAAATTGAGTTGGGAGCGGTTTACAGCGGTATGGTAAACAAAGAAACTAAAGGCGGCGATTACAGAGGATATATTCCTATGGTTTATTATTCAACTGCGACAAAAGCGGCGCCTGTTTTCGGAGAAAATCCTGAAGATATAGCTGGAACAAGGTATTTTATCGATAAATCGGATTATAATTTTGCAGCTCAAACAAATTATATAACGGTAGCAAATAACGGCGGTATAGTCGGCGGAGTTGATGGTTCAGGTGCTTGCTGGAACATAGGTTCAAATACCGGATACATGTATTTCGGCGGACTTTTCAGCAACGTTCTCGGCGGAGACGATTACGGTACGGATAAAATAAAAGTCGTAAGTACTATAGAATAAGTTTAAAAATAAAAAAAGGAGAGAGTAAAAATGAAGAAAATTTTAAGTTTTGCAGCAGTTTTAGCAGTAACGGTTCTTTTCAGCAGTTCGGTTTTTGCGGCAGTAAACATTAAAAAGTCGGCAGTTGCGGATTTCAGCAGTTCCGGAGAAGTTTCTTTCAGTATTGACTTGAAATACATTGCCGATGATTCCGCCGCAAGTGTAATAGATTGGGATATTGCAAATATACCTTTAAATGTTGATGCGACAAACTGGACGACATCAACCGTTTATGCGGTAGTTTCGGCAACCGTTACTACGGTAGGAAACGCCATATATATGTATCAAGACAACAAAAACGGTACCGAGTATGTAGCAGTAAGTTCAAGAACGGAAGGCACTAACGGCATTTACAGCGGTATGGTAAACAAAGAAACTAAAGGCGGTGATTACAGAGGATACGTTCCTTTGGTATTTAATTCAACTACGACAAAAGCAACTCCTTCTTTCGGAACCAACCCCGAAGATGTTGCCGGAACAAGATATTTTATTGACAAATCAAATACCAACTTTGCAGACCAGACAAACTATATAACGATAGCAAATAACGGCGGACTTGTCGGCGGAGTTGATGCAGGCGGTGCATGCTACAATATCGGTTCAAACACCGGATATATGTATTTCGGCGGATTGTTTAAAAACATCCTCGGCGGTGACGTATACGGGACCGATACGATAAAAATTGTAGAAACGATAGAATAATAAAGTAAAATTTTATGCGGAAAGCGGTACTTATAACCGCTTTCCGTATTTAAGTATCCGGCGTTGTTACGGCAGCGAAAATAAAGCGGAAATAAAAAGTTTAAATTTAAAATTAAAATAGTAGCAAAAAAAATTTCACAAATTTTTTTATTGAAAAATTATAAAAAATAATATATACTTCATTTATGAGATACAACAAAATTGTTCGCAAACAGGGATTAAACAATAGCGGTATTTCAGTTAATTACATTTTACGTTAATTAACACATGGGTTATATAAATCCGTGTGTTTTTTGTTTGTTCTTTCAATATAAATATATTTAGGAGGTGATAAGTTAAGTTAAAAGGTCGTAAAATTTTTGCATCTTGGAACTGCTAAATTATATATTACATCTTTGAATCTACCAACAATTTTATATTCTAAACGGAGGTAGAGAAGTTATGAAGAAGTTATTTAGTTTAGTAGCGGTTTTAGCAGTAACGGTTCTTTTCAGCAGTTCGGCTTTTGCGGCGGTAAATCTTAGAAGAAGCGCAATCGCAAATTTTTCAAGCGCAGGTGAAGTTTCTTTCAGTCTTGACTTGAAATATATAGCCGATGACAGTGACGCAACGGTAATTGATTGGGATGTTGCAAACATACCTTTAAACGTTGATGCAACGGAATGGACGACGTCAACCGTTTATGCCGTACTTTCATCAACAGTTACGAAAGCCGGTAGTGCTGTTTATATGTATCAAGACAACGCAAACAGTACGGATTATAAAGCAGTAGATGGGAGAACGGAAAACGGATACAAAATTTATAGCGGTATGGTAAACCAGCAAACGCAGGGTGGAGAATACAGAGGATATATTCCGTTAGTATTTTGTTCAACGACAACAAAATTTACTACGGCGACAACTCCTAATTTCGGAACAAATCCTGAAAATATAGGAGGTACCAGATACTTTGTTGATAAATCTAACGAAAACTGGGGTTTACCTGCAGCAAATACAACAAATTATGTTACCATAGCAAATACGGGCGGATTAGTTGGTGGAGTTGATGCGGGCGGTGCATGCTGGAACGTAGGTTCCAACACCGGATATATGTATTTCGGCGGATTGTTTAAAAACATCCTCGGCGGCGATGTATACGGAACCGACCAGATAAAAGTTGTTGAAACTGTAGAATAAGCAGTAAGTTTCTTTGCAGATAGCGGCAAAGATCTTGCCGCTGTCTGTACTTAAGTTTTGTAGTCGGTATAAAAAGTTTTTACTTTTTTGTTAAACTGTTTTTTATAAATTACATTTTAATTAAAAAGTAATGCTTACAATGGTTTTGGGAAACGATGATAAATAAAAAAAGTTTTATTATAATTTCAATATTTATGCTTTTTACAGCATCAAACGTTTTTGCTTCCAATATAGGTAGAGCGGTTTATGGCGTTTTAACCGAAACGTATAACGGTGTTGCTATTAACAATAGTTCTGCAGGAGCCGATTATGCGAATAATTGGGGTTCTCCGCAAGCATCGAGCGACAGAATAGAAGGTGCAAGTTCTACTTCGGTCGGTTCTCAGTGGTGGTTCGGAGTTACGTTTAATACCGCTCAAAATATGTCCGCTTACAGCGGCGGAAGAATGTATTTCAGTGCAAAAGTTCCTACGGCGGTAATTCCTTCCAATTCAAGTAATGTTATTAAAGTGTCCGACGGTAATGATAAAAGTTTAAGGTTTGACAGCACAAATATAAAAAGAATAGATAACGGAAATACGATTTTAGGTACGGGAATAGTTAACGATAACGATTGGCATACGTATTATATAGATCTTTCAAGTTTTTCCGGGTTGAATTTTTCCAACATTACGTATCTTTTTATCGTGGGAACTACTGCAAACAATAACACCTTGCTTATAGATAACGTTTATTGGACAAAATCGTCATCAAGCCAAAGAAGTTTTGACGTTAAAATAAAAAAAGTGTCCGATAACAGCGAACTTTCTTCAACGTCTCCTATTACTTGGAACGATTCGTCGTTCAGGCAGAGCTGGGAAGTTGCAGAACAGTATTTGGAACTTGATTTGGATTATGAAACTACAAACAATTGGAACATACAAATATTGTTGGATAATGAAGGGGTTGCTTCAAGAAACGGGTTATATGCGACGGATACTTCTACAGGAAACGAATACGTTTTACAGATGGCTTGGAGAGTAAGCAGAGATACTCTTCCAAATTCTTCGGGAGATACTTTACAGATTAAGCAGGATTCAAATTATAAATTGTATGACAGCGGGAAAATTTATACCGATCCGGCATGGTGGTATCCGTGGGTATATTTTTATGAGAAAACCGATCCTGATTTACAGAATACTTTAATTAAAAATAATACCGTTGTTTGGGATATAAAAGGTTGTCATACTTTCGTTTATGATAATGAAGCGTGGGACAGTCTTGCAAATTTTTATGAGAGAAAACCTAAAATATATTTGGCTGCAAATTGCCAAGATGCGTGGGGCGGGTTAAGTTATACCGCTAATATTGAAATAACTTTAAATTTGGAGTAAAATAAGTAAATGAAAAAGATTTTATTGTTAATAAGTTTAATTTTTTGTTACGGCTTTGTTTATGCGGGATTATCGGTTGACCCGGCAGTAACAAATATTTCAGGTGAGCCGGGCTCAAGTTATGAAGGTAAATATAAAGTAAAAAACACTTATGACAGACCTATCAGCGTTACGGTAGAACTGAGCGATTGGAACAGCTTTTCCGGCAATAAAAACGTTGACCCGAAAAACTGGGTAAAATTTGAAAAAGAAAGATATTTTCTTTCCGCCGGAGAAACGGTAGAAATTCCTTACAAAGTGTTTATACTTGATGATTTTAAAGGGTCGGTATCTTGCAGAATAAATTTTGCGGTTGACCAGGAAAAAGGTCAGATGATAAGCATATCGATATCGGTTCCGATATATGCAACCGTCGTTGGTACGGAAAATATTGATTTTGATATAGATTCCGTTGATTTGTATAATAATAACAATAACGGCGTTTCTTATAAAATGGTTTTGGAAAATAAAGGTAACGTACATATAAGACATTCCGGCACAATAGAAATTTATACGAAAAATAAGAAAAAGTTATTAAAAACCGTTTCAATACCCGAGACCGTGCCTACATATTGTCAGCAGAAAAGAAATTTTGCCGATATGATGTTGTCAAAAACGGACTTGAAAAAAGGAAAATATACGGCTATATTTAAGGTAAAGGCGTTAGGGAAAGAAGCAACGAAAGAAATTGAGTTTAAATTATCAAAACTTGGAGAAGTAGTAACAAAATAAACAAATGAATAAAAAGTATTTTTCATCATTATTAGCAAGCTTTATAATATTATTTGCTTCCGTTTACGTTTTTGCAGACGGCGTAAATAGAACTTATAAATCGGTAGCACTTTTTCCTACGTTTTTTGAAGCTAAAATAATGCATACCGCAGTAAATTCCGTTTCGCCGATAGATGCGATTTTAAACATAAAAACACAAGTAAATTTCGGTAATTATATTTCCGCAACGGCACAGATGTTGTACTATTTTGATGACGATTCTTCTTCCGTTTCTACGGTAGATAAAGGTTCAATTTCGCATAAGGCGGACTTTTATATGGCAACGCCGAAAATTCAAAGTTCTTATGACAAGATAAATTATCAAATAAAGATAACGTTAAAGAAAAAGGACGATACGGCCGATTACTATTCATATTGGCCGTCAACGGGCACATATTATCAAGCGCAGGTCGTATCTTCAACAACGACACATCCTGCAACTATAACAAACTCTACAACAAGTCATATTACGGCATCATCCGGAGGAATGTTGGAATATGAATCCGGAAATCAGGAATTTGAAAATAGTAAATTGACGATTCCTGCAGGGGCATTAAGCGGAGATACCGACATTACGATAACGCAAGCGCAGCCGGAAACGTCTGCCGGCGGTCAGGAAATGGTATCGTTGTACAATGTGGAAGCCGGAACTGCCGGTACGGAAATAAATTCCGGTTATTCGCTGGCTGCGAATTTTTATTACGGGATAGAAACCGAAGCTACAAAGTTTGAGTTGATGTATAGGGAAACACCTACAAGTGCATGGGAAAAAGTAACGATAAGCGAAACCGATAACGTAAACAAAATAATAAAAGCCAACATAACGAAATTCGGCGAATATGCGGTATTTGTAAGCAGAAATTTAAGTGACGGCGATTACAGACCTGCAAAGAGAGTAAGAGTAAAAACAAGAATAGCAAACGGTACTTATGAAGGATTCAGGTTCAAATATTTGAAAGAAGGTGATACCGTTAAGATATATAACGTTAACGGTAAAAAGATTAGAGAGATAACTGCTGGAGATGCTAACGGATTTGTTTGGGACGGAAGAAAAGATAACGGCGACTGGGCGGAAAGCGGAACTTATATTTATCAGATAAAAGTTGACGGTAAATTAGTAAGCGGTACGATAGCGTTTGTTTGGTAATGATAAGGTAATTTTAGAAGATTTGAATAGAAAGAAAGAGAAAGCTTGGAAGAAAAAAGTTCTTTAAAAAGATAAAGCAGGTTGATATTTTTTAATTTTCTTTATTTTCGCTTTACTAGAGGTAAGCTCCAATAAAAAATTGAAAAATGATGTTGCCGGATGTTTGTCATTGTAAACTTGCTTTGCAATTTTATAAAAATATTATTTTGAAGGACACAATAATTTCTGATTAAAATTTTAGGCTAAGAAAAAAATGAAAAAAAGTATATTATTAACTTTATTATTCTTGATAACTGTAGCGGTAAGTCAAAAAGCACAAGCTGCTTTTGTCGATACGTACTGGGGTGTAAGAGCCTTGGGTATGGGTGGAGCGTTTACGGCAGTAGCAAACGATGCAAACGGACCGTTATATAACATAGCCGGTATCGGTTTTGCCGCTCATCAGGAAGTAACGTTAATGGGTTCAAGACTTTTTAGCGGGATAGACGGAGTGGAAATCGGTGCCAATTATTTTGGATACATTTATCCGATAGGGTTGGAGTACGGTTCCGTATCATTTGCATGGTCGTCAACGTCAACACCGGGATTAAGGCGGGAAGATACATTTAATATCGGTTATGCCAGGGTAATGAACGATATATTCAGGTTAGACCCTGAAATAATAGAGTTGAGTATCGGTTTAAACTTAAAATATTTGATGCAGGAAACAAAGTTTGACGAAGAAGATGACGATTTGAAAAATAATAAAGGTGCAATGACCGGAGATATAGGAGTTTTGGCAAACTTTTCAAACGGGATAGGTGTGGGATACAGCAGCAAGTATATAGTACCTGCCGATATAGGATATATGGAAAAAGATGAAGTTAAAAACGTAAACGTGCTAGGATTAAGCTATTATAATGATGAACTGCCGTACATAAAAATACCGTATTTTACGATAGCAATGGATATAATATTTAGAGATAACGAAAATATGATAAGAGCAGGAGTTGAAAGTTACGTATTGGATAAGAGGCTTGCTGTAAGGTTAGGCGGAAGAGAAGAAGCGTTTAATATCGGGTTCGGTTACGGTTTTGTGTTTGCCAACGAAGCGCAGTTGATAATAGATTATGCGTTGGAACTGCCGATGCAGGTAGAAGAGAGCTACGGCTCGCATTTCATAAGTTTATCATTCAAATTCTAAACGACAATCCTTAATAATAAGTTTAATAGT
>JAZNAT010000204.1:0-12984 GCA_045586665.1 Endomicrobiaceae bacterium | reverse complement strand
TTAAATATGCAATAACTTTTTCCATATTGGTTAATAAAGAACAACCGCATTTGATTGCAGCTTTTCTTATTATTGCATTTTCTTTTCTTTCGACAATATCGAAAGTTTTATGAATATTTATTACAAAATCCACTTTAGAGTCTTTAATAATATCGGTGGCTCTGGGAGTTCGGTGCCAATGAACGGTATTAACGTCATAGCCTTTTGACTGCAAATATTTTGCCGTTCCTGCCGTAGCATATACGGGAACATTTAATTTATATAAATTTTCTACAACTTCCATAAACTTTATTTTATCTTTTTCTCTGCCGGAACTTACCAATATACCTTTAACCGGCTTTTTAATTTGTGTCGCTTCAAGCGACAATATCATTGCCTGATTGAAATCTTTACCTAAACAACCTACTTCACCGGTCGAACCCATTTCAACGCCGGTTACGGGGTCGGCTCCGTCAAGCCTTCGATAACTGAACATCGAAGCTTTCATTCCAACAAACGGTATTTCGCTTTCGTCTACCATTATTTTGCTTATCTTTTCGTTGTTCATAACTTTACATGAAATTTCGGCAAGATTTTTACCGGAAACTTTTGAAATAAAAGGAAAAGACCTTGAAGCTCTCGAATTACATTCTATAACTTTAACGTCGTTATCTTTTGCAATAAACTGAATATTGAACGGACCGTTAAGGTTTAAACCATTTGCTATTTTTCTGACTATATCTTTTATTGTATTAACCGTTTTTACATAAAGTTTTTCCGGCGGAAAAACAAGTGTTGCATCGCCACTATGAATACCTGCATTTTCGACATGTTCGCTTACCAACGAAATTATCACTTCACCGTTTTTTGCAACACCGTCACATTCAACTTCTTTTGCATCAAGAATAAACTTTGAAATTACTACAGGATAATCGTCGGAAATGTCTTTCGTTAACGAAAGGAAATAATCGAGACTCTTTTTGTCGCCTGCAACGTTCATAAGTGTCCCCGACAATACAAAACTAGGTCTTATAAGAACGGGATAACCTACTCTGTTAATAAACTCGTCGATTTCTTTTCTTGATGTTGCCGATATCCATTCGGGCTGGTCTATTCCCATTTTGTCAAGCAGTGCGGAAAACTTGTTTCTGTCTTCTGCCGTATCGACGGTTGTTGCACTATGCCCTAAAATTTTAACTTTTGCCCGACTTAATGCAGGTATAAGATTGTTAGGGTTTTGTCCGCCCATACAGGCTATAACTCCTTTCGGTTTTTCCATATCTGTGATATCCAAAACACGTTCGAAAGAAAGTTCTTCAAAATATAACCTGTCGGAAGTTGAAAAATCGGTCGAAACGGTTTCGGGGTTACAATTTATAATGATGCTGTCTGCTCGCTTTGTTTTAAAATATTTGCTTGTCATTACGGAACACCAGTCGAATTCGCAGCTGCTTCCTATTCTGTAACTTCCGCTGCCTAAGGTAATAATACCGGAATTTTTCTTTGTTAACGTTATATCGTTACATGTTCCGTCGTAAGACAAATATAAATAGTTCGAACTCGTCGGATATTCGGCAGACGTCGTATCTATTTGTTTGACTACCGGAACAATATTTAATTTTTTTCTTAACTTTCTTATTTCAAGAGATAACGTTCTTATTTCTTTTTGTGTCCGTTTTTTGTTAGGCTCTTTTATGACAAGGAAAAATTTTACTAATTGATAATCGGAAAAACCGAGCTTTTTCAAATGTCTTATATATTCTTTACCTAAATTTTTAAACGTATCGTAAACGGTTTTTGTTTTACTTTTTTTTATCAACTCGACAAGTTCGTTTTCGGTATCTGCAAGATGTTTGATATGTGAAAGAAACCATTTTGAAATTTTTGACAAATCCGCAATTTTTTCTATCGAATATTTTCTTTTAAAAGCTTCATATATCGCAAATAACCTTAAATTCGTAGGATTTGCAATTTCATATTCAAGCTCTTTTGACGTTGCCGACTTAAAAAGGCCGGATGTTATACCTTCATCGTTTTCGTTTACCATTCTTACGGCTTTTTGTGTTATTTCACAAAAATTTCTTCCGATAGCCATAACTTCACCTACGGATTTCATTTGCGTTCCCAACAGTTTTGAAACTCCCGTAAATTTCGTCAAATCCCATCTGGGAACTTTTAAAGTTACATAATCCAAAGACGGTTCATAAAATGCTGACGTCGTTTGAGTTACCGGGTTTTTAAGTTCAAGCAAATTAAAACCCGACACAACTTTTGCCGCAATATATGCTATAGGATAGCCCGTAGCTTTTGAAGCAAGTGCCGACGACCTTGAAAGACGGGCATTGATTTCTATAACATAAAACTCTTTCCTGTCCGGGCTTAAAGCAAACTGAACGTTACATTCTCCTATTACGCCTATGTTATGAACGATTTTTATTGCAGTGTCTCTTAACATGTTGTTTTCGATATTGTCTATGGTTTGGCACGGTGCAACTACTATGGAATCGCCCGTATGTATTCCCATAGGATCGAAATTTTCCATATTACAAATCGTTATACAGTTGCCTTGTCTGTCTCTCATAACTTCATATTCTATTTCTTTCCAGCCGTATAACGATTTTTCTATTAAAATTTGAGGAACACTCATTAAAGCCGCAGACGCAAGCCGTTGAAGTTGTTCTTTGTTTTCTGCAAGACCGCTGCCAAGTCCTCCCAAAGCAAAAGCCGACCTTGTTATTACGGGATAACCTATTTCTTCTGCAACTTTTAATGCTTCTTTAACGGTAGATACCGCTTTACTTGCAGGAATAGGAACGGAAATTTCTTTCATTTTTGCAGCAAACAAATCTCTGTTTTCCGACATTTCAAGAGATTCTACCGTCGTTCCCAACACTTCAACACCGTATTTTTGTAAAACTCCTGTTTTATAAAGTTCTATAACACAATTGAGTGCCGTTTGTCCGCCGAAACTTGATATTATACCTACCGGTTTTTCCTGTTCTATAACTTTTGTAACCCAAAACGGCGTTACCGGATACAAATAAACTTTTTTATCTTTATCGGAATTGGTTTGAACGGAAGCTATATTAGGGTTTATAACGATAACTTCAAGATTTTCTTCCTGAAGAGCTTTTACTGCCTGCGAACCGGAATAATCGAATTCGCCTGCCTGTCCTATCGATAACGCACCGGAACCGAGCAGAATTATTTTTTGTTTTTTGTTCCCTTTAGACTTTAGAAAGTTTAGTATCATAAAAAACTTCTCCGAAATTTTTTAGTTGATAAAATAATAAAATTGGACGAAAAACTTAATTTTTCTTAAACTGATAAGTTTTTTTAAACTTTCTCAGCTTATCACCTTATCAGCTTATAAGCTTTTTATAAACTCCGAAATTATCCAGCCCGTATCGTTAGGTCCGCTGGAAGCTTCCGGATGAAACTGTACCGACATAAAAGGTTTTGTTTTATGTTTTATTCCTTCAACACCTTTATCGTTTGCATTTTCAAACCATAAGTTCCAGTCTGCAGGTATTGAAGAAGCTTCAACCGTATAACTGTGGTTTTGACTCGTCATAAACGCCTTTTGTTCAGGAACAATAAATACGGGCTGATTATGGCTTCTGTGTCCGTAAGGCATCTTTTTAATTTTTGCACCTGCAGCAAGCGATATTATTTGATGTCCCAAACATATTCCTAAAACCGGTTTGTTTCCGTTTAACAACTCTTTTACTCTTTCAACAAGATTTCCCGTATTTCTCGGGTCTCCCGGACCGTTACTTATAAGCCAGCCGTCGGCATCAACGGTAGAAAAATCCGTATTCCACGGTATCAATTCTATTCGGCAACCTCTGTCTACAAGCATTCTCAAAATATTCCATTTTACGCCGCAGTCGACAACGGCAACTTTCTTTTTACCTTTGCCGAAAATTTTTCTTTCTTTTGCAGATACGGTCGGCATAAGATTGAATTTCGACGGGTCCACATATTCGTCGTTTTTAAAATTTTCTATAAAAGGAAATTTCTTTATTGTATTTTCTTTTTTGCAACCTTCGGGAACTATCCAACCGAAAAGGTTTCTTGTGTTTCTTATTGTTTGAACCAAATATCTCGTATCTATACCGGCAATTCCGGGAACTTTTTGTTCCCTCATCCAGCGTTCAAGAGGAATCATGCTTCCGTAATGGTAACATTCGTCAAAAATTTCCGATACTATAATACCTTGAGTTTTAATCGAAGAGCTTTCATGACCGAACGATTTTAAAAAATCGTTATCGACAAGTTTAGGAACGCCGTAATTTCCTATAAGACAAAAACTGAAAACGAGTATTTGTCCGATGTAAGAAGGGTCCGACATCGATTCGCTGTATCCGAGCATTCCGGTATTGAAAACCATTTCTCCGCTTACGGACGCATCGTAACCTATAAGTTTTCCTTCAAACTTCATACCGTTTGACAGTTCCAATACGGCTTTTTTTCTTTTCAAGTTGTTTATCATAAAAAATTTCTCCGAAATTTTTTAGCCGTTTCTACTCTTCTTCTTTAAACTTCTCAAACATTTTTATTATCGTTTTTGCTATTTCGTTTATAGTCCGCCCCGAATCCATAGCTTTTTTTCTTAAATTTTTATATGCTCCGTCTTCGTCCATATTGAACCTTTTCATAAGTATTCCTCTTGCTCTGTCGACATTTTTTCTTTCTTCTATTTGATATTCGAGATTTATGACTTTTTTTTCTATGGCATGAACTTTATGCGACAGTCTTACCGCAAGTTCGGCAGTATGAATTAAAACCTGTTTATTTATAGGTTTTGTTATACAGAATATGTCTAAAGAACCTTTTTTCAGTTCGTCTATATTGTCGCTTTGAAAATTGTTTGCAAGTATTATCGTAGGACAAATTTTCAATTCTTCTATCTTTACGGCAAGCTCGTAACCGTTCATATCTTGCAAAGAATAATCCGTTATGACGATATCGGGCAATACTTGATTGATTTTCCTTAAGACTTCATTTCCCGATTTTTCCACATGAGTAATGGAAAAAGGATTTGACGATAGTGCAAGAAGTGACTTTATTTCTTGTGCCTGTTTTTGTGAACATACCAACAACAAGTTTATTTTGTCCATAAAGAAACACTCCTTTAAAACTTACCGAATATTTTTCGTTTCCGAACACATTGCGCACACAAAATAAAGGTGCTTAAAGATTTGTTTTCTCTAAGCACCTTTGCTCAATATTTCTATTCTGTTTTCTTTGATTATACTTTTTTTTATATTTCCTGTCAACAAAAACATATTTTCCGTTTACATTTTATTATATAAGCTCAACCTTGCCTGTAACGTGTGAAAAGTGACACTTTGCAATGTAGAGTTTATCGTTATCAACGGCATCTTTAATTATTTTGGAATTTTCAAGCAGATACTTTTCCACCCACAAAGTATGTTTTCTTGCAAACTCGTTGTTACAATCGAATTTTCCTTTACCATCTATAACCGGATATACACATTTTAATATTGATTGAAAATGTTCGGGCATTTCGGGATACTGCTGGTTTGCATATTTCATAACACCGCAATCGTCGTGCCCTAAAAGTATTAACAGCGGAACATGAAGTTTTTTAACCGCATATTCAATACTCTCTTTAACATTGGGACCGACGGCAATTCCCGCAACCCTAACGACAAAAAGTTCGCCTATGCCGCAATCGAAAATTATTTCGGGAACTACTCTTGAATCTGAACAGCTTAAAACACAGGCATACGGCTCCTGATAAAGAGCAAGACTTTGCAATGTTTTCAAACACATATTTTTTGCGGTCGGTTTACCTTCTATAAAATTTTTGTTACCTTCCAAAAGTTTGTTCAACTCTTTTTGTGCCGTTTGTGGAATCATATTGTTGCCTCTATATTATATTCAGAAGTTAAAGTTTCTTTTTTTAACTTTTTTGCAACACTCTTTATATCATTAATAATTTCATCCATCGAAATATTTCTATGATATTCATTTAATTTAAAATCCAAAATAATACCACCTTAAAACAAAATTAATCACAATTTCATTATATCAAATATATTGAAATGTCTATTTACTTTTTATAAAATTGCGGTACGAGTACGATTTACTTATATTTAATCAAATTTTATTATTTTCGACCAAAATCCGTTAACCAGTTAAGAATATTTATTCTTTTTATACCTTTTATTTGCCCTTCGTCAAAATCCATAGAAAGTAAAAATTTAGGATAATTATCGTCTATTTCTTCAAGCGGAGCAATTTCTCTTTCCAAAGTTTTTTCTTCCAAAGCATAAAGAGCAACCTGATAATATTCTACTGTTCCGCCTGCTTTAGTTGCTACAAAATCTATTTCGATTGTCTTTCGTTCGGATTTTCCATTTTTTTTAACAACCTTTGATATTTTACCGACAGAAACTTTATATCCCCTGTTTATTAATTCGAGATAAACGATATTTTCCAATATATGTCCTATATCGGTATCTTCCTTTCCCAAAAGTGCAGTTCTTAAACCTATATCGGCGACATAATATTTTGAATTATTATTTAAAAATTGTTTTCCTTTTATATCGTATCTTTTGCATTCATATAAAAGATAACTATCGGTTAAACCTTTTATATAAGTATCTATGCTTTGTGTGGAAGTTTTGCGACCGGCAGAAGCTAAAGAATTTATTATGTTCTTGTTGGATACTTCATTTCCTATATTGTCAAACAAATAATTAACAACTCTATTTAAGTTTTCATCGTTTTCCAGTTTAAATCTTTTTACAATATCTTTTTGTATGGTATTATTATATACAACATCCATAAGATAATCATTTATCATTTGCCTATCCCAAAAAGCATTTACCGTTTGAGGAAATCCGCTTTCTTTTATATATTTTTGAAAGATATAATCCAAACTATCGTTATTTATAAAATCTTGTTTGATTCGTTCCGTAAATTGAGCAGTCTTTTTATATGCTGAAAAATATTCTTTAAAAGTATAGGGTTGCATTTTTATTTCTATATATCTTCCACCGAAAGTATTTGCCAAATCACTTGAAAACATATATGCATTTGAGCCTGTAATATATAGATCCACATTTTCTTGTAAACGCAAAGCATTAGCCACATGTTGCCAATTTTCCAACAATTGAATTTCATCTATAAAGACATAGTTCATCTTATTCGGATTTAATTTTTCCATAATAAAAGATAATAAAATTTCATATTTTCCGAGCAGTTTGTTAGTGTTAAATTTTAATCCTATTTTTTGAGTTTGTATTATATCTTCAAGATTTATGCTTATTATCCGATTATCTGAAACATTATCATTAATCATTAATTCTTGTCTAAACATTTCAAGAAGTTTAGATTTTCCGCATCTTCTTATTCCTGTTATTATTTTTACCAAATCAGGACTAACTTTTAATTTATTTAATTTTTCCATATAGTACGGTCTTTCTACTAATTTTTCCATATTTATAAGTTCCTTTTAATTTGTTTGTGAATATTTTAATTCATAAATACAAAAATGTCAACAAATATTTAATTTTAAAATTAAATATTTGTAGAAAGCTACAATGTTATCTTGCATATATTTAATATTTGCAGCTTTTACATTTATTATACAAATTATTGTTCTGTTGCCATTGATTTGAAATTAAAAAAGCTGAAGAGTTATAGCAGTAGCTGAAGTGTTGAAAAGCTGATAAGCTGAAAAGTTTTCGGTAAAAATTCACTTTGTGAATTTTTGATTAATTATTAGATTTTTCACAAAGCAAAAATCAGTATTTTATCCAAAATTGCTCAGCAATTTTTATCGATATTATATATTTTACATTCTACATTATACTTTGTCTTTTTAGATTTCTTGCGGTTTGCCTATGGTTAATATCAACAAATTTTTATTTGAATCTTTTGCGGCTTGAAGTTCGGCTTTTAAAGGGTCGTCCCACCTGTGTTTTGATAATGTATATTTTGAATGATGAACGGTAACATATTGTTCGGCATTTAGTTCTTGCATTTCTTTTGTAAGTTCTTCCGGCATTGTATGTATTTGGTTCCAGTCTTGATTATATTGTCCGTTTTCCAAAATTGCCAAATCCATATTGGGAAAATGTTCCCCTATATATTTAAAGTGCGGTCCGTAACCTGAATCGCCGCCGATATAAACTTTTTTGCCATTAGCAAATTCCACAACAAACGATGCCCACAAAGTTTTGTTTCTAAAAATACTTCTTCCCGAAAAGTGGCGGGCAGGTAAACAATAAAATTTTGTACCGTCAATTTCGGTATCTTCATACCAATCAAGTTCGGTAATTTTATTTAAAGGAAAATTCCAATATTCAAAATCTTCACCTACACCGAGTGGAACAACTATATTTTTTATTTTTGATTTTAGTTCTTTAACGGTAAAATAATCCAAATGGTCCCAATGGTCATGACTTATTACAAGAAAATCTACTTCCGGAATATCTTGCGGTTTATAAATATCGGTTCCGGGATACGGTTTATTTATAAATTTTACCGGTGAACCTTGTATAAGAACAGGGTCAACTAAAATTTTTGTTTCATTTACTTGCAACAGATATGAAGAATGACCGAACCATATAATAAGGTCTTTATCTTTCGGTAAAGAATTTAAGTCCGTTTTAACCGACGGTACAGGCTGTTTAGGTGATAAATCCGCCCTTTTTTCCGTTACAAATTCCCACATAGTTTTAAAGCCGCTTTTGTTACCGGTCATAACAGTTGTGGGAACTTCGTTTTGAAATTGTCCGTCTTTATAGTTTGGAGATTGTTTTATAAGTTCCAACCTGTTACCGCTCGGTAACTTTCCGAAACTTTCTATAAATTTACCGTCTGCAGTTTTATTGACAAATATATAACCGCCCGTTGCCGCACCTGCAGTAACGACTGTTCCCGCTATTAATGATTTTTTTATAAAATCTCTTCTGTTCATATTGTAAAATTGTATAAATTAAAGCAACTCTAATGTCAATGGTGTTTTCAATTAATTACTTTTTGTTAAAACAACTTTTATATCTTTTTTACCTAACACAGTTTCAATATCTGCAGGGTTTTCTATATATCCTATTTTTGTGTAGCTGTAAGATGTTGCAAAACTTTTATAGAATATTACAAGGCAACTGTTACCGAATAGCATAACATCGCCTTTTTTAATATTTTTTACGGATTTTGAATCCGTGGGAAGTGAAAAATCCAAATAACAATATTTTTCGTTGTTGTTTAAATCCGACATTTCCAATGTTATCGGGAGTTTTTGAGTTAAAGATTTTACCGTTTTATTATCTTCAAGAACAACTATGAAAATTTTGTTATCAACTTTAATATTCATATAACTTTGTTGTGTAAAACCTGTTACTTTAAAAACTCCCGTAAACAATATGATTAAAACAAAAACTGCAACTTTTTTCATTATTTCAAATATGTTTTGAAAAATTGTTCCATTTTATCAAAAGGAATTACATCGACATTATCGTACAAATCTACATGGCTTGCACCGGGAATAATCATTATTTCTTTGTTATCTTTATATTTGCTTCCTTCACCTTGAACCATATCTATATAAGCATCTTTACTGAAATAGCATGAATGTGCTTTTTCACCGTGTATCATCAAAACCGCACTTCTTATTTCTTTTGTAAATGTCAATTCGGGAGTATTTATAAACGAAAGCGAAGATGTTATGTTCCAACCGCCGTTAGAATTTAAACTTCTTTTATGGTAACCTCTCGGTGTTTTATAATATGCATAATAATCTTTTACAAATTGCGGGGCATCTTGAGGTAACGGGTCAACAACTCCGCCGCCAAGTTCGTATTTACCGCTTTTAAAATCTTTTATTCTTTGTGCATTCAAATTTTGTTTTAGTGCATAAAGTTCATCTTGCGTCATTCGGTCAAAGTATCCGTTATGGTTTACTCTGCTCATGTTATACATTGTGGATGTAACCGTTGCTTTTATTCTTGTATCTATACTTGCAACATTTAAAGCAAGTCCGCCCCATCCGCAAATACCGATAATACCTATTTTTTCAGGGTCAACGTTATCTTGAACCGATAAAAAGTCTACTGCCGCCTGAAAATCTTCCGTGTTAATATCGGGCGATGCAACATATCTGGGTTCGCCTTTACTTTCACCTGTGTATGAAGGGTCAAATGCCAATGCAATAAAACCTCTTTCCGCCATATTTTGTGCATACAATCCGGAACTTTGTTCCTTTACCGCACCGAAAGGTCCGGAAACTGCAATTGCTGCCAACTTTTCACCTTTTTTATATGTTTTAGGAGTATACAAATCGCCTACAAGTTCTATACCGAACCTGTTTTTAAAACTTACTTTTTTAACTTCCACTTTATCGCTTTTCGCAAACACTTTGTCCCAACCTTTTGAATCTTTTTTTGATGCTGCCATAACACTGCCTCCGGAAATTAACAAAATCGCTAACAAACTTACTGCCAATTTTTTAAACATACTATCCTCCTTACTTTGCTTCTATTTGTTTTATAACTCTTGCAGGGCTACCTAGCGCTATTGAATTTGCGGGAACACTTTTTGTTACAAGACTTCCAGCTCCTATAATTGCTCCGCCGCCTATTTCAACTCCCGGCAAAATCGTACAATCGGAACCTATCCAAACATTTTTACCTATTTTTACAGGAGCGGGATGTAAATTTGCTCTTTTGTTAGGGTTAAAATCGTGGTTTAACGTTGCAATTGTCGTATTGTGCCCTATTAAACAACCGTCACCTATTTCTATACCGCCCTGATCTTGAAAACGGCAACATGCATTTATAAAAACATTTTTGCCTATCTTAATGTTTTTACCGCAATCGGTATAAAAAGGCGGAAAACATCTGAAAGATTTATCGACTTGTGTTCCCGTAAGCTTTGAAAACAATTCAACTATTTGTTCCGGAGTATTATATTTATTGTTTATTTCACTTGTTATTTTTAATGCTTCCTGAGCCAACTTATGAAATATTATAAACATTTCGGAACCGTCACAAATTTCTTCTTTTGTTGCCATTACTTTTCTAAATTGTTCTATATCAGTTGTTTTTTCACTCATAGTATTTTTCCTTTTTTATTATTATCCGTTATTTTCCATAAAATAGCAAATACTTATATTTTATACTTAGATATGCTTGAAAAGCATAATAAAAAATTGTATCATACATATTATGGAAATAAGAGTTTTAAAATATTTTTTAGCCGTTGCAAGAGAAGGTTCGATAACAAAAGCCGCTAATTTTTTGCATCTTACACAACCGACACTTTCAAGACAACTGCAGGATTTGGAAAAAGAACTTAAACAGAAACTTTTAATACGCGGACAACATAACATTTCTCTTACACCGGAAGGACACATTTTAAGACAACGAGCCGAAGAAATCGTCGATATGGCTGAAAAAACAAAAAATGAGCTTCGTTCGACAAGTGAAAGTATAAAAGGAACGGTTTATATCGGCAGCGGTGAAAGTGATGCAATAAGTTTAATAACAGATATCGTAAAAACGGTCCAAAACGAATATAAAGAAATAAAATTTGATTTTGTAAGCGGAAATGCAGACGATTTATGCGAAAAGTTGGATAAAGGGTTACTTGATTTTGCTGTTTTAATAGAGCCTGTCAACATATCCAAATACGATTATATAACCTTACCTAAAAAAGACAGGTGGGGAATAATTATGAAAAACAACAGTTTTTTGGCAAAGAAAAAAAATATCAAATTTGAAGATTTAAAAAATTTACCGCTTATAGTTTCAAACCAATTGTTAAAAAAAACTTCCGTAAACGACATTTTTTTTAAATGGTTTAAAGGTAATTTGAAAAGTTTAAATATAGTTGCAACTTATAATCTTTTTTATAATGCCGGGTTAATGGTAAATTCCGGTATAGGATATGCTTTAACTCTTGATAAACTTGTAAATATAACTTCCATTTCAAACTTAACTTTTAAACCGTTAAGCCCGCAACTTGAATCGAAATTGGATATTGTTTGGAAAAAATCAAGACTGTTTTCCCCGGCCGCCAAAGTGTTTTTGGAAAAATTAAATGAAAAAATTAAATAATAACGGAGCTTAAACTATGCAAAAATATTCACACGTTTACAATGTAATACTTGATGATATGGACTTATTTCATTACAGATTAAGACCGATATCTGCAATTATGTATCTGCAAGATGCTTTTGCAAGATATACCGCAACAAAAAAAATGGCTGCTTACGATTTGTTTGCAACAAATCGATACTGGATAATAACCGAAATAAATATGGAATTTGTTGACGTTTTACCTTACTGGTCTGAAGAAATAAAAGCGGAAATTTGGATTTCAGAACTTTCAAAATTAAAAGTTTATACTGATTTTAATATTTACTATAACGATAAAGTTTTTGCAAAAGGAAACATTCTTTGGTTTATAATAGATAAAGATTCAAAAAGACCCGCCAAAACGGATGTTGTAGCCGAAAGGTTTGAAGTTTGTAACGAGTTTGTTTTAGGACAACACACAAAATTCGTTTTACCGCAAACAAAAGAAAAGTTTAACGAAATTACACATAAAATAAATTTGTCCGACTTGGATTTCAATAAACATGTGAACAACAAAAGTTATATTAACCTTGCAGAAAATGCAGCCCCGGACGAATTTAAGAAAACAAATACAATAAAACAATTAAAAGTTAAATTTAACAGAGAATCTTTTTTGAATGATGTTTTAACTTGCACTACATACAAAACGGATACACCCAAATTATATGTTCATAAAATAGAAAAAAACGGAGTTTCCGTTTGCGACATTTCTACCTTATGGCAAGAAAAAACAGATATTTCTACCATAGTAGATTATCCGTTGAAGATTAAGGGATAAAAACTAATATAGCTATGTTTTTATATAAAAGAGTTATGTTGTTTCTTGAAATTGATATTTTTATTCTATTATATATAGCTATTTTAGATGTTACCGAATTTTAGAATTGTT
>JAZNAT010000203.1:0-8845 GCA_045586665.1 Endomicrobiaceae bacterium | reverse complement strand
AAAAATTGCAGAACCTAAAAAATTTTAGATTCCGTTTTTTAAAGGTTTTAAGATAAATTAATGTTATAAGCTCCCTTTGCAGAATGTTTTTTGTTGACACGGATAATCTTTTTTTATAAAATTTATTGAATTCAATTTTTGTTTTTAATACTAACACAAGGGTCTTTTTATGGGTACAAGAAGGCAGTCCAGAGAGTGCGCTTTACAAATGTTGTATGCTTTTGATAATTGTTCCATGAATGAACAAGACATTTTTAAATGTTTTGATGAGTTTTTGCCGGTAGAAATTCCGTACAGAGAATTTTCGGTTAACCTTTTCAGAGGTGTATATGAAAATCAAAGTAAAATTGATGAACTGATTGAAAAATATGCCGATAACTGGGAAATATCAAGAATGACCGTAATTGACAGAAACATAATGCGCCTTGCCGCCTATGAGATTCTTTTTATGGTAAAAACCCCCATAAGTGTAATAATAGATGAAGCCGTAGAAATTTCCAAACTGTATTCAAATAAAGATTCCAGCAAATTCGTTAACGGTATTTTGGATAAGTTGCAAAAAGAAAGAAAAGTATAGAAATACAGGATCTTTTTTTATGCAAAATCAAAATATTAAAGATATTGAAAAAGAAATAGAAGATTTAAGAAATCAAATACGCCACCACGATTATTTATACTATTGTTCGGATAATCCTGAAATTTCCGATTATGAGTATGATAACCTTTTTAAACGGCTTCAAAAACTGGAAAACGACAATCCACTGTTTATAACGCCCGACTCCCCCACACAAAGAGTCTCGGGTGCTGTGGTTCATTCCACTTTTAAAGAAGTAAAACATAGTACGCCTATGTTATCTTTGGAAAATTCTTATTCTTTGGATGACGTTTTTGCTTGGAATGAACGTATTAAAAAAGTTCTTGGTTATAATACGGATGACAGTATTGAGTTTATAGTAGAACCTAAAATTGACGGGTTGAGTGCAAGCCTTACATACATAAATAACTCTTTTGTGTCTGGTGCGACAAGAGGTGACGGTGAGTACGGTGAAGATATTACCGAAAATTTAAAAACTATAAAAAACATTCCCTTGAAACTTCTTTATAATAAAGTATTATTATTGTGTGAAATAAGAGGCGAAGTATATATAAACAAGAAAGATTTTTTTCTGCTTAACGAAAGTTTGACCGATAAAGGTATAACGAAGTTTGCAAATCCCAGAAATGCGGCCGCAGGTTCTTTAAGGCAAAAAAATCCGCAGATTACAGCAGAAAGAAAGCTTAGTTTTTTGGTACACTCTTTCGGGCAGGTTAAAGGCATAACTTTAAGTAAACATTCGGAATTTTTAGAATTTTGTTCCAAAATAGGTGTTCCGGTACAAAAAAACGTTAAAATTTGCAAAAATATTAAAGAAGTCTGCGATTTTTTAATGTTTTTACAACAAAACAGGGATGCTATGTCTTATGAAATTGACGGAGCTGTAGTAAAAGTAAACGATTATAAGTTGCAAAAAATTATAGGATACACTAATAAAAGTCCCAAATGGGCGATTGCATATAAATTTCCGGCAAGGCAGGCAACGACAAAACTTCTTTCCATACGGCTTCAAGTAGGAAGAACCGGCGTTATAACGCCGAAAGCCGAATTGGAACCGGTACGATTGTCCGGTGTGATTATTTCAAATGCTACACTGCACAACTTTGACGAAATCGAACGGTTAAACGTCAATATAGGAGATGACGTTATAATAGAAAGAGCCGGTGAAGTGATACCTAAAATAATAAAGGTTGCAAAAAAGAACAGTCAAGGTTTCTTTCTTCCCCCTTTAAAATGTCCTTCATGCGGTAGTCGTATAGTAAAAGAAGAAGGAGATGTTTATTATAATTGTATAAATCCTACATGTCCTGCACAGTTTAGAAGAAGTTTGATACATTTCGTATCAAGAGAAGCTATGAATATTGACGGTTTCGGCGAAGTTGTTGTTGACCAGCTGTTAAAACTCGGAAAAATTCATACTTTTGCCGACATATACAAACTTAGTTTTGATGATTTTATGTTGCTTGATCTTTTTAAAGAAAAAAAGGCTAACAACTTAATGCAGGCGATATTTGAAAGCAAAAAGCAGCCTTTAAACCGCCTTATAGTTGCTTTGGGAATAAGACATATAGGTGACAAATCGGCAAGTATACTTGCCGACAGATTTAAAAATATTGACAATTTAATTTCGGCAGACAAAGATGAGCTTCTTTCAATAAACGAAATAGGTCCGATTTTGGTTCAATCCGTTGTAGACTTTTTTGCAAACGAGCATACATTAAATATGATACGAGAACTGAAAAAAGCCGGTGTAAATACGGTTGAACCTGAAAAAGATTATTCCTTTTCCCCTCTTTCCGGCAAAACTTTCGTTTTGACCGGCGAACTTTCCTCTTTAACAAGAAAAGATGCCGAAAATTTGATTATGTCGTTAGGTGGAAAAGCTACGTCTTCCGTAAGCAAAAAGACCGATTATGTTGTTGCAGGTGAAAATCCGGGTAGCAAATATCAAAAAGCGGTAAAGTTAGGCATAAAAATAATTAATGAGCAGGATTTTAAGGAACTTGTAAAAAATGGAAAATAAAATTGACGTAATTTTTGAAAATGAAAATATTATTGTAGTAAACAAACAACCTTATATATATGTATATAAAGAAGATGAAAATATAAAAAAAAATACGATAATTGATTATTTGAAAAATTCGTGTGCGATAAAAAATGTTTTGCCGGTAACAAGTCTTGATTTTGAAGCAAGCGGGATTGTTGTCTTTGCAAAAAACAAAAAATCTTACGATTTTATTGCAGACCAATTTAAAAAGGAAACTGTAAAAAGAACGTATCATATAATTGTAAACGGCGTAATGGAAAATAATGAAGGTGAAATAAATAAAAAACTTATCGTTACACAACAGACTACGTCCGTAAACGATAAAGGTATCAAATCCGTAACAAAATACGTTGTTAAAGAACAGTTTAAAAGTTTTGCTTTTGTTGAAGTTTTTCCGGTTACGGTAAGAAAAAATCAAATCAGGGCACACTTTTGGGCAGCAGGAAATTCTCTTGCGATAGACAATATTTATTCAAGCGGTGAACCGCTGCTTCTTTCAAGTTTGAAAAAAAGATATAAAGGTATAAATAAAGAAAAACCTTTATTGAAAAGGCTGCCTTTACATTTATCGGAAATAGAGTTTGTGCTGCCGGAGACTGAAGAAAGAAAAGTTTTTACCGTTGATTTGGCACAAGATATGAAGTTGACTCTAAAACAGCTTGGAAAATATAATAAAAGAGGTTCTTAACTAAAATGTCGGGAAAAATTTATTTTTTGCCTTGGAATAAAAAAGAAGAATTTTATAAATTTTTAAAGTTTGCCCATGCTTTTGAGCATGTCAAAGCAAGACAATTTTTAGCTATAAAAATGCATTTCGGTGAAGATGGTAACCGGGGGTACGTTAAACCGGAATATGCGAAAATATTGTCAGACATTGCAAAAGAGAAAACGGCGTTTCCCTTTCTTACCGATGCAAGTACCATATATGTAGGTAAAAGGTCTGACGCTTATCATCATTTGCTACTTGCAAACAAGCACGGTTTTACTATAGAAAACTGCGGGTGTCCCGTAATAATTTCCGACGGGTTAAGGGGTAATGCCGCAACTGAAATAGAGATAAACAAAAAACATTTTAAAACGGTATCGATTGCAAGAGACATATATTATTCCGACTCTTTTATTTTTTTAAACCATTTTAAAGGACACGAAATTGCAGGGTTCGGAGGTGCTTTAAAAAATATCGGGATGGGTTGCGGGAGTAAAGCAGGCAAGTATGCTATGCACCACAGCACCAACCCTGACATAGACGACAGTAAATGTATAGGGTGTGCGACTTGCATAAAGTGGTGTCCGCCGAAAGCTTTGGAAATAAAAAATAAAAAAATCGTTTTTAACAAAACGAAATGTATAGGTTGCGGAGAGTGCGTTTTGAGCTGCCCGAAAAAAGTGTTCGATTTATCTTGGGACGACAGCTTGAAAAACGTTCAGGAAAAAATCGTTGAAGTTTGTTACGGAGTACTAAAAAATAAAAAAAGTTTCAGCATAAGCTTCTTAAATCATATAACTAAATTTTGCGACTGTAACACAAGAAAAGATAAAGTTTTGTTGGACGATATAGGTATAGTTGCAGGTGCCGATCCGGTAGCCGTTGACATGGCAAGCATAGATATCGTTAACAAAATTTACGGTAAAGACTTTATAAAACATCTTTATCCTGATATAGATTATACCGTTCAACTGAAATATGCTCAAGAGTTGGGTATTGGGACTTGTGATTACGAGTTGGTAACTTATAACGATTAAAACACGTTCCAGCTCATACTGCGTATAAACCATATGCGGCGTATAGCAGACAATATTGTCTTTATATAGACAAATATATTGTTAAATATGTTTTTATTTTAACAGGTCAGTTAGATATTTTTAAGTTTTTAAGAGCGTTTTTCAAGTCTCGCAGAACTTCGTTTTCCGTATATTTGTTTAAAATGGAATTCCATTCGTTATAATCGTCAATTTTAATATTTTGATTTAAAGAAACTTCCGCATATTGTTTTACGGTTTTTAATGCATTTTGAAAATCTTCAATAAAAATATAAGCGCCCAATAAATTGTAGTAAGCTCTGACATATGTCGGTTGTTCTTTTAAAAATATTTGATAATCTTCAATAGCCCCTTTATAAAGTTTTAAGTTATATTTTGCGTTTGCACGTTTAAGATAAAGCGTTGCATTCGAAGCTATTCTTATAGCGCTTTCGTAATCGGTTAAAGCGTCCTTATAATTTTTTAAAAGATAGTTGGTGTCGCCTCTACGGACGTAACCTTCGGAGTACTGAGGGTAAGAATCTACGGCTTCTTTGTATTCGTATAAAGCTTCATGATACTTTTTGTCTTTTAAAAATTTGTTGCCCCTTCTGACAATTTCAATCATTTTTTTATAATTTTCGGCATTTTTTTCTCTGTTTAAACCGGAATGCAGCAGTATTACGTAATCATAGTCTTCCTGTGCACCGGCATAATCTCCCATACTATCTTTTGCCAAAGCTCTTTGACTGTAAGCTTCTATATAGTCCGACTTTAAACTTATGGCTTTTGTAAAGTCAGCAATTGCACCCTTAAAATTTTTATTTTTAAGTTTCCTGTTACCGCTTGCCAAAAAGTCTTGTGCCGTTACAGGTTTGGGGTTTGCTTGTTTAGAGACTACTTCGGTTTTTTTTGCTTCCTGCTTTTTTTCGTCGAATATTTTGTGACCGAACGGGTTATACTTGTCATAAACGTATACAAAAATTATCAACAAAACTACCAACAACAAAATTTTTTTCATAAAATTTTCTCAACTTGTTTTTTTATTTTCGTCAGAAAGTAGAATTATGCTGCAGAAAGAATATTCTTTATCTTATCAATATCTATTTCTCGTGTCAAATCGGAAACTATATTTGCCGATTTTAACGTGTTTATATCATACAAAACAGGTATTATTCCGAACGAGTCTTCCAAAGTTTTTGCAAACTTTCTACTTAACGGTTTTTGTACAGGTTCCAAAGAGTCTTGCAGGTTATCGGTAATCAAAACGTTTTTAGCTGTTTTTATCACACCGGAATACTTATTGTTTTTTATTTGTTCGGCTACATAATCGGCTACCGCTCTTTCAATTTCGTCCGCATCAATGCCTTCAGGTATTACGTAATCCGCAGATAACGCTTTCATATATCCGCTTGCAACTTTTATATCGTACAAATTGATTTCTGCGGCAATTTCTTGCCCTTCTACGATTAAAGTAGTTTTTTCAACGTTTTGTTTTTGAGACGGTACGTTTTGTATAATGTCTTTTGAAACTATTGAAACGGTTTGTATTCCTTTTGAGTGTGCGTTTTCAAGTTTATTCAACTCCGTCTCATCCGTTACTATGTTAATCAATGTGGTATTGTTTTGTTTTATCACTCTTGAGTTTAACGTTTGTTTAATCCAATCGAACTTGTCGGCAAGTTTTTCCGTAAGTGTCAAAACTTTTCTTATTCCGGGGAACAAGTTTATAAGAGACGTTGCAATAAACACGCCTGTAGAAACATCGGGAACGGTACTTCCCGTAATTTCGGTAGCGCTTCCTGATATAAAACCTCTGGTATCGACTCCGCCGCCGATAAGTCTTGCTATACCGGCACCTTTCGGAGGCGCATATTCCGGAGACATGTTTCCGTCAATGTGTATAAGATTGATTATTTTAAACTCTTTATTGAAAAATCTTAATGTGACGTATTCAAACTGACTGTCAAGTTTCGTTATCGGATTATGACCTACAACCATAGTCGTAATACCTTTTTTTGCCAATATTTTGTTGAATCCGAACTTCTTTTTCATTTCTTTTAAGTTTGCCGGTTTTATTCTCGTTGTGTTATCTGCATAAATTGCCGTAAGCAGAGTTAACGCTTCCATAATTTCTGACAATTCGTTGGAATTTATATCGTAGTTTCTTATGTCTTCTGCCATAAGTTTTAACCCTTTAAACACTTTTTTGCCTTTATACTGTTTACCTTTATAAATAAAACCTTTTATTCTTTTACCGTTTTCGTCCGTCTCGCGGAAAACACCGTCTTTGTCAACATATCCTAACGAAACGTCCCCTTCGTCGTCAACCGGAAGCAGCGAATGAGTATAACATATTCCGTACTGGTCGATTCTGTACAAATAAAAGTTGTCCTGATAAAAATGTAACAACTCTTTAATCAAAGAATCGTCAAAATAAGATACCTGATTTATTGCGCTTATACCTTGTGCTTCAAGCTGGCGGCTTCTTTGCGCTATAAAACCGTTTTCTCCTCCGCCCCAATTTTTGTGGTATGCCCAGTCAAGAGCGTTCCATTCTGTACTTTCGTAGTTTCTGTACATGATGGCATCAATTATTCCCCACTGCCAGTTTCCTTTTGCTTCTTCCTGTTCGAATTTTTCTTTTTGTTCGTTTATAATGTCGGAAACAATCGTTTCCATCTGTACCCAATAAGATTCGTACTGCGGATAAGTTTGTTTTAACCGTGCAAGTTCCGTTTGTCTGTCAAGCCACCAGTTAATCGACATTTTGTTTACGGCTCTGATACCGGTATAAACTGCAATACCGACGTTTCTTCCAAAAAACTTTTTGTGGAAAGTAATGAACGTTTTATCGTTAAACATCGCTTTTATCATATCGGGCGAATTTGCCTGTTGTAAAAATTTTTCGGTATCGTTCAAAACGTCTTTACCTTTTTTGTCCAATTCAAAACCGAATGTATCTTTAAAAAGCTTTTGCAGAGGTTCTTCTTTTTTAGACCATTCTTTTTGTTGTTTATCTGAATATTTCATATAATCGAACAATTTTGCAGCCCATGTCTCTTTGTCCGAAGCCGATTTCGATGTTTTTCTTTTTTCTTCAAGCATAGCTTTTACGTTTCTTCCTTTAAAGTCCGTATAGTCGTCTTTTATACCTTTATAGTTGGAATAAGACGGTAAATGGAGTCCGAGAAGATTCATAAATGCATACAAATCGTGGTTGCCTATAACGTATTTCATTTTTCCGGTATCTGCAATTCTTTTTATAAGTTCAAAAGATTCAACCTGCCTTGAACCTCTGTCAAGCAAATCTCCCAACAGATAAAATATATTGTTATTACCTGTAAGCTGTAACCTGTCGATAATCGTGTTGTCGATTTCGGTATCGGTTTTTCCAGTCGTATCGTAAGTGGGGTCAAGCAGGTTTATGATAAGTTCGGCAAGTCTTGCGTATCCGCCGTGAATGTCCGATATTGCTATGTTTTGTTTGAAGTCCGTTTCTGTATTTTTGTTAAACATATACTTTAATATGTTCGTAAACAAAGAAAATCTTTCTTTTATACCGAATTCTGAAACTCTTTCGGAAACAGAAACATCTTCTTTATCGAAAATCACGTTCGGCACGCTCTGGTAACCTTCTATAAAATTTGCCAAAGTTTCGTCGACCGTAGTTAATATTTGGCGCCATTCTTCGTCTTTAAGCGTTAAACCGTACTCTTTTAACGCATCTCTCGCATCTTGCGAGTCAAGAAACTCTTTTATTGTGTAAGGGTTGGATTTTGAAGCAAGTATTATTTCTTTTGCGCCTTTTGTAAGATACAAACCGGGATTTCTTCTTAAAAATTGTCTCATCAAATCGTTAATCGAGTCTCCTCCGTCTCTATACAAATATTTGTTGTTTTTTATTAAATTTATTCTTTGCTCCAAAGGTATGTCTTTCGTATAGAAAGGTTCTTTTAATCTTAACCAAACGCCGAGTATTCTTTTCAAGTCAAGAGCCGCAGCAAGCCCGTCGGCATCATGAATGAGTTTTGCTTCGTAAAAACGTTCATGTTCTGTTCTGGGTACTCCGTTTTTGGCTTTTTTGTGTCCTAAACATGTATAATAAATTTTTTCAGCTTCTTCGTCCGACATATGACCTTGCAGCATCGTTCTTGCCCAAGTTGCGGAATTTTGTTCGTGATTTAATCTTAAAAGACAACATGAAAGGTCATGTAAAAAGGCACTGTAAACTACGGTTTTCAAATCGATTGTTTCTATAGTTGAAATTTCTCTGGCAAGTATTTTTATTGCGGAATTTAAAAGTTCTATTGAATGATTTAGCTGATGGTCTGCTATAACGCCTTGCTCGTTATAATATCTTCCGAAAAGATATGACGGCATTCTGTTATACATAAATTCAAGACACTCATAAGTGTTTTTCTTAAAATCGGTAACTATTTTATCTACAATTTGCGGATTTT
>JAZNAT010000202.1:0-1812 GCA_045586665.1 Endomicrobiaceae bacterium | reverse complement strand
AAACGATAATAAAAAGGTAATAAAAGAATATTTAAAGAAAAACAAATTAAGCAGAGAAGTAATAGAACAAATAGAAAAAATAGGAGCAACAGGGGAATATTATTACGGAATAGACAAAGAAGGGAAATTATATGCGGTAAGAAATACGGATATAGAAACGGATACGAGAAATAATGTATTTATATCGACGGATTTTATATATGACGATATAACGACGAACAAAAACTTTTTAGGAATATCAATAGAAGGCAGTTATGAACAGATATATACGAAAACGCTGCTAAGTGCAAGAGAAACGATAGGCAAGATATTAAAAGAGACAAGAGGAGCCGAGATAGAACAGGCAGTAAGAAACGGGAAAGAAGTAATAAAAGATGCCGACAATTTAATAAAGGAAATGGCAAAAAGCAGCACGGATAAAGAAACATATAAAATAGCATTAAATGCGATAAAGAAATTACCGGAACAAATAGGAGAAACATATTATGCAACGGAAAAAGCAAGCAATGTAGAAACATTAAAAACGTTAGGATATAACATCGGAGATAGAGCATATGAATATCGTCAAAATCCGTTATTGTTGGTAGAAGATGCGGCAAGCATAATAACAAGCTATGAGATGTACAAAGCCGGACTGAATCATAAAAATATCTTTTACGGTTCGGCGTTGATAATAGGCGGAATAGCATTAGATGTTTTAAGTTTACCGACAAAAGCCGGAAAAGGTGTTGTTAAGACTGCCAAAGCAGTGAATAATTTAAATAAAACAACACCTTCCGGGCTTTTGTTAGAAAAAGGGACAGTAAGTTTAGTTAATCTTAATAAGAAACCTCTTTATAGAGTGATGTCTGAAGTAGAATTAAATACAGTGAAACAAACTGGATTCTTACGAGGAGGAAGACCAGATAAAACATATTTTACAGATTCATATTTTACAAGTGCTACAACCGCAAAATCAAGATTATCTTTAGAATATGAACCTAAATATATTGTTGAATTTAAAATAAAAAATTCTCCTAATGTTCAAGGAGGAACTAAAGTTGCACCTAATTATGGAGAAATTGGAAGGGGAAAAGAATATTATACGATTGACAAAGTTGAGGTTGAAATTATAAACTATCAACCTTTTATAAAAAATAAAAATATAACAAAATAGGAATTATATATGATATTAAATAAAACTTATACTTTAGGCGTCTCTGAACCATGGAATTTTACATCATTAGAAGGAGATAATATTTTTACAGCAAAGTTAATAGATAAAACAATTGATAAAAAAAATGAAGAATATTTTTTATTAAAGGTTAATATACCTTTCAACATTAAAAGATTAGTAAGAGATGAGATAGTAAAAGATAATACTCTCAAAACTGGGAAATACCGTAGAATAGAAGAATATGAAGATTTAAAAGTAGAATACATTGTTGCCGGTTATAGACATAAAAAATATGATAGTAATGATTTTAATGTAGCCTATATTTCAGCAGATTTAATATCAAAATTTAAAGATGATATAGATGAAATTTACGATAAATTAATACCCATCATGTTAATTTCAGTAAAAAATAATAAATGAAAAGATTTTTTTCTGCACTATTAACAATTCTATTTTTTCAAACTCAAATTTTTGCTTTTTTAATTCCCGTTGTTCCACAAATATCTTTTCCGGCAGGACAATACGACAACGATTCCACAATAAGAACAGGGTTACCTGTTGATGCAACGGGAGCAAAAGTAACGTTAAAAGAACATGGCAAAGAAAAAGAACAAATAACAAAAGCAACAATCGGCAAAGGGACGATAATCGTCGGA
>JAZNAT010000201.1:0-2656 GCA_045586665.1 Endomicrobiaceae bacterium | reverse complement strand
AAATGAATGTCGCTGGCTTTCTTCGTTACGGCATCAAAAAAAATCGAGTTTACGTATTTTATAACGGGAGCGGCTTCCGTATCGTTTATATCATCCTGTTTTGCCGCCTCAATTTCGGCAGTTTCAACTTCGCCTTCACCGATTTCGCTACTTAAAGACGTTCTGACATAATATTTTTCAATAAAAGACAAGATATCTTTTTCCGAAGATAAAACTATTGAAAGTCTTTTACCTGTAATTTTTGCAATATCGTCTTTATAAATTACGTTCGCCGGGTCCGACATCGCAATAACCAAAACATCGTTATTTATTTCTAAAGGGACGGCAAGATATTTTCTTGCAACACTTTCCTGAATTTCGGAAAGAACTTCTCTTTTTACGATAATATCTTCAAGTTTACGGTACTCGACACCGAGTGAAATAGACAGACATTCAAGAAGAGCGTCTTCGGTAATATAACCTTTGGAAAGAAGAACCTGACCTATTTTTTGTTTATTCTCCAAAGATTCTTTAATACATTCGGACAACTGCTCTTTTGTTATATATCTTTTACTTAAAAGGACTTCGCCAAGGTACTTCTTTCTCAAAACTTCCAATACCATTTCTTGCTCCTTTTAATATAAATTCCCGGTTTTTACATTTTTTTCACAAATTAAATTATAGTTGAATATGCAATATTTGTCAACGACTTTCATTTAAAATTCCGCATTTCTTAATATTGTAAAAACATTATAGCAGATATGTTATAAATTACATAATTCCATTCCGCTTCAAAACGGGCACAATTCAGAATTTATAAAAAATATCAGTCTCTAAAAAACAAATCGCGAGTATAAACTTTACCGATTACATCTTTAAGTTCATCGTTATAACGATTTGCAATTATAATGTCCGACACTTTTTTGAATTCATCAATATTTTCAATTACGCGGCTGTTAAAAAAATTTTCTTTTTGTATAGCCGGCTCGTAAATTACCGTTTCAATACCTTTTGCTTTTATCCTTTTTATTATTCCCTGTATTGAGCTTTGACGAAAGTTATCAGAGCCGGCTTTCATAGTTAAACGGTAAATACCGACTATTTTCGGATTTTTTAAAATTATCTGTTCTGCAATAAAATCTTTTCTCGTAGTATTTGAAGCAACTATCGCCGAAATTATGTTTTGAGGAACATCTGCATAATTTGCAAGCAGCTGTTTTGTATCTTTGGGCAGACAGTATCCTCCGTAACCGAAAGAAGGATTGTTGTAATAATTTCCTATCCTAGGGTCAAGCCCTATCCCTTCAATTATTGATTTGACATCAAGACTTCTGACTGCTGCATAAGTGTCAAGCTCGTTAAAAAAACTTACTCTTAAGGCAAGATAAGTATTTGCAAAAAGTTTAACGGACTCGGCTTCGGCAATATTCATAATTCTTACTTCAACATCTTTTTTAAGCGCAGCTTGTTTTAATAACTTTGCAAACTGTCCAGCTTTCTTTAATAGATTTTCATTTTTTAAAGAAACGCCGACAATAATACGGCTGGGATAAAGATTGTCGTAAAGAGCTTTTCCTTCTCTTAAAAATTCCGGACTGAACAAAATATTTTCATAAGAATATTTTTGTTTTATCATATCGCAAAAGCCTACCGGAACGGTTGATTTTATTACGATAACGGAAGTGGAATTTACTTTAATAACTTGTTTTATTACGTTTTCCACCGATGACGTATCAAAACAATTTTTATTCGTATCATAATTTGTCGAAGTGGAAATTATAACGAAATCGGCATCTTTATATGCATATTCGGCATTTAAAGTAGCTTCCAAATTGAGTTTTTTATTTTTCAAAAAATCTTTGGTTTCATTGTCTGCAATTGGAGATTTTCCGTCATTTATCATTTCAATTTTTTCAGGAATTATATCAACGACTTTAACTTCGTTTTGTTGCGATAACAAAACCGCTATCGACAGCCCCACGTATCCCGCACCGACAACTGCTATTTTCATAAAAACAGTCCTTTTTGTTACATTGTAAAATATTTTTTAGATTATATCTTAAAAATTTTTTTCAGGCAATAAACATTAGGAATTCATAACATATCGGACTTTTTGAAGAAATTATTTCCACCAAATTCAATGGAGATTTAATATTTAAAATTCTTGATGGATATTTGTATTAATTTTTGCCTAAAAGTTTTTTCTCTAACTTTTTAAATATTTTGATGACTAATGGTTTCTCGTTGAGAAGTTTGGGAATTAGTTTGTTTAAGTTTTCGGATTGGCATCTTTTGAAAAACTTTTCTCTATTTTTGTTAGGTTTTACGGATGTTAAAAAATACGGATTTGCATAAAGCAGCTTATCGAAATCAATTTTTTCAAATATCAATTTATCGTTTAATAAATTAAAATATTTTAATCCTCTATTTGAATTTATTGTAATAATTGATAATCCTTTTTTATCATAAAGCATATTTGGGGATAATTTGCTTCTTCTCCACAAATCTCCAATAGATATATCCGATGATTTTTCTATAGTTTTAAATTTACAACTATGACAAGACGGTCTTGAAATTAATAACGATAAAAAAGCATCTCTATAATTTTTAGGTTTCAATTTCATTCTTAATAAACTATAAATTTTTGAAGATAAGAAATTTTTCATACACATCAGCA
>JAZNAT010000200.1:0-10776 GCA_045586665.1 Endomicrobiaceae bacterium | reverse complement strand
TTCTATGAAGACAAAAAAACAAAGGAGTAAAAGAAAGAATAAAACTGGATAATAAACCTGCATGTATGGATTTTAAATTTTTAACTATAACGTAAACAAACAGCAAATTAAAAAATATTAATATGAAATTTAACAGTATTGAAAAAGTAAAAACATCTTGCGCCAAAAATAAAATAAAAGATGAAAAAATAAAAAAAAACGGAGGTTTCCATTGCGAAACAAAAGTATCATCTTTTAAAATAATATCAGTAACATGTATAGATAATATATTTACATTACATAACAAAGATTTCAGCGTAAAAAAAGATTTTAAATCAAGTTTTTGAAAAGATATTTCGCGATTTATACTTTTAGTGTACACATAATACTGAACTAAATCTATAGCAGAATCTACAGAATTATCTACATATGAATAAAAAGCATTATGTTTAACTATGACAAACGTATTTAATGAAAGAAACACGGTTAAAATAAAAATTATGATAATAGCCTGTTTATTAGTTAAATTCTCAAAAAATCTAAATATGCTTTTTATCATACTTTATTAACTGAAAATCTTTATTTTTTCATTTCTTCCAAATATTTTTCGTAGCCGACTTTATTAAGTTTATCATTTTTTTGTAAAATTTTTTCTTTCATTTGTTTTCTGTATTCAACCAATTTGCCGGAAAGCTCTTTATTATTTACGGCAAGAATTTCCATAGCAAGTATAGCCGCATTTTTTGCACCGGCTTTTCCGATAGAAACACAAGCTACCGGTATCGAAGGCGGCATTTGTGCAATCGAAAACAACGCATCCATTCCTGCAAGAACTTTCCCGCCCATAGGGACTCCTATTACAGGAAGAATTGTTTCCGATGCTACAACCCCAGGAAGAGCCGCAGACATTCCCGCAACTGCAATAAAAACTTTTGCACCGTTCGTAACGGCATTATTTACACACTGTTTAACAAATTCCGCCGTTCTGTGTGCGGATGCAATATTTACGGAATATTTAACATCGAACTTATCGAATATTTTCAAAGTTTCGGCAACTACCGGTAAATCGGAATCCGATCCCATTATAACTGCAACATCTATTTGTTTATCCATTTTAATGCCCTCTGTGCAATATCTTTTCTATAATGCATTTTGTCAAAAGTAACTTTAGGTATTACGGCATAAACTTTATCTATTGCCGATTTTATATCGTCTGCAATAGCCGTTAACACCAAAACTCTTCCGCCGGATGTTAAAATATTACCTGCATCATCTTTCTTTGTTCCTGCATGAAAAACAATTGCTTCGTCTTTTTTAACCGTGTCTAACCCGAAAATTTTTATATTTTTTTCATATTTTTCAGGGTAACCGCCGGATGCAAGAACAACACATACAGCCGATTTCTTTGACCACTTTATGTCTATTTCGTTTAATGTTCCGTTAATGGTATGTTCAACGATATCCACCAAATCCGTTTCAAGTAACGGTAATATAACTTGTGTTTCGGGATCGCCGAATCTGCAATTAAATTCCAAAACATAAGGATTTCCGTTATCTACCATGAACCCTATATATAAAATACCTTTATAGTCAATATTTTCTTTTTGTAAGCCGTTAATAATGTTAGGCATTACCTGTTCTTTAATTTGTTTTAAAAGTTCGGGAGTTGCTATCGGTGCAGGCGCATATGCACCCATGCCTCCGGTATTCAAACCTTTATCTCCATCGTCAACTCTTTTATGATCTTGTGCCGCAGGCATTATTGAAAAATGTTTCCCGTCAACAAAAACCAAAACGGAAGTTTCCTGTCCTTCAAGCCACTGTTCAAAAACTATTTTATCTCCTGCAGAACCGAAAGACTTATTTTGCATCATCTCTTTTATGGCAGCAAGCGCTTCTTGTCTATTTTGGCACATTACAACACCTTTCCCTGCCGCAAGACCGTCCGCTTTTACGACAATTTTCTTATTTTCCGCCCACTCGTTTTTTAAAAAAGATTTTGCAGAATTAAAGTCCGTGAAAGTATGATAAGCTGCAGTCGGAATATTATACTTTTTCATAAAATCTTTAGCAAAACTTTTACTTGCTTCAAGCAATGCACCTTTTTTTGATGGACCGAAAATCTTCAATCCTTTCTCCTGAAAAAAATCCGTTATACCTAGAGCCAAAGGTATCTCGGGACCGACAAATGTGTAATCTATTTTGTTGTCGGATGCAAACTTTGCAAGAGCGTCAAAATCCGTAACGTCAATGTTTATAATTTCGGCGATATCGGAAATACCTGCATTACCAAGAGCGGAATATATTTTTTCAACTTTAGGACTTTGTGCAAGTTTCCAAATTATGGCATGCTCTCTTCCGCCGTTACCTATAACTAAAAATTTCATGTTTTACCTCAAAACAAACTAAAATATATACTTGTCAAAAAATTTAACAACAACCAAAAAAGTTAAAAAAGCTATTATAAACGTAGCTATCATTATGTACCAGTTCGATTTTATCAACGTCGTCATACTTGTATTTTTACCGCTTTTGTGCATGGCATAGTTGCATCTTATTTCTTTGCTCAAATCCGCATATTCTACGAAATTGGAACAAGAGTCCTGCTCCTTTCTCCATTTGCAGTCAACCATACAAAAAACTTTGCCGTCTCCGTTCTGGTCGACGTTGTTATCTCCCTGAAAAAGACAAGTAATACAGCTTTTCATTTCGCTCCACCTCGTGTTTTATTTAAAAAAATCTATTGCATTTTGAAATATTTGTTTTCCCCATCCGTAAAAGCCGTCAAACCCTTCTCTTGCAGGATGCTGCAAAGCGTAAACGTATCTTTCAGGATGAGGCATAAGACCGAATACATTTCCTTTTCTGTTGCAAATTCCTGCAATTGAATTTAAAGAACCGTTAGGATCCTGCGGATAGGAAGCCTTATTTCCTTTCTTATCACAGTATCTGAAAACTACCTGATTGTTTTTTTCTATTTCCGCCAAAACTTTATCACCGGCAACGAATTTTCCCTCACCGTGAGCGACGGGAAGAGTAATAACGTCTGGCAAATTTCTCGTCCACAAACATAAAGTTTTGTCGGCATTTTTTTGAGTTTTCAAATATACCCATCTGCATTCGAATTTATTTGAATCGTTATAAGATAAAGTTGAAATCTGTTCAAAATTTTCCGGTTTGGGCAAAAGTCCCATTTTTACAAGCACCTGAAAACCGTTACAAATTCCTATTATAGGTTTTCCCGACAAAGCAAATTTTTTTACGTTATCTCCGAGCTTATTTTTTATTTCGTTTGATAAAATTTTGCCCGATGCTATGTCGTCTCCGTAAGAAAATCCGCCCGGAACAGCCAAAATGTCATAAGACAAAATTTTGTTTTTATTTGATATAAGTTCATTTATGTGTATTCTGTCAACCGCCGCACCGCATAACTCAAAAGCCGTTTTTAATTCGTAGTCGCAATTTGTTCCTGCCGTTCTTATAATAATTGTTTTTAATTTTTTCATATTTTTTACCATTGCAAAGTTTTTTGCCATGCCTTTTGTAAATTTTTTATATTTTCTTTAATTGAAACCTTTGATTTTTCGGATACTAAAACTAAATTTTTATCGTCGGTTACCGTCCCGATTTTCGAAAAAATATGTCCTTTAAACAATTCTTCGAACTTTTGTGATTTTTCACTATTTACTTCAACGATAAATCTGGTATTGCTTTCGGAAAATAAAATTTCTGGCAAAGTCATTTTTTCTGAAGTTTTTATTGCATCTGCATCTATTTTTAGTCCTTTATCTCCTGCAAAAGCCATTTCGGAAACCGCCGTTATAAAACCGCCTTCCGAACAGTCGTGACACGATTCGACAAGTCCTTGTATAATCGCTTTATGCAGTCTTTTCATCAAATCTTTCGAAACTTTTACGTTAACGTCCGGAACAATACCGTTTTTTATGTTTTTAATTTTGGAATATACCGAACCTCCGAGCTCGTTATTGGTTACGCCCAGCAGATAAACGTCGCTTCCGGAATCTTTAAAATCCATAGTAATCGTTTTATTGACATCTTCTATTACCGACATTGACGAAACTAAAAATGCCGGCGGGATGGAATAAGTTTTTCCGTCGATCGTATATTCGTTATATAAACTGTCTTTTCCTGAAATAAAGGGAACCCCGTACCCTAAAGATAAATCGTAAGCAGCCTGCGCAGCACGAACCAAGCTTCCCAAAATTTCCGGTTTGTTCGGGTTTCCCCAACAGAAATTATCCAATAACGAAATCTTTTCCGGATCCGCACCTACGCAAACGGCGTTTCTCATAGCCTCTTCAATTGAAGAAGCTGTCATTTTATACGTATCGATTTTACCGTATTCGGGGTTTATACCGTTTGACAAAACGATTGCTTTTTTAGTCCCTTTAACGACGGTATAAGGCCAAATTACGGCAGCGTCTTGTGGTCCCCAGTTTGTTATGGAACTACCCTGTAACGGTTTTACAACCGTTTGCCCCTGAACTTCGTGATCATATTGTCTTATAATCCAATCCCTTGAACAAACGTTGATATCTGATAAAACTTTTTTGATATCTTCACATAAAGTTTTTGCGGAAACTTTTATAGAGGCTTGTTTTTTTACTGTCTTTTGTTTCCATAAGGCTTTTCTTGTAGGTTTGGGAACTCCGTCATGTAAAAAAGACATTTCCATATCGGCAACGATTTGTTTACCGTATTTAAGAACAAGTTTTTTATCATTGGTAAATTTACCGATAAAAGTCGCTTCAACGTTTTCTCTTTTAAATAAGTTCAAAATTTTATTTTTATTTTTTGCAGGTACCGCAAAAACCATTCTTTCCTGTGCTTCGGAAATCCAAATTTCCCACGGAGAAAGACCTTTATACTTTAAAGGAACTTTTTCAAGCTGAACTTCAACACCTGTTTTTTCGCCAAGTTCCCCTACCGCACTTGAAAGCCCTCCGGCACCGCAATCAGTAACCGCCCTATACAAATTAAGGTCTCTTGCTTTAAGCATCGTATCTAAAACTTTTTTTTCTACTATAGGGTTGCCTATCTGAACGGCACTTACGTCGGACTCTTTATCAAGCTCTACGGAAGAAAACGTCGCACCGTGAATACCGTCACGTCCTGTCCTTCCTCCGACGACCAAAACCAAATCGCCGGATTTAACTTCTTTTTCCGACTTGTTTTTAGGAATTATTCCCATCGTTCCGCAGTAAACAAGCGGATTTGCCATATATCCTTTATCAAAAAATACTCCTCCGTTTACCGTAGGAATACCCATTCTGTTACCGTAATCCCTCACTCCAGAAACAACACCTTTTGCAATTCTTTTAGGATGATGCATACCTTCGGGAACCTGCGAGCTTTTCGTGTCGGGCATACCGAAACAAAAAACGTCGGTATTTGCCAACGGTTTTGCACCCAACCCCACACCTAAAATATCTCTTATTACTCCGCCTATACCCGTTGCCGAACCTCCGTAAGGTTCAAGTGCCGACGGATGGTTGTGTGTTTCAACTTTAAACGCTACTCCGTTTGTTTTATCGAAATCTATAATTCCGGCATTGTCTTTAAAAACCGAAATACACCAGTCTTTATTTAACTTCATCGTTGCATTAAAAATAGTTTCTTTTAAAAGATTTTTATACTTCGTAACTTTTTTCTTACCGTTTATTTCTTCGCTGTACTCGATGTTCCCCGTCAACGTCTTATGTTTACAATGCTCGCTCCAAGTTTGAGCTACCGTCTCAAGTTCGACGTCGGTAGGATTGCGGTTTATGTTCCGAAAATAATTTTGAACTTCTTTCATCTCAATAAGGGAAAGAGAAAGAACACTCTTTCTGCTTAACTCAACCAACTCTTTGTCGTTTAATTTTAAAATTTCTATCGTATTTACTTTCATTTTATTAAATATTCCTGAATTAAAGTATTTGCTAACAAACCGGTAGCAATTTTTTTCAATTTATTGTCATCAACATTTTTACCGGTAAGACAATATTTTTTACCTGTTTTTACGACTATTTCTTTTTTTATTCCCAAATCTTTTATAGCTTTTACGACGCTTTCGCTTACGGTATCGGTTACGCCGTGTTTGAACCAAACTTCTATTGAATTTTTCTCCGTTTTTTTATCATCTAAAGATTTATAACTTTTTATGGTAAAATCTTCGGTAATTTTATCGCTTAACAACTCTTCGGCAATAAAATTTGCCTGTTTTAACGTAATGCCTCCGTCAAGTCTGTAAACGGCAACGTATTTAACGTCGGATACGTCTTTTATACCTATCGATGCAATGTCGGAAACAGTATGGGCACCTTGCGGATCGACAAATCCTTTTTTTGTTTTAATTTCTATTTCGTATATCATTTAAAAAGTCCTTCCAGTAATTTTTTCATAAGCTTCAACATATTTTGCTTTTGTTTTGTTTATTACGTCCTGAGGAAGAACGGGAACCGGAGGCTGCTTGTTCCAATTTATTTTTTCAAGATAGTCTCTTACAAATTGTTTGTCAAGACTGTCCTGAGATTTTCCTACTTCATATTTATCTTTTTCCCAAAATCTTGATGAGTCAGGAGTAAAAATTTCATCTATCAATATCAATTTTCCTTCGTAAATACCGAACTCAAGTTTGGTATCTGCCAAAATGATTCCTCTGGTTGCACAATAGTCGCTTACTTTTTTGTAAAGAGTTATTGAAATTTCGCTTATTTGCGCCGCCAAATCGTCGCCGATTCTTTTTGCCGTTTCTTCAAAAGAAATGTTTTCGTCATGTTCTCCGTTATCGGCTTTGCTTGACGGAGTAAATATAGGTTCCGGAAGCATTTGGGATTCTTTTAATCCTTCCGGAAGTTTTATACCGCACACAGTTTGAGATTTTTGGTATTCTTTCCAGCCGGAACCTGCAAGATAACCTCTGACTATACATTCAATATCTATTCTTTTTGCCTTTTTAACTATCATTGCCCGGTCCCTTAAAAATTCGTACTTTTTAAGTTCGTCCGGAAATTCGTCAAAATTGCCGGTAATTATGTGGTTGGGAATTATATTTTGAACGAAATCGAACCAGAACATCGACAATTTATGGAGAATTTTACCTTTATCGGGAACAAGCGGCGATAAAACGTAATCAAATGCCGATATTCTATCGGTTGCAACGATAAGAAAATCGTCATTGTAATTAAAAACGTCTCTTACTTTACCTTGATGGAAGAGTTTTGCTTCCGAAATTTCCTGAGAACCTATCATAAAAGCATCTCCTGTACAATCGTATTCCTTTTATTTTATATTTTTTATCGTATAAATTCAATAAAAAACGTGTTTTTGCTTTTCATAAAAAGTTCAGCTTTTATTGTTTTGTCAAACTTATTGCCTGCAAATGCGTCATTTTTTTAACCAGAAAACTTGCTTCTCCGTAAGGTCCGCCTGTTTTCCCAGTCCCGCCGTGTCCCGGCATCCCTAAAGAAAAATCAATATGTTTGGAATTTATTCTGAGCAATGCACAATTATCAGTATCTTTTATAAATCGTCTCGTATAAAACGAAGATTTTACCCAAACGGAAATTCTTAACCCATACTCGTTTTTTTGTGCAAAATCCGACATTTGTCGAAAAATGTCTTCATCTTTTTCTTTTTGAGTTTTTTTTGAACTTTTAATTTTTATCACCGGTATTACAGGAAAAAAATTTTCTTCTTTTACAAGTTTCATATTGAAAAGCTCCGGATTATCCGATTCGATTTCAACGACCGTCGGCTGAAAATACGTTCCGTTTTCATCGGGTATTCCGTTAAAATCGACCTTCTTTCCTCCGCAAAGCAATTTCGCTCCTTTATCCAATGCGTCACATAAAAAATCCCGGCAATCTTTTATTCTTACCACGGGAGAAAAACAAGTCATTTCATCGGACGGCAAACCGAACTTCAAAGTTTTAATTTTAAACAAAAATTTTTCAATAAAATTATCGTAAATATTTTCGTGCACGATAATATTTTTAGGCAACATACATATTTGTGTCGAACCTAAAAAAGCATCCGCTGCGGAATCTGCGGCAGCTTCAATATTTCCGTCACGCCAAACAAACATATCATCGTTACCGGAAAGTTCAAGTATCGCTTTTTTATTGTTTTCAAAAGCACGTTTTGCAATTTCAAGTCCTTTCTCGCTTTCTCCGAAAAAGAAAATATCGTTAACTTTAGGATTTTGTAGCCATTTATCGGTAATTGTTTTTGAGTTTCCCGTTATTATATTCATAATGCCGTCGGGAGCACCATTTTGTTTTAAAGCTCTTGCGACTATCTTTTTCCATATAAAAATCGTAGATATGGGCATTTTCAAAGGTGCTTTTATTATCAAAGCGTTTGCCGCCAAAAAGCAGTATACGGCACAAACCGAATTGCTTGCCGGCGCATTTTTAGGAGGGACAAGCGCAACCACTCCGTCAGGTTTTCTTATCAAAAAAAGGTTTTCCCGTCCATTTGCGGTAACGGATTCGAACAAACTTTTTTTATAATTTTTTACGGTTTCTTTACAAAAAATATTATCCAAAGAATTTATTTCCCATTCGGCAAGTTTTTTCGGATGTCCTTCCAAAATTAAAAGTTTCAATATTTTTTCTTTATTTCCTTTAAAAAGGGTTCCTATATCGTAAATTATTTTTTCTCTTTTCGATAAAGGAATGTCCTTCATAATTTTGCTTGCTTTATATGCGGCTTCAATTGCTTTATCGTTCAAATCGTCATCACCGATACAATATTTTGCAAATATGTATTCATCGCTTTCTTGCGGAATTTTACCTTTTTTCAAATCCGATATGATTTTGTAAGTTTTTTTAAAATTTGAAATCGCCTTATCCGCGTAAGGGAAATATTCGTATTTTCCGGTATCAACGTCTTTACCGTCAACAAACAAAGAAAAAAGTTCCATTGAATAAAATATCCTTTAAATATTTTTTTCTTCAAGTTTCAGGTTCAAATATGCCGATATGAACTCATCAATATCTCCGTCCATAACTTTATCTACCTGAGACGTTTCGTATTCGGTTCTGTGGTCTTTTACAAGCTGGTAAGGCATAAAAACGTAAGATCTTATTTGACTGCCCCAGGCAATCAATCCTTTTTCATCATAATGCTTTTCATAAGATTTTCTTAGCTTTTCCTGTTCGTATTCGTAAAGTTTTGCCTTAAGCAGCTTCATGGCAGTAGCTTTATTTTTTATTTGAGACCTTTCGGTTTGAGACTGTGCAACGATATTTGTGGGAATATGAGTAATTCTTACGGCAGAATCGGTAGTATTAACATGCTGACCGCCTGCCCCGGTAGACCTGTAAGTATCTATTCTTATATCTTTTTCTTCTATTACTATATCTATATCGTCGTCAACTTCCGGTATTACGTCAACGCTTGCAAAAGAAGTATGTCGTCTTTTGTTTGCGTCAAAAGGTGAAATTCTTACAAGACGATGTACGCCTATTTCCGACTGCAATAAACCGTACGCATAGGAACCTTCAACCGTAAAAGTTATGCTTTTTATTCCGGCTTCTTCACCGTCAAGAATGTCTATTGTCGTAAATTTAAAATTCTTGTTCTCAGCCCATCTGGAATACATTCTTACAAGCATCTGCGCCCAATCGCACGATTCCGTCCCTCCGGCACCTGCATGTATTGAAATAATTGCGTTGTTTTTGTCGTGTTTGCCGGAGAGTTTCGTTTTTGTTTCGATATTTTTCAGATCGTCTTGCAGCTTCAATTTATCTTTTTCCAACTCAGCAAGCAACGATTCGTCGTTTTCCTGTTGCAAAAACTCTTCCATTTCAATTAACGAGTCTATTCTTTGTTTCAAATCGTTCCAGGAATTTACCGTTTCTTTTAACCCGTTAAGTTTAGACATCACTTTTTTTGCATTGTTTTGGTCGGACCAAAAATCCGAAGAGGAAATCTCTTTATCCAAAATTTCCATTTCTTTAAGTTTGTTGTCAACGTCAAAGAGACCTCCTTAACGCCGATATTTTTTGAGATAATTCGTTAAGCATAATAAAGTTCCTTTCAATCATTATTATATAATAAAAATCAAAAATATAAAAAATACCGTTATAAATATACAAAAATAGGAGAAGGAATCTCCTATTTTATCGTAAACTGTCATATCGTCGTTTTGGTAAACGTCGCAAATCAACACCGTATTTTCGTTAAGTTGCGAAGACGCCGTCACGCTGCCGTTACAGCTTATAACGGCCGATATTCCTGTATTTGCACAAACTATCACATTTTTTCTGTTTTCTATTGCCCTGAAAACGTTCATGACAAAATGCTGGTACGGAGCATACGTATCAAGGAACCACCCGTCATTTGTATGATTTGTCAATATTTTTGCACCGTTTGTAACGAGTGTTCTTGATAAATTCGCAAAGAAATTTTCCGAACAAATCGTTGCACCTATGCACATATTTTCATATTCAAAAACGTTCATTTGAATACCTCTTTCAAAATCACCGAGAGAATTGAAAATTTCAAAATATTTCGATAAAAATTTCCTGAAAGGTATATACTCTCCGAAAACAACCAGATGTTTTTTATTATGTTTTGCAAGAATTGCCGAATCGTTTTTTATTGCAAAAACCGAGTTGTATATCAGTTTATTATCATAGCTCGGCATACCTATCAAATTCAGTTTTCCGAAATAAGCAATAAATCTTACAAACTCCGATATTTTTTCATCCCTCTCCAAATATCCCGGGAGAGACGTTTCCGGATAAACAACGATATCCAACTTTTTATCCGAAAACTTTTCAACGT
>JAZNAT010000199.1:0-1524 GCA_045586665.1 Endomicrobiaceae bacterium | reverse complement strand
GCTCACAGAACGACATGGCTACGATCCGACTTCCGGAAGAGCAAACGCCGCACTTTTGGACGGAATAAAAGTTGAAAGTTACGGTTCTTTACTTGCGTTAAATCAGGTTGCCGGCGTGAGCGTTCCCGACGGGAGAACTTTGGAAATAAGACCGTGGGACATGTCTCAGCTCGGAGCGATAGAAAAAGCGATATTGAAATCGGATTTGGGACTTACTCCCATAAACGACGGTAAACTTATAAGAATTTCAATTCCTGCGCTTACGGAAGAAAGAAGAAAAGAGATTATAAAAGTCGTACATAAAATGTCGGAAGATTATAAAATAGCAATCAGAAATGAAAGAAGACATATCGTTGATGAAATAAAAAAGTCGGAAAAAGATAAAGTCATTACTGAAGATGACAGAAAGAAGTATGAAACGGATACGCAAAAATTAACGGATCTTTATATATCAAAAATAGAAGATTTGGTTAAACAAAAAGAAGAGGATCTGTTAAAAATCTAAAATTTCTGTTAAAGGAGGTAGGTAAAATGGCTTATGTAATAGATAAAGAGGCTTGTGTAGGCTGCGGTTCTTGTCAGGCAAATTGCCCTGCGGATGCAATAAGTGCGACGGATGATAACAAATACAAAATAGGAGACAATTGCGTAGAATGCGGCGCATGTGCAGCTAATTGCCCCGTAAATGCGATTTCTCAAAACTAAAAAAAGTGTCACTATTAAAACAACTCGATTTATCCAAGTTACCTAAACATATTGCAATAATTATGGACGGTAACGGCAGATGGGCAAAAAAAAGAATGTTGCCCAGAATAATGGGACATACCAATGGGGTCAAAACCGTTAAAAAAATAGTTGAGTTTGCAAGAAAACTTAACATAGAGGTTTTGACCCTATATGCTTTTTCTACGGAAAATTGGCAAAGACCTCAAGATGAAGTGTCAGGTATTATGTCGCTGCTTAAAACGTATTTGAAAAAAGAAACTGCTACGATGATTAAAAATCAAATTCGTTTCAGGACGATAGGAGACATATCAAAAATGTCTAAAGACATTCAAGAGGAATTAAAGACAGCCGTCGAAAAAACAAAAGATTTAAAAGGTCTTATTTTAAACGTCGCTTTAAATTACGGATCAAGACAGGAAATATTACGAGCTTGCAAAATTTTGATAGATAAAAAGATTGAGAATCCTACAGAACAGGATTTTTCGGACAGTTTGTATACGGAAGGGTTACCTGAGCCGGATTTGTTGATAAGAACTTCCGGAGAAATGCGAATTTCAAATTTTTTGTTGTGGCAGATAGCATATTGCGAAATATACGTTACCGATGTTTTGTGGCCGGATTTCAACGAAGAAGAATTTTTAAAAGCGATAATAGATTACCAAACACGGGACAGACGGTTCGGTAAAGTTTAAACAAAATTTAATCTTTATATATAAAGGAAAATAAAATGTTATTACCAAGAATATTGACGGCATTGATAGGAATTCCGATAGTTATTTGTTGTATATATTACGGAGG
>JAZNAT010000198.1:0-3193 GCA_045586665.1 Endomicrobiaceae bacterium | reverse complement strand
CTTTGCCCTTTAACCTTTCCGACATATCATAACTTACTTCAAATAACCTATATTTGCCGCTGTCTATCATCCCCGTAACTGCACTAAACGGGCTCAGCGCCAAACTTGTAAAAAAATCTCCGAAATTGAATCCTTTTGACTCTTTATGATAATAGTTGTAGCTCCACTCCTCTATCGAACCGATATTTATGTTATTGAGCGCCTGTATTATTATGTTTTCGTCGCTTAATATGCTTGTCCCGAATATGTTTGTATCGTTTCCCGAAAAAATATTTATTCCGCCTCTTGCATTAAGTATGCTTTCTACCAAACTCGTCTTTACGTTTATTTCCTCTTTTGAAGAACCGCTTAACCCGAACGTCCCGCTTTCTTTGCGGTAATGTTCATTTAACTCGTAATCGAGAGTTCCGCTTATGTTTATATCATTTACTGCCGTTAAATTTATTTCTCCGTTTTCATTTATTAAGTCTGCTCCGTTTATTTTTATATTGTTTCCCGCTCTTATCGTTAACTTTTCACCTGCCTGCAGTTTGTTTTTTATATTCTCTATCGTCTTTTTTCTGTATATATCCGTGCTGCTTGAACCGAACATCCCTCCGCTTCGTCTGACTATACGCTCTATAAACTCGATTATTTGTGTTCCTTTTACCTCTACATCTTCTTTCGCCTCTATCTCTATATTTTTATTTGCAAATACGTTATGTTGTATCAATTCATTTTTTGCTTTCGTCTTGAAATCTCCGTAGGCTATCACCGAACCGACTATGTTGTCTTCATACGTCTTTGTTGTGCCTATTGAAGTACATCGAAATTTATAGTCTCGCGGTAATAAATATAAATTATTCTCTGCTTCCAAATTTATGTCTTTATTTGATATCAATGTCGTTGCCGTTATTACTATATCATTAGCACTCTTTATATTCAAATTCTCTTGTTTTGATATTATTATCCCGCTTGTATCTATTCGCGGTGCTTCAACATCAAATCCTATATATTTACCTTCAATCTTATATTTGTCTGTTATTAGTGATATTTTGTTTGTAAAATCTCGCCCTGTTTCAATATCTATTTTTCCACCGATTATTATCCCGTTATTATTTTTAAAATCACGTTCTGCTTTTACTGTTAATTCTTTTTCACTTTCAAACTTCCCGAAATTTTCTATGTTTTGTGCTCTTATTCTTATATCTCTCCCGGATATGCTGCTTATTCGTTTTTTGTTTGTTTCCTCGTTATATGCTCTTTGCAAAAATTTCCCTTCTTCATATTTATCTTGTACCAAATCCCCTGTTAAATTTATTTCTACATCTCTCCCTGATATTTCTCCTACCGTGTTACTTGAAAAAATATATAAAAACGGTATCGTTGCTGTTTTGTATCCATTAAAAAAATCAAAATATTTGTATTTTTTATTTAAACTATCTTCAAACATTATTGACGTATTTGTTAAATTGTTCCCAGTTATCGTTAATTTTTCCAATCCTTGTATTATTGAACTTTTATTTAATATTTCTTGTGCCTGTAAATTTATTTCTTTACCTACTATTTCGCTCGGCAATACCGTATGTTTTATTTTTGCTTCTTCTTTGTTCTCCATTACATATAAATCAAATTTTGATTTTTTATCGGTTTTTGTTTTTTCAATAGCATCTGTTATGTAATCTACCGTATCCAGTGCTTCATTTGTCAATTTTTTCGTCGTTATGTCCAATTTCTCTTTCGCCTCTATTTTGCTGCTGCGGTTGGTTATCTCATCGCTTGTTATTTTTATGTTGGTGCCCGTTATTTCTCCTTGATTTTGAATTTGTATCTCTTTTTCTTCTTCTCTTGTTTGTTCTCCAACTTTTATAATAGCTTCGTGTAAGAAATGTCTTCTAAATATTGAATAAGTATATAACAGCGGTATTCTTAGTTCGTCGTATTTTATCTCGTTTATTAGCTTTTTTGAATTTATTTCTATATCTTCTGCCTTTATTTTACTTCCTATATTCCTTAACTCTTGGCTGTTTATACTGACTTTGTTCCCGGCTTCTATTTCTCCTTTTCTCTTATAGCTAAAACTCTTTACTATCTCGTATTCTTTTAATACTTCCCCGGGAACATTCGGTCTGCCGGCATTCGTTTTTATTTTCTCTTTCTCATATTCCAAATTTCCTATTAACGACTTATTTTCCAAAACATTTGCTTTTATCTCTATATCGTTTTCCGCTTTTATCTTGCCGCCTTCATTGGTTATTTTCTTTCCTTTTAGTTTTATGTCTCTTTTCGACTCCAGCTTTCCTCTTACCCCGACATTACCTTGCGCGTCTATCTCTATGTCTTCAACGTTACTTATCAAGTTTGCTTCTTTTCTTATCTCTATTGCGTTAGCTTTGTTACTGTTTATTATCCTTATCCTGTCGGCATACATACTTGAACTTATGTCTATTGCCGTTATTTTTTCGCTTTCGCCTGTTTGCGAACTTATTTTATTTTCCTCTATGTCGTATTCGTTGTCGCCCGTTTGCAGTTGCATCTCTTTAGCTTTTATTTCTCCATGTATCCCTATTTGCCGTGATACCAAATTTATGTCTCCGTCGCTCGTTAAACCACCATGCAATATTTCAAGCTTCCCCGTTCCCATTTTGTATCTGTTTATATTATTTTCTATCGGTCTTGCCGTTATTAAACTTACTTTTCCCGTATTTATAAAATTTCCGCCGTTGACACTTATCCCGTAAGCATTGGCTATTATTACGTCGGCTTTTTGCCCCAATACTTCCAAACTCCCGAATATGTTACTTTTGGCACTCAATACTTCGTTTAATATTACTTTTGCAGAATTTGTTAATTTTGTGTTAGATGATACTTGTTCGCCTATGATTTGACTGTATGTACTTTCTGTTGCGTTGTTTAATACCGCTCCTTGTTTATCTATATCGAATTTATCGTATTTGTTGTGTGATAATCCGTTTGCGTTAGGGTTTACTATGTTTACTACCGGAACTGCTCCGCGCGAAGTTTGATAATTGTTTATTGTAGGACGGTTTGTTACGCCGCTGTTGGGCGGTAAGATTTCGGATAGCAAACTGTTGCTTTGTAAACAGATAAACGCAATACTTATCGTTACGCTTATCAACTTTTTTAGCCGATTTTTATTTCCCATATTTTTGCCTCGTTTTTGTTTTTTATAAAAAATATATTTTTGTAAAAA
>JAZNAT010000197.1:0-12389 GCA_045586665.1 Endomicrobiaceae bacterium | reverse complement strand
TAGAAAAAATATAAAACATATATGAAAACAATAAATTTTTATAATTTTTAATGATAAACGGGGTAAATAATGAACATAAAATTTGAGCGTGTTATAACCGAAAAACAAATAGAAATTTTGGCACAAGTCGCAAACATTGTTTGGCACGATGCTTTTAAGGAAATTTTAACATTGGAACAGATTGAATATATGATAGAAAAATTTCAATCTTTTAATGCATTATCGCAAGCCATAAATAAAAATAATTATGAATATTATTTTATTAAATCCGCCAACGATGTTTTAGGTTATACAGGTCTTCACGAGGAAGATGGGAAACTTTTTTTAAGCAAACTTTATATTTTAAAAGAATATAGGGGAAAAAGCATTTCTTCAAAAACTTTTGAATTTATAGAAAGTTTGGCAAAAGAAAGAAAATTAAAATCGGTTTGGTTGACGGTAAACAGAAATAACAATCATGCAATAGATGTTTATAAACATAAAGGTTTTATTGTAACAAAAACACAAGTTGCCGATATCGGTAACGGTTTTGTTATGGACGATTTCGTCTTTGAAAAAGTTATAGAATAACTTTTTCAAAAAACTTCCAATCTTCTAATCTTTCAATCATCCAATCTTCTGCTTGAAGTTCGCTTTCACCAATGCGGCTTCTTTTTGAGGCGTTTCTATTGAAACGGTAAAATCGGTTTCAGCGTTATTTTGAATTTTTGCCGTAACGAAATTGTCCTGTTCAAAAACAGGTTTTTTAAAATTTATTTCCATTTCTGTTAATGTATGTTTTTGTTTGAATTCCGTTGAAAACGCTTCCATTGCCCACATCGGATAAATACAATTGTTTACATGTCCGTTGGTATCTATATCGTCGGCTCTTACCTGAATTTGTTTTTCGGAATCTGTTTTTTGCAGGCTTTGAATTTTTGCAAAATTCGTCTCAATTGCTCTTTCGGGAAGAACGTCGTAAGTAAGGTTATAATTGTCAAACTTTATAGGTCTTAGTTTTATCGTGTCTATCATTGCCCATTGGCTTGAAGCTGCAATTAAAACGTTACCGTCGCTATCTTTTATAAAAAATTCTCTTATTGCAAGAAGAGGTGTTCTTGCACAAGGCCAGGTTTCAAGTATTAATTCATCAAAAACTTTCGGTAAAGAATTTATTTTTATATGGTAAGCTCTTCCTACCCAAGCCAAATTGTTTTCTTTACAAAAAGTGTAACCTACATTCAGTTTTTCGGCGTGGGCATCTGCCATATTCTGCAATAAATGAAATATGCTGATAATCCTTATTTCTCCGTTTCTGTCGCAGTCCGAATTTGAGATTTTATACTCTTTAATAAGTTTGTCCATATCGAATCCCTTTTATATAAAATTTTTATTATTTTATTATTGAATCGTTTATCTTTTTATATTTATCTTCTTCAGATATATTATCGGTATGTCGGCTTTGTTCTGTTTTTAATCCGTTTGTTTGTTTATCACCGGCTTTTATAAATAAAAACATCATTATTGACGGAATTGTTATAAATATCAAACCGAAAAACATCATAAATGTTTGGCGCGTTACATATTTAAAATCGGTTCCGTTTCGCATTGCTTCGTTTATTTTATTTTTTAATTTTTCTTTTGACGAATATCCGGAAGAATAATATGCAGTTAAAGGAACTCTGTATCCGTTATAAGATTCAAATTCTACTCGGTATGTTGTTCCTCCTTTTGAGCCTCTCATACTTCCTATTACGGCTTGCTTTACATTCGGTATTGATATGTTAAGCGTTTTAAAAGGCGGTATCATTGATTTTCTGTGTATTTGTGCCGTCGCAGTATTGTTATGTTTTATTTCAATTTCTATCGGAAATATTCCGGATAACAGAAAATACAGTCCTATAAAAATAAAAACGGATAAGAATAAAAATAGACCTTTTTTCGGTATGTTTGTTTTCATAACTTTATTATACATATTTTCCAATAATTTTATAAGTTGTTTTAAATTTAGTAAAATCAAATAAGTTAAAACTTGCATCTTGAATATTGGGAAGAAAAAAATTAAAAAAATTATAATATTACTACTTTTGATATGCAACTTTTGTTTTGCCGAAGATATTGAAAATGTAGAACTTTTGTCGGTATATGACGGAGACACGTTTAAAGTTAACATAAAAGATGCAAAATACGAACTGTTCGGTAAAAATATAGGTGTAAGAGTTTACGGACTGGATACTCCCGAAATAAAAGGTAAAACCGAAAGAGAAAAACAACTTGCCAAACAGGCAAAATCGTTAACTGAGGCAATTTTAAAAAGCGGCAAAATAGTATTAAGAAACGTCAAAAGAGACAAATATTTCAGAATACTGGCGCAAGTCTATGTTATTGACGAAACCGACAGTATTGAAATAAACTTGGCTCAGGTTTTAATTTCAAACAAACTTGCAAGACCTTACTTCGGCGGTAAAAAAGAAAGCTGGTAATAAATTTTAATCGATCATAGTATTCCTTATTTTTTTGTTGCTATCGTTATTGTTAAATATGAAAAACAAGTTGGCACAAAATTTTAATTTTTTCGGTTTGATAAAGTTTGCATTACCTACGATGGTGATGGTTTTTTTCGCATCGTTGTATGTAATGGTTGACGGTGTTTTTGTTTCAAGATTCATTAACACGAATGCTCTTTCTGCAATAAATATCGTCTACCCGTTATTAAGCATACTGTATGCCATTGCCGCAATGTTTGCTTCCGGCGGAAGCGCATTGGTTGCAAAAAAAATGGGCGAACAAAAAAATTTAAAAGCAAAACGCTATTTTACTTTAATAATCATATCTTCGGCAGTATTCGGTTTTATTTTTGCAATGATATGTTTGCTTTTTATAAAACCTATAATTTATTTATTAGGTTCGGATAATCTTATCTACAATTACTGCTATAGATATATTGTTCCCATATTGATATTTGCACCGTTATGTATATTACAGATGATGTTTCATTCCTTTTTTATTGCTGCCGGTAAACCTAAAACCGGTTTAGCCGTTTCTTTGGCAGGGGGAACGGCAAACATAATATTTGATTATATCTTTATCGTTGTATTGAATATGGGAGTTACCGGCGCCGCCTACGGAACTGTTTTGGGCTTTTTTATACAATCGTTATTCGGAATACTTTATTTTATGTTTAAAAGAACTGGAACTTTGTTTTTCGTTAAACCCATATTGAATTTTTATGTGGTTTTTAAAAGTTGCTATAACGGAGTTGCCGGTTTTATAGGTAATTTGGCAATATCCGTTACGACATTTTTATTCAATATAGAAATGATGAAATATTTAGGAGTTGACGGCGTAGCGGCAATAACGATAATTTTATATGCGGAATTTATTTTAATGTCGACATTTTACGGATACGCTTCCGGAGTTGCTCCGGTATTCAGTTATAATTACGGCAGTAAAAATATATATCAATTAAAAAACATTTTTAAAATAAGTGTTGCTTTTGTATTGTGTTTTTCAGTTATAATATTTTTATTATCGTTTCCTGCCGCTTCTTACATAATAGAAGTTTTTGCAAGAGAAGGTTCCAATGTATTTAAGTATTCTCTTAAAGGTTTTCGGCTTTTTGCAATATCTTTCTTTTTTACGGGAACAAACGTTTTTTCGGCAACCATGTTTACCGCTTTTTCCAACGGAAAAGTTGCGGCAACGATTATGCTTCTTAGAACTTTTGTTTTTTTAAGTTCGGCAATAATATTGTTACCGTTAGTTATAGGTGTTAATGGAATATGGCTGGCTGTTCCTACGGCGGAATTTTTGTCGGTAATTGTATCGTTGTTTTACTTTGTCAAATACAGAAGAATTTACAACTATGATTTAATCTCTCATAACTTAGCAAATTAAAACAAAATACGGTTAAAATCGGGTTTTTTATGAATAAAGTATTGAACGAAAGTTTAATATATGAAATTCTTTGTGCCGTTGAAGAAATTCCTTTCGGCAAAGTGGCTTCTTACGGACAAATAGCAAAACTTATCGGCAGAGATAAAAATTTCCGTTTGGTAGGCAAAGTTTTAAGCATATCGCAATATTACGGCAAATATCCCTGCCATAGGGTGGTAAACCGTGCAGGAAGACTTGCACCCTGCTTTAGGGAACAAAAAAGTTTGCTTGTTGAAGAAGGTATAACCTTTAAAAGCAACGGCTGTGTCGATATGAAAAAACATCAATGGGAAATGTTGTTTAAATAATTTTTTAGGAAAAGCTTATTTAATTTGGTAGAATATGTTTATGAAAAACATTGATGAAACAAGTCTTAATAATGCCAAAAAACTTTTTGAAACCGGCGATATAAACAAAATTGAAGTAGGAACGGTCAAAGGGTTACAGGATATTCATAAATATTTGTTCAACAATTTGTTTGATTTCGCAGGACAAATCCGCACAAAAAATATTTCAAAAGGAAATTTCCGTTTTGCAAACAGTCTTTATTTAAAAGAAATATTGGTAAAGATAGAGCAAATGCCTGAAGATACTTTTGAAAACATAATAAAAAAATATGTCGAAATGAATGTTGCACATCCGTTTATGGAAGGTAACGGAAGAACAGCAAGAATTTGGTTTGATATGATACTGAAGAAAAACCTTAAAAAAGTTGTAGATTGGCAAAAGGTAGATAAAGACTTATATTTACAAGCAATGGAAAGAAGTCCCGTAAACGATTTGGAATTAAGGTTTTTATTGCAATCGGCACTTACCGATAAAGTCAACGATAGAGAAATAATTTTTAAAGGTATCGAACAATCCTACTATTATGAAGGTTACGAAGTAAAAAAATAAAATATTTACTTTTTGTTTGTTGTCATTAGAAAGCGAAACAATCCATTATCCTTTTATGCATTATACTTTGCTATTATACATTGCCGTTTTGTTGCTGCATTCTAACCTAAAATTTTAAAATCCTTATTATATGTTCCAAATAGAAATAGCGTTTACCGTATTTGTCAAAGCTCTCGGTTTGTCGGTTAAACATATTAAACTGCCATATCCTATTTTTTCTTTAAAATCATTTAGTATTCTAAAATTATTAATATCTTCTTTAATAGGATTGTTTGTTTGTTTTATTTCTATCGGATATAAATAATCATTTGTATAAATAAGCAAATCGATTTCTACTTGATTAGAATCTCTATAAAAATAAAATTCCGGAGTTTCTCCATTGTGAATATAAGATTTAATTACTTCCATCACAACAAATGTTTCGAATATATGTCCGCTCATAAGTGTGTTGTATAATATTTCCGGGCTATTTAATCCTAATAAATAACAACATAAACCTGTATCCGTAAAATATATTTTAGGACTTTTCAATATTCTTTTTGATATGCTTTTATAATAAGGTTGCAATAAATAAATAATTCCGGATGTCTGCAATATGGATAACCACGATTTTGCCGTAACGGATGTTATCCCTACAAGTCTTGAAATATCGCTTAAATTTAATTCTTGTGCAGTTCTTGATGCAATTACTTTTAAGAATTGAATAAAAGTTAATTTGTTTGAAACATTTATCAACTGTGAAACATCTCGTTCTATATAAGTTTTAACATAAGATGAATAAAATGTTTTCCAATCAGTATAATTGAATTTTTTTATGGAGCAAATTTCCGGGAAAGAACCTTTCCAAATTATATTAAATGTTTCTTTTGTTTTAAATGTTTTTAATATAGGTGATATTGTTCGTTTTGGCAAAAAAGGTTTTTGTTTATTGGCTTTATTAAATAGTTCGTAAATAGAAAATCCTAAAATATTAAATATAGCTACCCTACCTGCCAAACTTTCAGTAACATTTTTCATTAAGTTGAATTGCTGAGAACCGGTTAGCCATATTTGTCCTTTAGAGCTATTAACATCAACTGTCATTTTTATATAACGAAATAATTCAGGGACATATTGAATTTCATCTAATAATAATGGAGGTTTGTTGCTTTCAAAAAATGCTTTTGGCTGTTCTTTGGCAAAAGCCATGTCCATGGGATCATCAAAAGTTATATATTGTCTGTTTTTTTCTTTTATTTGTGCTAAACAAGTTGTTTTCCCAACTTGCCTTGCTCCTGTTAACAAAATAGCTTTGAATTTCGAGGATGCTCTTGTTATTATTTTTGATATGGTTCGTTCTTTATACATAATTACCTCTTTTAAAACGTTACTATATGAAAATTTAAAGTAATACTTTAAATTTTCATAAATAGTATATATAAAAAGAATATAAAATGCAATATGTTTTTATATAATATTTTTCTCTGTATTCGTATCCGGATCTATAAAAAATTATAAGTTTTAAAATCTGCAAAACATTTGAAATCCACCAACAAAGCCATGACCTCATAATCTGCCGTTATTATTCCTTTAAATCAATGTGTCGTTAATTATAAATTATTAATTGTAGTTTAATCTCCATCACTTGTCGCAATATTTTTGTTAAATAATAACCATTTTTGATAAAATATATATATCATAATCAAACAATGTTAAAAGGAATATTTGTGTCAGAAAAAAAACAATATGAATTAGATTTTGAAGAGTATATTCGCAACTCGGAACCGAACAAAAAAGATAAAACTTATGCTTGGACTACAGCCATAGGTTTACAACAAGTAGACAAACTTACTCCGTCCAAACAATTATACGATATTGCCAAACGGAATATTGACGGTAAAATATCAATAAAAGAAGCAACTGCAATTATTGATACTTATTACAAATTAAAAACAGTTTGCAAAGATAATAATTTAAATAGAACGGAAGAAGCCGATAAAGTCTCTTTAAGAATAGCTCAAATCCTAAGTGAAAACTCTTTTAATTTTTCGCCATCATATTTATTGGCTCTTCATGCCAGATTGTTTGACGCTATTTTTGAATTTGCAGGTAAAATAAGAGATTATGATATTTCAAAAAAAGAGTGGGTATTGGATAATGATTCCGTTATATATGGTGCCGCATTTGAACTAAGAGATGCCTTAAATTATGATTTTGAACAAGAAAGAAAGTTTAGTTATAAAAATCTTAGTATGGATGAAATTGTAAAACATATTACATTTTTTGTTTCAAAACTTTGGCAAATTCATCCTTTCGGGGAAGGAAACACTCGAACAACTGCAGTATTTATAATAAAGTATTTAAGAACTTTAGGATTCAAAGTTGATAATGATATTTTCGCAAAAAATTCGTGGTATTTTAGAAATGCATTAGTAAGAGCAAATTACAATAATCTTAAAAAAGGAATTAGAGAAAATACCGAATATTTAGAAAAATTTTTTAGAAATTTATTACTTGATGAACATAACGAATTAAAAAACAGATATTTGCATGTAAGATGTAAAAAAGACAAAACAATAAAAGTTGGCACTTTAAATGACACTTTAAATGGCACTTTAAAAAATAAGTTATTAAATATCATAAAAGAACAACCGGCTATTAAACAAACCGACATTGCCATAAAACTAAATGTATCATTGAGAACAATTAAGAGAATAATGAAAACTTTGCAAGACGATAGAATTATTGAAAGAACCGGTAGCAAAAAAGCAGGACACTGGAAGATTAAATAATAAAATATAAAATGTTTGTTATGTTCCGCAAGCGGTTGACTTGGTTACAAGTATGTGGTATCATAAAAATGTCTACAGCAATAAATCTGAAGTTGCGGAGGTGATTTTTGCGAGTATACGAAACCAAAGAAGAACTTAAAACTGAAATAAATAAAGCATTTGAAAAATATATTTCAGAATTTGATACTATTCCGGAAACCTTGAAAGATAAGAGAGTTGATGAAGTTGATAGAACTCCGGCAGAAAACCTTGCTTATCAACTTGGATGGACAACCTTAGTTCTTAAATGGGAAGAAGATGAACGAAAAGGGCTTCAAGTAAAAACACCATCGGATAAATTCAAATGGAATCAACTTGGCGAATTATATCGGTGGTTCACGGATATCTACGCTCATTTATCCCTGCAAGAGTTGAAAGCCAAATTAAATGAAAATATTAATTCTATCTATGCAATGATTGATTTATTAAGTGAGGAAGAATTATTTAAACCACATATGAGAAAATGGGCTGACGGAGCTACTAAAACGGCAGTATGGGAAGTATATAAGTTTATTCATGTAAATACCGTTGCACCTTTTGGAACTTTCAGAACAAAAATCAGAAAATGGAAGAAGATAGCACTATAAATTACAGTTTATTACTCGTCGCAGGCACATCGAAAACTTTTAAACTGTTCAACTATTCAACGATAAAATGCTCCGCATTTTGTTCCGGTCGTTGATTATAAATTTCAGTTTTCTTAATCGTTGTAAAACTATGAAAACATTGTAGCATTTTATTATCGGCAAAAAAATAAAATATTTTAAGATATACTTGAAAGGTTGCCGATAAAAAAGTATAATATTAGTGCAAATATTATAGAGGAAAAATATGAAATATCTTTCTGTAACAGAAATTGCAAAAAAATGGAACCTTTCCGAAAGAACGGTAAGAAATTATTGTTCCAAAGGGAAGATAACAAATGCGATTATTAAAGGAAAAACTTGGTATATTCCTCATACTGCACAAAAACCTATAAAAGAAAAAGAACGGACTTTACTTGAAATATTAAAGCAAGAAAAAAAATCAAAAGTTTCAGGAAGAATTTATCATAAAATACAAATAGAGTTAACTTATAATTCAAATCATATAGAAGGCAGCACTCTTACACATGAACAAACAAGATACATTTTTGAAACTAATACTATCGTTATAAAAGATATATCGGTAAAAGTTGACGATATAGTAGAAACCGTTAACCATTTTAGATGTATTGATAACATTATCGATAATGCAAATTATAAATTAAGTGAAAACTTTATAAAAAATTTACATCTTATACTCAAAAACGGAACAACAGATAGCAGAAAAAATTGGTTTGCCGTAGGTGATTATAAAAAGTTACCGAATGAGGTAGGGGAAATACAAACAACTTCACCAAATAAAGTATCTTCGGAAATAAAGAAATTATTGAATTCTTATAATAAAAAAACAAAAAAGACATTGGAAGATTTAATAGATTTCCATTGTAAATTTGAAAGAATACATCCTTTTCAAGACGGTAACGGAAGAATAGGAAGATTAGTACTCTTTAAAGAATGTCTAAAAAATAATATTGTTCCGTTAATAATAACGGAAGAGTTAAAGTTTTATTATTATATGGGATTATCCGAATGGAATAAACAGAAAGGATATTTGACTGATACTTGCCTTACTGCTCAGGATAATTTCAAAAAATATTTGGATTCGTTTCAAATAAAATATTAATATTTTATATCAAAATATAAGCGACATTAACATTTGTCATTGCGGATTTAATCCGCAATCTATCCAAAATAAAAAAGTTCTTCAAGAATAAAATGTCTCGCACTTTTATATCTGAATTTGATAAAATACATATCACAAAAGTGCTACTATTAAAGGGAAAAACTAATGAATAACAAAAAGCAAAGATATATAACTTATAAAAATGATGATATTACGGTATTTTGGAATCCGAAGTTATGTCAACATGCCGGGAAATGTTTTCAAGGAAACAAAGAAGTTTTTAATCCCGCTCAAAACCCTTGGATTGATTTATCAAAAGCTTCCGCAAAGGAAATTGCCGCAATAATTGATAAATGCCCGTCTAAAGCGTTGCAATACGAATTGAAAGATTCGATTTCTGTTGTATTTGAAGAAAGTTTAAACAGAAGTGCCGCTTACAAAGACGGAAAATTGATTGGTGAATGTGAATTTGACGTTTATGACAACAAATGGAATATTGTTCATACGGGAGTTCGCCCCGCTTTTGAAGGACAGGGAATTGCCAGAAGATTGTTAAACAAAGTTGTTGAACAGGCAAGACTAAAAAATATAAAAATTGTACCGATATGTTCTTATGCAACAAAAGTTATGGAAGGCAAAGAAGAATATAAATATGTCTTGTAAAACAAGCTATTATAAAATTTTCCTTCGTCATCATTCCGTGCTGTGACACGAAATCTGTGTTTGAATTTCGTCCGAAACACACCTCAATTGCTAATTTTTAAGTTTCTTCATCTAGGCTCAAAAATTGAAAAGTTTTCAAGCTCCACCAACAAGCCAAATGATTGAAAACAGAATTTTGTGAAAAAAAGACTAATAAATACTGGAATTTTGTGAGTTTTGTTGTTGATTTTGCTGGAATTTTGTGATATACTTAATATAAACAATGTTGCAATAGGTGATAAAAATGGAACTGTTAAAAAGAAAAATAGACGATTTTCTTATAAAATGGAAACAAAATTCGGATAGATTGCCTTTAATAATTAAAGGTGCAAGACAAATAGGTAAAACGGAATCTATAAGAAATTTTGCAAATAAAAATTATAAAAATGTAATAGAAATAAATTTTGTTATACAAAAACAATTTAAGGATATTTTTGATGATGGTTTTGAAGTTAATACAATAGTAAAAAATATTTCTTTTAAGAATCCTAATTTAGAATTTATACCTAACGAAACATTAATATTTTTTGATGAAATACAAGATTGTATTAATTGTGCAACAAGTTTAAAATTTTTTAAACAAGATGGCAGGTTTGATGTTATATGTTCCGGCTCATTGATGGGAATAAATTATAATGAAATAGAATCAAATAGTGTAGGGTATAAGCAAGATTATGAAATGTTTTCTATGGATTTTGAAGAATTTTTATGGGCAAAAGGTTATAAACAAGCCCAAATAGAAGATATGTTTGAAAAAATGATAAAGGTTGTTCCTTTATCAAAAATAGAATTAGATGTAATGTTTGAAAATTTTAATGAGTATATGACGGTCGGTGGAATGCCTGCAATTGTTAATACATTTATAAAAAATAAAAGTTACAGTGGAATTTTAAATTTACAAAAACAAATACTTTTAGATTACGAAGAAGATATAACTAAATATGCAGGTGGACTTGATAAAGGTAAAATACTAAATGTATATAGAAAAATATCGGTATTTCTTGGCGAAAACAATAAAAAATTTAAAATATCTCTAGTAAGCAAAAATGCAAGGACAAGAGATTATATCGGTGTCGTTGATTGGCTTAGTAATGCAGGAATAATAAATATTTGTTATTGTATGCAACAATTGAATTTGCCGTTAAAAGGAAACTATGATCCGAATAATTTTAAAATATATTTTTCAGACACAAGTTTATTAATTGCAGCATTGGATGATGAAGCACAAGATGATTTAAGACAAAACAAAAATTTTAATACATATAAAGGTGCAATTTACGAAAATATTGTCGGTGATATGTTAGTTAAAGAAGGTTATTCGTTGTTTTTTTATAAAAATGAAAAAGGAACTATAGAAATGGATTTCTTAGTTAGAGATAAAAACTCTTTAGTTCCGGTAGAAGTTAAAGCTATAGACGGTTCAACAAATTCTTTAAATAATCTTATAGAAAAAAAAGAATATGCAGATATTAAATATGGTATAAAACTAGGTAAAAAAAACATTGGTTTTAATAATAAATTTTATACATTCCCATATTTTTTAACATTTTTATTAAAAAGGTTTCTAAAGGAAAAATAAATTTTTCTTTAATAACTTCCTTTTTTACCTAATAACCTACCGTTTTATTCTTGATAAATCTCTTGACAAAAACTATGACAAATTTAATGAAAATTAAGTAAAAAATTTAATAAAAACAATTGAAAAATAAATAAATTATTAATATGACAAAATCAATGACAAATTCTATGACAAAATCGTTGACAAAAAATTTATAACTCCCGGCATTTATTAAATCATCAACCGCCGAGAAATTCTCGGTAACTCAAAAAACACAAAAAATATAAAAAACAAATAAACAATAAAATAAGAGTATTTTATATAAATGTTGACAAAAATATATATTTGTTACATAATATAAACAATAATTTTGTTTATATTAAAACAAAGGTGAATAAAATGTTATCTTATTTTAAAATTAGAAACTTTAAATCAATTCTTGATGTTACAGTTGATTTTTCTTATGCGGAAGGGAAAGCACCAAACAATTACGAACAACTTAATACTATACCTTTTTTAGAAGCAGACAAGAAAAATAGGTTTGTTCCTTGTATGGCTTTTTATGGTGCAAATGCTTCCGGAAAAAGCAATATTGTAATGGCATTATTAGTATTAAATCAGATTTTACAGAAAGGTATAATCGGTCATTATTTCCCAAATAAGTTAAATCCTAAATATAATTATTCTTCTTTTGAAATAGAATTTTTTAAAGATAAAACTAAATACGCATATTGCATAGAATATAATGCTTTTTCTATCCAAAAAGAAAAATTATTAAAAAACAATGAAATATTATATTC
>JAZNAT010000196.1:0-3928 GCA_045586665.1 Endomicrobiaceae bacterium | reverse complement strand
TTTGAACATTTTTGACAATATTATTTAGGAAATTTGTTTTGTTAGCATTATTTCTTCTTATAGTCGAATATATCTTACCAAGAAAAATTATATCATACTCATTAAAATTTAAAATAATATCTTGTCCAGTAAGATCTACTGTATAAAATGTAACAAGATTACTAGCACTTAACTGTATTTCATTCCAAGATATATCCTTCCAAACTATACTATTATCCATTCCAACATAATTAAAATTTAAATCTAAACCCTTATCTTTTATAAATTTGTCAAAAGCAAAATAATCTGGTGCAAAACCACACCCTAACGATAAAATATTAACGGAATTATTAAAATTATTTAAAAGTCTAGATATACTTAAATAATAATATATCTCACTTATGTAACATGCTCCATAATTAAGAACATAGCAATTTAATTTGTTTTTACATTCATATTTATCAATTCCTTTAACACGGAATTGTTTCTGTAAGCACACTGAACAATCACATACTTCTTGTCTTTCTTGATGACAACAAGCTTCTTTATTACAATAATTCTCTTTACATTGTCCAAACAATTCATCAAATATATACATATATATATTATATGTTATTTTTTATAACAATCACAAATTTATTTTTGCAATTATTTTTTGTCATTCAATGTTTTAAAATTTTCGGTTAAAATGAAGAAACTAAAATATAAAATTCTTTATAGTTGTTGATTACTTTCAAAGGATTTACAGATTTTAAGCTATAACGAAATATTTGCCGCCTGAAGTGTACTGAAATGAAAGCGGAGCGAGTGGTTACTCGAAGAAGGCAAATATAAAGTTATAGCTTAAAAGATAAATCCGTTTCGCAATGACAAACGCTATTTCCGTTCAAGACCTTAAGATTTTGTGTTAGAATGAAGAAACACAGAACCGATGTGTACTCTTTGCGGTACTCAAGGTTCTGTGTTTCAAAATTATAACCAAACTATTAAGGTCGTTATAAAATGTTAGTCTGCAAAAAGGGCTGTTGATAGGTATCTATCCCCCGTATCCGGCAACAACACTACAATATTTTTCCCCTTATTTTCCGGTCTTTTTGCAAGTTCTATACCTGCCCATAAAGCTGCACCTGAAGAAATACCTACAAGCACACCTTCTTTTTTACCGATAAGTTTACCCGTTGCAAAAGCATCTTCGTTTTTAACAGGTATAATTTCATCATAAACTTTTGTATTCAAAACATCAGGAACAAAACCTGCACCGATACCTTGAATTTTGTGTGCTCCTGCAACTCCGGTAGACAAAACTGCCGATGTTGCCGGTTCAACCGCTACAACTTTTATGTTAGGATTTTTAGATTTTAAAAATTCGCCTACACCGGTAATTGTTCCGCCTGTTCCTACACCTGCAACAAATATATCTACTTTACCGTCGGTATCTTCCCAAATTTCAGGTCCGGTAGTATCTCTATGTATTTTAGGGTTTGCAGGGTTAACAAACTGTCCCGGAATAAAACTGTTAGGTGTTTGTTGTGCAAGTTCAGCCGCTTTTGCAATAGCACCTTTCATACCTTTTGCACCTTCGGTTAATACCAACTCTGCACCATAAGCTTTCATCAATTGTCTTCTTTCCACAGACATGGTTTCAGGCATTACAATAATAATTTTGTATCCTTTTGCTGCTGCTACCGCAGAAAGTCCAATACCTGTATTTCCGCTTGTAGGCTCAATAATTACAGAACCCGGTTTTAATAAACCTTTTTTTTCTGCATCTTCTATCATTGCTTTTGCAATTCTGTCTTTAACAGAACCTGCAGGATTAAAATATTCCAACTTTGCTATTAATTTTGCTTCCAAATTTTCTGCTTTTTCTATGTGTGTAAACTCCAATAAAGGTGTTTTTCCTATTAATTCATCTGCAGACTTATATATTTTTGACATTTTTTCTCCTTTTTATATAGCTGATAAGCTGAGAGCAAAAAACTTTGTTTTTCTTAGCTGATTAGCTTATAAGTTTTTGGTAAAAATCGTTTCACGATTTTTGTTATTTTTTAATTTTCTATTTCTGTGGGCATTCTGCCGTTGAACAAGTTTCACCGGTACTACAACTGTCATTACCGCAGCTGCAACACTCTGCAAAACTTACAGAAACAACAACCGCTAAAACTGAAATGATTAACAATATCTTCTTCATATGTACCTCCAAATCATAAGTATTATTTTAACAAATTATTTTTTTGGATGTATAGATGTCTGGAGGTATGGAAACGACTTAACTACGGGATCCCGTATCAAGTACGGGATGACAATTTGTTTTTTGCCTTTTCCATACCTCTATTCTTCTATACCTCGGCTTTACTTAACTGCTTCAAAACCTTGTTTCAAATCTTCAATAATATCATCTATATGTTCGGTACCTATAGACAATCTGACCGTTGTAGGCTTTATTCCGCTGCTTAACAACTCTTGTTCGGAAAGTTGCGAATGAGTTGTTGATGCGGGATGTATTACAAGACTTTTAACATCGGCAACATTTGCAAGAAGCGAGAAAAGTTTTAAACTTTCCGTAAATTTCTTTGCAGTTTCTGCAGTTCCTTTAATTTCAAATGTGAATATTGAAGCTGCACCTTTCGGGAAATATTTGTCGTACAACTCTTTTTGTTTTCCCGTTGCTAAAGACGGATGATTAACTTTTTCTACTTGCGGATGATTCTTTAAGAAATCTACCACTTTAAGTGCATTTGAAACATGTCTTTCCACTCTTAAAGAAAGAGTTTCAAGACCTTGCAACAACAAGAAAGAGTTAAACGGTGATATCGTTGCTCCCTGATCTCTTAACAATGTTGTTCTTATTTTTATTATGTATGCCAAATTACCTACAGCTTTTGTAAACACTACACCATGATAAGACGGATTAGGTTTTGAAAGGCCCGGGAATTTATCGTTTTGTGCCCAATCGAATTTTCCCCCGTCAACGATAACTCCGCCCATTACGGAACCATGACCGCCGATAAATTTTGTTGCCGAATGTACCACAATATCCACACCATGTTCAATAGGTCTTAACAAATAAGGTGTGGCAAATGTGCTGTCTACTATAAAAGGTATTCCGTGCTTATGTGCAATTTTGGATATTGCATCCAAATCTATAACATCGGAATTAGGATTTCCTAATGTTTCGGCATAAAGAAGTTTTGTATTTTCTTTTATTGCTTTTTCAAAGTTTTCAGGATTTGAAGGATCAACAAAGGTTGTTGATATTCCTTGTTCTTTTAAAGTATTTGCAAACAAATTGTATGTTCCGCCGTAAAGGTTTGTGGAAGATACTATATGGTCCCCTGCAGTTGCGATATTTTGAACTGCATAAGTAATTGCTGATGCTCCCGATGCTGTTGTAAGTGCTGCAGCTCCGCCTTCAAGTGCTGCAATTCTTTTTTCAAGAACATCTGAAGTCGGGTTCATCAATCTTGTATAAATGTTTCCGCCGACAGTAAGCCCGAATCTGCCTGCTGCCGTTGCAGAATCTTTAAACACATAAGATGTTGTTGCATAAATTGGTACTGCTCTTGAATCCGTAGCTGAATCAGGTGTTTCTTGTCCTACGTGTACTTGTAATGTTTCAAATTTATATTGCTTTGTCATAACTAATCTCCTATTATAACGACCGAATTTTTCTAGTTTCGACTTTGAATTTTCAAGTCTTATGTACTCTATCTTTTTGGACACCGCAACTTGAAAATTCTTTGTCTCACTAACAAATCTTTCGGTCTGCAAAAAAATTATCTTTGATAATTTTTTGTTGTTTTATATTTTTTAAATTTTTTGATTTTTGCCTTGCAAAAATTTACATCGACTGCTAATTTCTAATTACTAATTGTATTATCTACACATTCGCTCGTAAAACAAATCACATTCTTTAATACAACATCGCGAAATATTTTTATTTTGTTCA
>JAZNAT010000195.1:0-4092 GCA_045586665.1 Endomicrobiaceae bacterium | reverse complement strand
CAAGTTTAAATGACGCATTTTTTATATACCATACGTCGTAAGCCAACCTTACTATTGCATCTTTAAAATATTCTTTTTTTTGAGTGTATGTTTCCAGTACCGGCGTTTCCAACACTGCATAAACGGGAGGTGCTTTAAAATTAAGCTGTGCCCAGCCGGTAAGCCCAGGTTTTACAAGCGTTCTCAAAGAATGTATTGGGATAAATTTATTTAGAAATTCATATTCTTTAATCCAAATTGGACGCGGACCTACGATGGAAATGTCTCCTTTTAAAATATTTATCAACTGGGGAATTTCATCAAGCCTTAATCTTCTTAAAAATTTACCTGTTTTTGTTACGGTTTCGGAGTTTTCAAGCATTGTTCTGAATTTATAAATTCGTATGTTTTTATTTAGAAAACCGACTCTTTTTTGGATAAAAATCGGTTTTTGTTTATCCGTAACCAAAATTAAAAAATAAATAAATATTCCTATCGGCAAAAATATCGGTATTAAAATTAAAGAAAAAAGTATGTCTAAACTTCTTTTTATTAAAGGGTATACAAAATCCACTTGTTTGTTACTGATTTCTTTTATTAAAGAGTTTATGTCTTTTAAAGTTTCTTTCGGTAGTCTTGAAAAAATCTGTTCAAAAAAATAATAATCCGTTATTGTAAAAATTCCTTTTGATACGAATTTTTCAAAAATAAAACTTGATGTTTTTTTATCCTGCTCCAATAAATTGTTTGATATAAGCAGAAAGTCTATATCTTTCGCGTCAAAATTCTCGGGAATCTCAGAAAAGTCTTTAAATTTGTCAACGACTTTATATTGGCGTAAAGACGGTAAGGTTATTTTTATTCTGTCCAAAGTTCTGCTTGTTCCTACCAAAAGTATGTTGATTTTTGAAAAATTTAAATCGTTATAAATTTTTCTGGATATAAAAATATAGATATAAAAAATTAACAATATCAACAATAAGTTCGTTTTAGGCGTAGGAATGTGAAAAAGATTTAATCCGAAATATATTCCCGCAGAAGAAATAATAAAAGCGACGATAAAAGCTATGGTAAGCTCCATATAAAAATTTTGATTTTTCCTGTAATAAGTTTTTAAGTCGTAAAAAGAAAAAATAAAAAGAAGAAGTACATTTAACAAAAATATCGGAACCATTACTTTACAGTTACTTAAAAAAAACGAAATGTTCCAAGAAGAGCTTGAACGAACCGTAATGATAAATGTGGTCAATGTAAAGAAAGTTATAAAATCAAGTAGTAAAAATAAAAATCTCATAAAAACCCTCTTTCCTAATATGGAGAAGTATTATAGCATTTTAAAAAATAAAATCCAGCAAATTTAATAAAGTAAACAAATATTTGAAACTGTTGTCAAAAATGTTATAATTTCAAAATAAGTCGTATTTTATCTTTTTCAGATTAAGTTTTAAGTGTGAATGTTTCCGTCATTCCGTGCTTTACACGGAATCCGGTAGTAAAATATTTTTATTCTTGAGATTATTAATCGGGTTATGTTAATAAATTGTTAGTAGTTAAACTTTAAGTTCGTTCAACTATTCAACTCTTTAACAAAAACTCCTGAGGATTTTTTATGCAGTTTTCTGTTTTAATGTCGGTATATTATAAAGATAATCCTCAATGGCTTAAACAAGCCATTGATAGTGTGTTGAATAATACCGTAAAACCAAGCCAAATAGTGTTGGTTGTTGACGGGCAAATATCAAACGAATCGGAACAAGTTTTAAATGAATATAAAGACAGTTTAGACATATTAAGACTTGAAAAAAATTCAGGTTTAGGCATAGCGCTTCAACAAGGACTTTTAAAATGTAAATATCCGTTAGTTGCAAGAATGGATAGTGACGATATAAGTTTGCCTAACAGGTTTGAACTACAACTAAAAGAATTTGAAAATAATCCGAATTTAACAATAGTCGGCGGATATATACAAGAATTTGATTCTCAAACCAACGAAAAAACTTCAATAAGAAAAGTTCCTTTGGAAAATGCTCAAATAAAAAAATATATAAAAACAAGGTCTCCGTTTAATCATCCGTCCGTAATGTTTAAAAAAGAAGATGTTTTGAATGCAGGTAATTATCAAACGTTTTATCAAATGGAAGATTATTACTTATGGGCAAGGCTTGTTAAAGCAAATTATCAAATGAAAAATATTCCGGAAATATTATTGAATTTCAGAACGGATAAAAATATGTTTTCTCGCCGCGGCGGATATAAATACTTTAAAAGTAACAAAGAAGTTTCAAAGCAAATGTTAAAAATGAAAATAATTAATTATCCGTATTATTTGTTCAACATAACAATAAGGTTTGTTACACAAGTTCTGATGCCTAATAATATAAGAACATTATTCTACAAAAAGGTTTTGAGATGAAAGTAGGGATATTAACACATTATCAAGTTCATAATCATGGTGCTATTTTACAAATGCACGGATTATATAGCATATTAAAAAATTTAGGTCATACTCCTTATATCCTCACATATAATAAAAATTTTGATTTCATAGATAAAAAACTTTCAAACAAATATAACATATCGCTAAAATCAGTTCCGTTTTATTTAAACTATTTAAAAAAACAGGGAATAGCAAAAACGAAGTTTAATATGGATAAACATAAAATATTAAATAATTTTAAAAAAACAAATTATAATTTTATTCCGCTATATCCCGAACAAAAAGAGTTGGATGCCGTTTGTGTAGGCAGTGATGAAGTTTGGTCGTTGGAAGCCGGAATAAATGTTATGATGTATTCTCATACTATAACAACTTCTTTAATTTTTGCTTACGCTCCCGTTTTCGGACAAACAAATATTGAAGAAATAAAAAAACACGGCTGTTATGAACTTATAAAATCCGGTTTGGAACGATTTAATTATCTTTCTACAAGGGATTTATCTTCTGCACAAACCGTTAAAGAATTTTTAAATAAAGAAATTCCTATATTATGCGATCCTGTTTTATTATACGGATATGAAGAAGAACAAATTTTGTCTAGTAACAAAATACCTGACGAAAAATATCTGCTTATATATGCTTACGATAACAGATTAAACGATGAAAAAGAATATGAAAAGATTAAAAAGTATGCAAAAGAAAACAATTTAAAAATTGTTTCACCGGGTTTTTATCACAGTTGGGTTGATGAAAATATAAATGTAACACCGATAGAACTAATAAACATATTTAGAAATGCACAATGTGTAGTTACGGACACTTTTCATGGTAGTGTATTGTCAATATTAACAAATAAGCCGTTTGCTTGTTTTGTCAGAAGTTCAAATATAAATAAAATAACTTTTCTGTTAAATCAATTTAATGTTTCACAATCAAAACTTGATAATTGGAATAATTTACAAAATATATTAACACAAAATTTCAATTGGTCAAATATAAATTCTTTAATAGAACAAGAAAGACAAAAAGCAACAGGATATTTGCGGAAGGTTTTACAAAATGGATAGTTGCGTAGAAAACAATTTATCTTGCACGGGTTGCTCTGTTTGCCATGTAATATGTCCTGTAAATGCAATAAAAATAGAATTATCGCAAAACGGTTTCTATACAGCAACATTAGATAAACAAAAATGTATCGATTGCGGTAAATGTTTGAAAATATGTCCTAAATTTATTGATAATTCTTCAATAAATAAATTTGAAAATTTACCGTTATATGCAAGTTGGAGTTTGGATAATTCCGTTCAACAGAGTTGCAGTTCGGGTGGGATAGCTTTTGAAATTTCAAAATACGGCTTAGATAACGGCTACAAAATAGCAGGTGTTATTTATGATTATACAGAACAAAAAGCAAAAACAATTACAGTTGATAACATAAATGATTTGGAATTATTGAAAGGTTCAAAATATTTACAAAGTGCCTGTGCACAAGCTTTTGATGAAATAATAAAAAGTAAAGATAAATTCATAGTATTCGGAACACCATGCCAAATAGTCGGATTAAGTTTAGCTGCTGAACAAAATAATTTTAGAGACAGATTAATACTAATAGATTTTTTCTGTCACGGTGTTCCTACATATTTAATGTGGAACAAATTACTAGAATATATAAAAAA
>JAZNAT010000194.1:0-10560 GCA_045586665.1 Endomicrobiaceae bacterium | reverse complement strand
AGAAACGAAGATAGAAACGAGCAAAGAATATAGTGCAGTAGTAGAAGAGTTGAGCAAGCAGAGCGGAGTAAGTAAAGATGAAGTGGAAAAAGGGTTGGAAGAAGCGTTAAGCGGTAAGAGCGAAGAAGAGAAAGAAAGCGTAATAGGATTGTTAACGAATTTCATATCACAGGGCGGAAGCATAGTAAACTGTGCGATAGACGCGTTAAGTGAAGTGTTGAACGTGGCAAGCAAAGGAGTGTTGGGATTACAGGCGTTGCTTGTAGAAATAAGTACGGGACTGTTCGAGCGTAACAATGCGGACTTGATAAATAGCGGACAGACGCAGTTAATGACAAGTATGGCGACGATGCAGGCGGTAATGGAACAATACGGACAAGAGGCGATAGGCTATGCAAGCGATATGGAAACGTTTATTGAAGGGTTAAAAGCTGGAGAAAGTGCGATAGTATGGGTAAACGAAGACCATTACATAACGGTAACGAAGATGGACAACGGAAATTATACGATAGTTGACCCGAACGTAAGAAACGGAGAAGCTGTAGAATACAGCGAAACGAACTTAAAAGAAGTATTAAGCGGAAAAGCAGGAATAGACGCACAAGGAAAAGAAGTAGGGATAAGTTATAACGCGCAGGGACAAGACGGCAAGATAAGAGTATTGAGTACAAGCGAAGGGTTAAAGGAGCAGGTAAACCAGGGCAAAGCCGAAGAATTGAGCGTAGAGGCGATGAAAGAAATAACCGGAGCCAGATACGTAACGATGACAAGAACCGAAACGAGAACGAGAACGGAAACAAGAACCAGAGAAGAAGAAAGAACCGGGACTGCAACGGGAACCGATTCCGAGGGAAATTCATATACGTATGAATATACATACACGGTAACGGTAGAATATGAAGTAGAAGTTGAATACGAAGTTGAAGTAGAGTATGAAGTATGGGTAGAAGACGAGCCGGAACAGACTGAAGAAGATAAACAGGCACAGGAAACGGCATTGCAGAATCAGATAAACGAGATGGATAACAATCAGTGGGAAACGTGGAAGAAAGAGCAGGAAGAAAAAACGATAACGAAGGAAAACGGAAAAGAAGGACAGGGAATCTATCAGACTGAAAAGCAGGAAAAAGCTGCAGATATAGCCGGAATGAGCGAAAAGGAGTTTAACAAGGCGTTAGAATCAGAAAGAGTAAGTCAAAAATCGACGGAACGAGAGATACAGGAAAAAATAAATACCGGAGACGTGGTAAGTGCGAAAATAGTAAAAGTAAACGATGTAAAGATAGATGGAGAATCTTTAGGAGAAAAATTTGTAAAGAAAGTAAATGACGAGATAGGTAAAAACGGAATATCAATAGAAGGTCAGAACGATAAAGGTTTGCCGGAATCGGGCTTAGATAATGCGATGCAGCAGGCTGCGATAAAAGTATTGGCAAGCGGAAGCGGAGTAGGCAAAGAGTTGCAGGATGCGGCAAATAAGGTAGTATCTAACGGGGCTATAAATATAAACGGAGCTACGATAGACAGAACAAACGGAACAATGAGTTATCAGGATACAAACGGTAACGAAGTAAGCGTTCAGTTCGGCGAGATGACCGACAGAGAATATGCGGAGATGTTAAGTACGACAACTAAGTACGGAGCGGAAGCCGGAGTAAACGTAACGAAGGCCAAAGGGAAATTCGAATCTTTAACGGGAACAGACGAAGAGGGGAACAAATATACGGAAACGCCTGTAAATCCCGGACAGAAAGGAAGAACGCAGGTAACGCAACGAGAATATGAAGACGGAAGCAAACAGATAGTAGTACAGGGACATAATAGTAATTATCAAACTACGACACAACAAAGATACGATTTAACAAATAACGGAACCGGAGAAACCAGGACATACACGTTGGCAAGCGGACAAAGATTTACGGTAGAAGGAGAACTTTCGATAAATCAGGCAAGCAGGACGACGTATGGTAATAATGGAACAAAGACGGTAGATACGGCATATTTCGGGCAAGACGGAAATCCTACTGCGGTAAAGACTACGGAATACGGAGCGGACGGAAAGAAATTAAAAGAAACGGGAACCGATATAAGTGCGGACGCATTGTTGACACAGAAACAGGCAGACGAGCTTGCCAAACAGAACAAAGGGAAAGGCGGCAGCGGAAACGGCAGTAATCCATACGGAGCATATTTAAAAATATTGAACAATTTGGGAGACCAAAAAGTAACGGGAATAACGGTAAGAGACAGTCAAGGAAACAAGACGGGCACGGAAAAGGCGAACGATAAGTTGTATGGCGGGTTCCAATATTTTAACAGGGGAAGAATAGATTCAAGTAAAGTAACGAGTTACAGCAAGGATTTTGCAAATCCGGGCAACAATTATGCGACGGGAACGACGGCGGAAGGCGTAACCGTATATGTAAGTGATTTTGAGGTGGGAACCAGAGGCAACGTAACGGTAAAAGACGGAGCCGGAGCAAGTTTCGTACAGACGATAGACGGAGTAACATACAGAGCGCAGGGAGAAATAAAAGACGGAGCAAATTGGTTAAATAAAGACGGCGGATATGCGCTGACGAGTAACACCGCAACGGCAACGAAAGAGTATAACGGGATAAGCGTAACGACGAAAGAGAAAGTAAATTTTGATACCGATAAAGGGACGTTTACCGGAGGAGACTGGACGAGTAAACCGGACAAAAACGTAGCGACGTTGGAAGACGGAACGACGATAACGGGAGTGGATGTAAGTGACGGTACTGCAAGATATAAGGCAGGTTCGAAAGTGGAACAGGCAGGAGAAGACGGCTCTACGTACAGTGCGTTGCTTGAAGGAGAAGGAAAAGTAAAAGATTGGAAAAAAGGCGTTGACGAAAGTTCGTTAACGAAGAGCCAGTATTTCAAATATGGCGACGGTTACGTAAAAGTAAATACTATGGAAGGAGTAACTTTTGACAAGAAGAGTGGGAAATTTGGCGGAGGGGACTTCAGTCAAAAAGAAAAGAATTTCGTAATAACCGAAAGCGGATATATAAGCGGAGTAGGAGTAGATAACGGGACAGTAGTATTAAACGATGAAGATTTAAGAACGACAAGTTATAACCAACAATATGTATTTGCAAAATTGTCGCAGCAGACCGGATTGAGTGAAGAAGAAATTGCAACACAGTTTGAGGGAATAGACGAAAATGTATTGAATCAATCAATGACGGTATTACAAAGTATATTGGAAAAAGGTGGGCAGGTAGTAAACTGTGCGACGGATGCAATCGTAAACGTATTGGGAGAAAGTGCCAACGCAGGATTGATATCGATACAGACATTGGCGATAGATATAACAACGGGCGCATTTTTGGAAAATAACGTTGCAGGTTCGGACCAGATAAATACGAGCATGGCAGCGGTAAAGACGGTATTGGAAAAAGAGGGCGGCAAGAGTTATAGCGGATATGCCGTAGAAAGTATAGAAGGAGTAAAGGAAGGGTTAACGAAAGGAGATAGCGTAGTATTAAACGTACAGATAGCTGGCGAGGACGGAAAAGAGATAGACCATTTTATAACGTTAAGCAACGACGGAAACGGTAACATTGTAGTACAAGACGTAAATAAGAAAGATAAGACGGTAAAAGCCGACGATTTGGAAAGTTATTTGCAAAATACGTACGGCTGGACGTCCGGAGCAATGTTGACGCAAGGAACCGTTGACGCAACGGCATTGAGCCAGGAACAAATGCAACAGATAGCAGGGTCCGGGATATTCAGTAAAGTTGTAAGTGCGGTAAAATCTGCGGCAAGTAAAGTTGTAAGTACCGTAAAATCGGCTGTAAGTAAAGTGACGACAAGCAGCAGAAGTTCTTCGTCAGGTTCAAGAAGTTCCGCGAGTTCGTCAAGGGCGACAAGTACGTCGTCAAGGACAACGTCAACACCGGCGAAATCTACTGCGGCGTCAAGTGCTGTAAAAGCGACGGCGACAAAAACGGCAACCGCAAAAACAAACAGCTCTTCCGGCAGTTGGTTAAGTAATGCAATAAATACAGTAAAATCCGTAGTAAGTACGGTGTCAAATGCAATAAAAAGTGTTGTAACGCCTTCAACAAGTTCAAGAAGTGCGGTAACTGCAGCGGCAACGGCAACCGGCGGAAACAGAACAAGCGTAACCGCAATCTCCTCAAATTCCGGAACAACAGGAAGTATATTCGGCGGAATTATTTCCGCAGTTACAAACGTTGTAAAAAATGTTGTTGCTAAAATAAACACTACTCCAAGAGTAGTTGTTGACCAAAATAAAGGAACGATGACACAATATACAGGTTTTGGTTCGCAAAGACAAACGACGGTAGTCTCTTTAATATCTGGAACTGACTATGCTCAATTACAGACACAAGTTAATAATAACGGTTTTAACGGTGCATTGGACTATGCAAAAGCTAACGGCTATGTACAAACGATAACTGCATATGACAGTCAAAATAATAAAATATATACGGCAAATAATGTCGGGTATCAAAATGGAACGCTTGCTTTAGAATACAGTTTTGAACGAGAATATAATGACGATATATATTTTACGGATATAAAAGCCGGAGACAGAAAAGTAGTAGTTGAACAGTTCGATGAAAATAATCAGGCAACAATATCACATGTTTACAGTTCTGCATCTACAACTGATACAGTAACAAGCGTAGAAACGGAATCAGGTTTAGTAATAAAAGCAAATGTCGAAGGACTTGATAAAGTAATTCAGTGGTCAACAGATACCGATGAACAGGATAATGTTATAAGAGTAGCTAAAGTAGTTGATTTTGTAAACGGAGAAAACGGAAAGGCGAGCGGATTTGAAGAAATAAGAGTTGATACCGAAGGAAATAAAACTGTAACAAGATATGATTTGACAAATGCATATAATGAATTTCAGATAGAAGGTTCTTCCGAAGGTAGCGGTAATGATTCTACCGAACAGACACAACAGGAAACAATAGTCGATCAATATAAGAAAATATTGGAATCAACGAATGATTTAATATTGAAAAATAAAGAAGATTTGTATTCCGGTTATGAATATATAGATAACAGTTGGATAGATGTTAATAAACTTAATTCATACTATACATATTCAAGCACTACTCCGAATACGGTAAGCTATTATACTACGGACGGAGATAGTAAAATCGTGACAACGGCGGAATTTAAAGGAACGGATTGGAGGTATAACAGAGAAGTTGTTTCAGATTCAAAATATAATACTATACAATATGAAAATCCTACTGAAAACGGCGGAAAAACAGTAACAACATATAGTGCAAATGTAATACTGGATAATAATTTCGTATATATAGGTAAAGAAGATATTTCTTTGATGGCTAATGTAACTATAACCGAATATGATTCTTTAGGAAAACCCATATCGGTTGTTATGGATTATAAAGCCGGAACAGAAATGTCAACGATAATAGGAGGACATTTAAGCGGTGATACCATAATATTAACAAATGATATAAATTTCTCTTTTAGCATAGACGAAAATGGAAAATTTGTATTGCCTGAGGGAAGTGCCGATATAGTTATAGAAGGCGAATATGTTAATAGAGTAAACGGGCAAGAGATTGCAAGAGGTATATTGGAAAATGGAACGTTATCCGTAAATGAGCAAGGATATATAGGTATAAACGGAAAAGTCGTAATAAACAGTGACAATGTTTTTGAAGTTTTAAAAGGAAGTTCTTCCGAAGGAGGAGACGGACAATCTTCTTCATCTATACCGGATGCAAGCGATACGAATGCTTGTGTAATTGAAAACGATAATTCTTATACGGTAAGTAACGGAACAATATCGTTAAGAGGCGGAAATTTAATTGTTGTCGGTGACGGAGCAATTTTAAGAACAGGTTCAAATACATCCGTATCAGGAGAAATTTTGGAAGGCAATATAAGATTAAGTTACAAAGAAAACGGTGTAACGTTAACTGCGGAAAGCGGAACGGCAAAAACTAGGACGGTCAGTGAAGACGGGGTCATTACAACTGAAACAAGATATGATACGGAAGGTATAATAAGAACTTTTCAAACGAATAATGATACCGGTGCAACTTTATTTACCGAATATAAAGAGTATGATGAAATTACCGGGAAAGTAGGAGAAGAAATAAAAGATAATAACGGTAACCAATCCGCAAGAATAACGTTGACCGCCATACAAGAAGGTGATACTGGGTTCGGATATGAAGTAGATTCTTTAGGAGGCAACGGTAATATAACATTGGTAATTGAAGCTAACGGTGAAGTTTCGTTAACAAAAGGTTCTTCCGTATTCAGACAAATCGTTGGAAATGAAAATAATGATAGACTTGGAATAAGATATGTAGGCAATGAAGATAATTCTGTTGCAATACAATATCAATTAAGACAACAAGATAAAACCGTCATTGATTTAAGTACTGAAAATGGAGATACTTTTTACGGATATAATGATGGTAACATAATTGAAATCAAATACAACTATGACGAGCAGGGAAAAGTTATAACGGAAGGAGATAGTTTTTCTGTAAATGATGTTACGGATAAATTTGAATATGATGAAACAAATAAAGTTTATGTTACTTATGAAGAGGGAACTGACTATAAAAAAGATGTCATTTTATCTGTTACAGATACTATACAAGTGTCTTCAATATTGAAAGAATTTAAGCTTGAAAATGATCCGAATACTTGGTATAAAGCCGACGATGTAATAAGTTTGCCCGGAAACGGAACGTTGATTTTAACACATGATGACCAATATTCTCATTATTGTACGATAAATGAAGACGGAAAATTCGTTCAGTTAAACGATGACGGAACAAAAAATATAATAGGTGATTGTACAATAGTAAAACATAACAATGAATGGACATTAACTACACAAAACGGATTTGAAATTTTGAATCAAAATGGTTTAAGCGGAACTTTGAGCGGAACATTCAAACTAACGAATGAAATGATTGAAACGGAAGACGGAACAATAAATAAATTTGTATTGTTGACGACACAAAATCAGGATATAAAATATACGAATCCTAACGGCAGCGAAGCGACCGTAACGTTAAAGGAAGGTTCAAAAGTAGGCTTGTATTCGGCAGGATGCGTAATCACCGACGGAATAATATCTATGGGCTACAGTACGAATATAACTATACCTGCAGCAACGGGTTCGCAAGAACAAAATAGCGAAGATAAACAATCAAACGGATATCCGGATGCGACAGGAACAAATGCCAGAATAATATCCAATGATGACGGAAGTTATACCGTAGGCAACGGAGATTTAAAAATAAGCGACGGCAATTTTGTAATAATGGGAACAGGAGCTGTTTTTAAGACAGGTTCTGTTATTCAGGGACAAAGAATAACTTCAGGGTCGTTAAAAATAGCGGCATTTGACGATAACGGACAACCTGCTTTGGTTTCAACTTCGGGTAATACTTACACTTATAACTCTTCAAACAGAATGAATATAAGATACAATTCTAACGGAGTTGCTTCCGCATGGATTAATACATATTTGGGAGGAAAATCCGTTGACGGCATAGACGGTGCAACCTGGAATTCCGGAAGCAAATATGTCACATATTTTGCTACGGATAATATAACTATTAACGGTGAAAAAACTTCATACAGAAAATTAGCTACGGATGCCGAAGGTAATCTTGTAGTAAGAAGTAGCGGTTATGTAAATGCAAGTTATACTCAAACTTTAACCGGCAGATACGTTAACGGAACGAGCGGTCCGAAATGGACATCGGGAACGGTTACGGTAAAATTAAATTGGAGCGGTAACGTATCTTCTACAAATTATACGAATGCCAAATATACGGAATATTTGGCAGGAACTTACGTTAACGGAGGAACGACAGGCCCGAAATGGACTTCCGGTTCAAGGACGATAGTACTTAACGGAGACGGAAGTAATCCTACCGTAACATATAATGATGCAACATATACGGAATATTTGGCAGGAACTTACGTTAACGGAGGAACTACAGGTCCGAAATGGACATCGGGTTCAAGAACGATAGTACTTAACGGAGACGGCAGCAATCCTTCGGTAACTTATAATAATGCAAAATATAATTTGGCAGGAACATATATAAACGGAGAGTCCGGTGCAAAATGGGAGTCAGGTACGATAACTTATAACGGAGATGCAAGTAATCCGACAATAACTTATCAGAATGCAACATATAGTCAGAGTTTGGCAGGAACTTACGTTAACGGAGGAACGACAGGTCCGAAATGGACTTCCGGCTCGGTAAGAGTTATATTGAACGGTGATTCCAATGCTCCGGAAACGACTTACGAATACGATAATGCAACATATACTCAAAGTTTGGCGGGGACTTATGTCAACGGAGGAACGACAGGTCCGAAATGGACTTCGGGAACCGTTACAGTAACGCTAGACGGTGACGGCAGTAATCCGACTATGGTATATAATAATGCGACATACAGACAGAATTTGTCCGGAAGTGTGGAAGGCTTGAATAATTCCGTATGGGATTCCGGAAGTTATGTGACCGTAACCGTAAACGGCGATTCAAATAATTTGACACAAAGTGTAGATTATTCTCATGCAACCTATACTACCGAAGAAGTTCAAACTTTAACCGTTCCGGCACCTTCAATATCCAGTGAATATTATAATAATAATGGTTGGGGAAATCAGAACAGCGGATTTACGATGACATATTATCAGTTTGATAGTTCGGGAAATCAGGTTGAAATCCAAGTAAAAGTTAAATCCGAAGAACAAAGTTATGTCCTTGTTACAAATTCAAGCACGAATATTGAAGTTTATGTTGACGGAGAAAGAATAAGTTCCGACAGCAGTTCGAATACCGGTTGGTTTACTTGGAGCGGAGATGCGGATTCAACTTACGAATTCGCCAGAAACTATGCTGCGGGTACGTTGGAAGAAAATGAATATTATTTTACCGACACATATACGGTAACCGTTCAACATAATGAAACAGGTACGGTTTCAACAACTGCGGTTTTAAGTTTGGATAACGAAAATATACAAACCCAGCTCGGATTTGATACTCTCGTATATGATGTTGAAGTTGACCCTTCTAAAATTGTAGGCGGTGCTGCGGAAATTCAAACTATGGCAATTTCAGGAGTAAGCGGTTTGGATAAACTACAGGCTTCAACGACAAATTTATCAATTATCAATTCAACCGCTAATACGTTACAATTTAATTATACTGACGGAGTGGTTTCTTCCGTATCTCAATATGAGTCCGAAATGTTTATTTCCGATAATAATGTAGTTCAGTATAAAAACGTTTTAGGCGGTATAACGACCGATATTTCAACCGGACTTTCGGTAAGCGTGTTTGACGAAACTTCGCCGGTTAGTACGACGCCTTATGTCAGAGATACGTATGTTGAAACGGTAGGAGAATATATTTCAAGACCGGATGTTGATTTAAGTAATTGCATAATTACCAAAACCGATGTCGCTGGAAATTCTCATGATTTAATGATATATTACGGCGAAACGGAAGGTTCTAACGGAGAAAAAGTTCTTTACTATGATTTGGCCGAACAAAATAGAGAAGAAGTTGTTGTAGATAAACCGTCAACCTCGCAAAATTATCATGGTACAACCGTTCAAACAAGAACAATGGAAGAGGCTTTAGAACAAGATTACGGTCTTGTAAAAGGCAGAGATTATGACAGTTATGAAGTTATAAACAGAAGCGGACAATCAAGAGGTTATTTGTCGGACCAGATAAAACTTGTTAAAGAAGATACTTTGTCCGACGGAGAAATTGTTTGGGCTTCCGATTTTTATGGAAATGAAGGTAGTAGAGAATTTACGATAGACAGTTTTATTTTTAATGAACAAACAGCTTCGTTTGACATAACGGCAGGCGTGATATTGACCGACCAAGAATTTAATGTTACTGGAGATATAAATATTCCCAAATCTCCGGAAGGAACAGTTTCAACATCGGAAAATAAAACTCCTGAAACGGAAACTGATACTTTATACAGTGTAACGGCATCTATTGAAGAAGACAGTTTGTCTTTAACCGCAACGGATTCCGAGCAGCCTGCAAAAGTTGCAATAACTTTTTCGGCTACGGAATTTTTGGGCGATTCGAATACAATTACAGGTTATCAGTTCTCCAATTTCTATGCAGGAACGGAATTGACTTTAAAGGCTGAATCCGATTTGGCATCTCATAATGAAAACGTTACCGAATTAAAAAATTCAACCTGTGATGCGGGACAAATAACAAGCCAGGATATTAATATTCACGTCAAAAGCGATTCCGTCGTATTTTTGGAAACCGATACGACTTTGGCGTCGCTGGCAAGTACCGTTGCCAATGACGGTATAAAATCCGGAAGCGTTACCGTTACAAATACATTGAATTTTGTTCCTACCGATACAAATACATATGCTCCTCAAACGTTAACAATAACGGCTGACATAAATGCCGGACAGAATTGGCAGACTGCAAATAAAACATTCTCTTTGGATGGTGGTGAAACTCCAATAGAAAACGGAGC
>JAZNAT010000193.1:0-2547 GCA_045586665.1 Endomicrobiaceae bacterium | reverse complement strand
ATTTATCTGCTGCTGACGGTTATGTTGCTATGGCAAAACAAGCCATTGAAATAGGTGCAAACACATTTCAGTTTTTTACAAGAAATCCGAGAGGGTTTAAAGCAAAGGATATTGACGAACAAGATGTAAAAGTCTTTTTAAAAATTATAAAAGAACATAAATTTGTAAAAATTCTTGCTCATGCTCCATACACGTTAAACCCTTGTTCTGCCGATAAAAGAGTTAGAGATCTTGCAAAAGAAATATTTATAGACGATTTAAAAAGAATGGAATATACTCCCGGTAATATGTATAACTTTCACCCGGGAAGCCATGTAGGACAAGGAATAGATACCGGAATAAAAATAATATCGGAAACTTTAAACGAAGTATTAACAAAAGAACAAACGACAACCGTATTGCTTGAAACGATGTCAGGAAAGGGGAGCGAAATCGGTTCCAAATTCGAAGAATTAAAACAGATAATAGATTTGGTTGAACTGAAAGATAAAGTCGGAGTATGTTTGGATACTTGCCACATTTACGACGGCGGTTACGATATAGTTAACGATTTGGATGCTGTAATAAAACAATTTGATAATATTATCGGTTTAGAAAAATTAAAAGCAATACATTTAAACGATACTAAAAATCCGTTTGCTTCTCATAAAGACAGACACGAAAAAATAGGAAAAGGACATTTAGGGCTTGATGTAATAAGTAAAGTAATAAATCATCCTAAATTAAAAAAGTTACCTTTTTATTTGGAAACGCCTAACGAGATTGACGGCTATGCAAAAGAAATTAAAACATTAAAACAAATGTCCGAATGACAGCGAAATTATTGATTGCCGATTTTTAATTGTTGAGCTATCCACTTCATTATCAATTCAACTATGTAATCTTGTTGCTGTTGTGTTAATTGTATTCCCATATGGAATTTGTGCCACTTGTTTATACATTTTCTGCAACAAGTTGCCGTTGCATGTTGAGCAACAAATACGGGGTGACCTTTCATGGGAGTCTGTTTACCGTCGTTGGTAACAAATACGGGAGCAACTCTTTTAGCAATAAAATCTTGTGCATGTCTTTTTATTGTATCAAGCCCTTTTTGATTTATATAATCGATATCTTTTTGCTTTAATTTAAAACCGCTTCTAAATTTTGATTGAGCCAATCTTTCAAAAATATCCATTTTATAAAATCACTTCGTAATTTTTTTCATTTTCTTTATCTTTTCTTTTGTCTGTTTGTCGACTCTTAAAGATTCGGTAATTTTTTGTAAAGATTTGTTATATGTCCAATCGTCAAGATTGTTGTTTTTTAAATATTTTAAAGTTTTGTCCTGAAACTTTACAAAAGCAACGGATATCGTCCAGGCAACAGCCATTTTAACGTAATATCCGTCGTGTTTAATTTTATCCAATATATTTAAAACTTTATCTACATATGTTTCGTTTATAAAATATGCTAACATCATAACTATTGCAAACCTTAATTCAAACTCTTTTTGTGATTTCAAATATTTTTGTATGAAATTCCAAACGGTTTCTTTGTTCTTGTTTACTATTTTTAGTCCCGAGCAACAAATGTCGCATACTGCCCAGTTATCTATTTTCGGGATAAAATTTTTTATTACTTCTAAAACATCCTTTATATCGGTGTTTTTTATAAAACCTATAAGCATACCTTGCAGCATAACTTCTTCATAATATTTCGTTTCGTTAAAAGAAATATATTCTTTTATGTTTTCTTGTTTTGAAAGTTCTTTTGCATAGTTTCTTAGTATGGGGGTTCTTACTCCGATAATATTGTCCGTTCCGGGACACAACGAGGAGAGAAACTCTTTATATTTTTTATCTTGTAAATCCAACAAATCTTGTCTTATTTTTTTATACATAATTTTATTATAACATAATTCGATAAAATTTTATATAATAAATTCAATTAATTAAAAAGGAAGTTTTATATATGATTTTTAAAAAATATTTTTATGCCAACACAAGAAAACCTAAAGGCTTTTTAGGTAACATTATGATAAACAAAATGAATATCGGACATGCAAAACTTTCCGATTGGGGACTTTCTCATTTAAAAAATATTAAACCGATTGAAATTGCGGATTTCGGTTGCGGCGGGGGAATAACACTTGCAAAATTAATGAAACTTTTTCCTAACGCAAATGCAACTGGATTCGATTACTCCGAAGTTTCGATAAGAGAAGCTAAAAAAGTTAATGATAAAGAAATAAATCAAGGCAGTTGTAATATCGTTCAAGGAGATGTTTCAAAAGCTCCTTTTAAAAATGAAAAATTTGACCTTATAACGGCATTTGAAACTGTTTATTTTTGGCCGGGGCCTTTAACAAGTTTTAAAGAAGTTTACAGAACGTTAAAACCCGGCGGAACTTTTATGATAGTTAACGAGTTTGACGGTATAGCCGAAAGAGAAGCAAAGTATGAAAAACTTATAGACGGGTTGAAAATTTTTAACAAAGAACAATTAATCGAATTGTTACAAGAAGCCGGATTTGTTAAAGTTACTGTCAATCACAACACGGCAAAACAC
>JAZNAT010000192.1:0-4450 GCA_045586665.1 Endomicrobiaceae bacterium | reverse complement strand
GGACATATTCCCGGTTCTGCGAGCGTTATTTTTTACGTCTATGACAAAAACGAAATAAAGACGATTGTTTTTTCCGGGGATTTGGGCAATTCTTTTTCAAAAATAACACCGCAAAAAGATATTGTGCCCAAAGCCGATTTTGTTTTTGTAGAAACGACTTACGGTGCAAAAAAACAAAATGTAAATTTTGACGATTACGATAGATTTCAAACTGCCGTTTCCGATGCGGTAAAAAATAATAAAATCGTTTGGATACCTGCATTATCTTTGCACAGAACGCAAAAAGTTTTGTACGAGATAAAACAGGCACAGGTTAAAGGGATTATTTCGCAAGATGTTCCTGTTTACAGTTTGTCGCCGTCTTCAAACGGCATTACTAAACTCTACGAGACGGAATTAAAATTTCCGTCAAAAGAAAAATGGTTTAAAAAAGAAGTTTATGGCATAGGTTCGTTTCTGCCGGTAAATTATATTACGAAAAAACCGAAAAATTTTCCTGCACCGTCAATAATAATTTCCGCAAGCGGTATGATGGATAAAGGAGTTTCCGTCGGTTTATTAAATAAACTGCTGCCTTTAAAAAATGTTGAAGTTTTTCTTGTAAGTTATGCAAGTTCTAAAACGCCGGCAGGGAAATTGAAACGCGGAGAAAAGTATATTAAAACAAAAGTCGGTACGGTTAAAGTCTCGGCAAAAATAAACGTTTTTAACGTTTTTTCCGATCATCCGGATATGGGAGAATTATTACGATGGTTTTCAAAACAGGATAGTTCGACGGTTATTTATTTGGTACACGGAGAAAAAGAAACGCTAAATGAAACTCAAAAAGTCTATAAAGAAAAAGGTTTTACAAAAACTTATATCGCCGTCGAAGGAAATAATCTGTTAAATTAATGTAAAATATCCAATGTATAATTCAAAATGGCGGGAAAGATTGCAAATAGATTTTTATTTGGATTTTTTTGCTTTGCAAAAAATAATTGATAAAACGAAAAAACAAAAACTAAAAAATTTATTTCTCTCCTACAATCTTCAATCATCGAATATTTTAAATTATCGTTTTCAGGTTTTTCTTTATCCTTGTTGACCGCTAGCATTAGAGTCAACCTTCGTAAAAAACTGAAAATTTATCTTTTTATCTTCCACTTCAAAAATTTTGTGTATTTGTTATCAATTTAATATAATAATAAAAATTTGTTGATTGAGGTAAACACAGATATGGCGATTTTGGAAATAGTAAAATACGGCGATCCGGTCTTAAGAAAAAAAGCCGAGCCGGTAACCGAAATTACCGAAGAGGTTAAACGGTTGGCCGAAGATATGCTTGAAACTATGTATGCTGCGCCCGGAGTGGGACTTGCCGGACCTCAGGTTGGCATTTCTTTACAAATATGCGTAATTGACATTGTTCCGGAAGGCAAAAACAGACCTTTTGTTTTGATAAATCCTAAAGTTATTTCCGGTGAAGACAAAGTTGAACTTGAGGAAGGTTGTTTATCTTTTCCGAAAATTTATGAAAAAGTAAAAAGATGGAACAAAATCAACGTTGAATATACGGATTTAAAAGGTAAAACGAATAACGTTGAAATAGAAGGTTTTTTGGCAAAAGCGTTCCAGCACGAAATAGATCATCTTAACGGAAAAGTTTTTATAGATTATTTACCCGATTGGAAAAGGAAACTCGTCGAAAAAGAAATCAAAAGAAGAAAAAAAGGAAAAAACTGGTGAAGATAATATTTTTCGGTACTGCTGAAATTTCAAAATATTTTTTGCAAAATATAGACGAAAAGCATGAGATTGTTTCGGTAATTACGATGTGTGACAAACCCGTCGGAAGAGCAAATAAAATTAAAGCACCCGCGGTAAAAGAGTTTGCAGCAAAAAAAAATATACCTTATATCCAGGTTGACAAATTTACGGACGAAATAGCCGAAAAAATAAAAAAGTTGAATGTCGATGTCGGGGTAGTCGTTTCTTTCGGAAAAATAATTCCGGAAAAAATTTTTATGTTGCCGAAATATCGCTGTTTTAACATACATTTTTCGCTGCTGCCGAAATACAGAGGGGCTTCTCCCGTTCAGCAGGCGTTGATAGACGGTTGTAAAAAGACGGGAGTAACTTCTTTTTATATCGAAAAAGGGCTCGATACCGGCGACATACTGTTGCAAAAAGAACTTAACATAGAAGATAACGATACGTCAGAAACTTTGTTTGCCAAGCTAAGCTCTTTAGGTGTTGATATAATGAACGAAACGCTTGATTTGTTGGAAAAAGGGCAAGTTTCCGCACAAAAACAGAAAGGTGAACCATCTTTTTGTCCGATATTTACGAAAGAAAACGCAAAAGTAGATTGGAATAAAACCGCAGCGGAAATTTATAATTCGTACAGAGGCTTTTATTTGTGGCCTAAAATATTTTGTATTGTATCCGACGGCAGAATGGCAGGCAAAAAAATGAAAATTTTGGAATGTTGTGTCGTGAAAGACTTGTCGGACAAAGCGCCGGGCACGATAATTGAAATAAAAAAGGGAATCGGCTTTGTCGTAAAATGCAAAGAAAATGCTTTACTTATAACAAAAGTCCAGCCGGAAAGCAAAGCTCAAATGTCGGCATTTGATTTCGTAAACGGAGCACAACTCAAGCCGGAAAGCCGTCTTTCGTAGTAAAATCAATATTTTATTGATAAATAAAGGTATTTTTAACTTGACAACACGGTCATCTTTTTATATCATAAATTATGGAAAATTTTGAAATTTTGCAGAAAAAAGTATCGAAATTAATAAAGAATTATAATATTTTAAAAGATTCCAATGAAAGATTAAAAGTTGAAAACGATTTCCTTAACAAAGAAATAAAAAATTTGAAAAAAAACGTGTCGGAATTATCGGAATTTAGAGAAAAACAAAAAAAAGTCGTTTTTAAATTAAAAAAAGTTTTAAATAAAATATCGTCTTTAAAAGAAATTTAAAATGGTAAATATAAATAAAAAAATAATGGGCATGCCCATAAATATTGCGGTTGATGACGGGGAAGAATTAAAAGCCGATGCCGTTATCAATTTTGCAAACGATATATACGGTGAAGTACAGAAAGAGTATAGCAATATTCTTGATTCCGGAAGGTTAAGAGCCATAGCTATTTATAAGTTGGTGTCGGAATTACAAACAATTAAGGGTGAAAAAACTGATATTTTAGATACAAATACTAAGAAAGTAAACGATTTGATAAAAATAATAGATTCTGTGGATTTACAAAATTAAATTTACAAAATTAATAATTTTGTAATAACCCCTGCATTGTTGGTGATTTCATAAGTTAGAGTATTTATTCCGATGAAGTTCTTTAGGAGAAAATACATGCGAGTTATGCAACTTGGCATAGACCATGTTTCTCACTTATAAAAAAGGGCTTTAAATACCTGACGGACACGGCAAGTGCGGGGGTTTTCTTTTTTTTGAGGTGAACAAATGACACAATTGCAAGACTCGCAAAAAAGTAAATTAAGGTATGACTATCTTAAAATAAGAGACAGAATAGAACCGTCTTTAAGACACGCTTACAGCGACATAATTCTTTCAAGGATAAAAAAACTGAAAGACTATCAGGCGTCTGAGACTGTAATGTTTTATTTGTCTTACGGTTCGGAAGTCGTTACCGATGTTATGATTAACGAGTTTTTGGCAGACGGTAAAGATGTTGCCGTCCCGGTTATTCAAAATCCCGGAGACGGGATTATGACCGCCGTAAAAATTAACAAACTTGAAGACTGTTACGAAAAGGTTTACGGTATAAGACAGCCTGAATTTGACGAGAACGAAGTCGTTTCAAAACGGGATATAGACCTGATATTTGTTCCCGGAATTGTTTTTGACGTCAACGGTTACAGAGTCGGTTACGGTAAGGGTTATTACGACAGGTGGCTGGAAGGAACGTCCGTCTCAAAAAGAGTAGGACTTGCTTTTGAAGTACAGTTGATAGATAAAATACCTAACGGACAATACGATTTGCCGGTAGGCAGAATATTGACTGAAAAAAGAGTTATTGATGTTGTAAAAATTGAAAAAATTGATTTCGCGAAAAAGGGGAACTGAATTATGGAGCAAATTTTAATGTTGGTAGGGGTAGGATGTATTTGTTTTGTTATAGGTTTTGTTTTAAGATACGTCTATGCAAAAATAGATTCTAATTCCGTAGAGCAAGTTTCGGACAGAATAATAAACGAAGCGAAAATTGTTGCTGATGCAAAGACGAAAGAAATTATCATGGCCGGAAGAGACGCTGCCGAAAAAGAAAGAAAAGAAGCCGAAAAAGAAATTAAAGAGAAAAAAATTGAAATTCAAAATACCGAAAAGAGGTTGAACCAAAGGGAAGAGAATATTGACAGAAAAATGGATTCTCTTGATAAAAGAGACAGAGATTTGCAGCAAAAAGAAAAAAATATCGAAAATAA
>JAZNAT010000191.1:0-4863 GCA_045586665.1 Endomicrobiaceae bacterium | reverse complement strand
CTTTTTTTTGTGAGTCGGTTTCCTGTTCCGGTTGAGGTGAAAAAGAATTTTTGTTTTTTTTTGTTTTTTTAAAAGATTTTGTTCTGTTTTCGGTTTCAAAACGGCGTAACTTATCCCGGTATTGAGTGTCAATATCGGATTGAATATTTCTATTTGTTTCAATTGCAAAAATATTTGAGAGCAAAAAAAAGTTTAAAACAAATAAGATTAATATATTTAAAATAAAAATCTTATTTTTGTAAGGCATCTAAAATATTATATCAAGTTTAATAATATAAATTCAATTAAAAATTGAAAAGCAATTTTTAGGGTGGAGTTTAAAGCTTATAATTTATAGTTTTCGGTAAAATTTTGTGAAACAAAATTTTTAAATAAATACAAAAATTTGTTATGTGAATTTTTATAATAAACTTTAAACTTTTCAGCTTTAAGCTATAAACTATTTTTTAACTGGCGGTTTTGGAAATATTCTTGTTATCGGGTTTATAGGTTTGGGCATTACGACAGGTCTTTTTATTTGTCCAAACGGAATTTTAGGAACGATTCTGTTAGGAAGTTTTTTCTCGATGTTTTCCAATTTTTTATTTATGTTGTCCAATGTATTAAAAAAGTTGTCTGCCAAACTTATCTTTTCGCTTATAACGGAAACTTTATTATAAAATTCTTCAATTTTTGTTAACTGTTTTTCTATATCGAGTTTTTCCAATTCTTCAAATTTTTGCTGCATCTTTTCAAAGTTGGCAATATTCTTTTTTACACCTTGAATTGTAGTGTTTATTGAATCTACCGTTTTTCTTATATTTTCCAACGGTTCAACCGACTTTTTTGCAACTTCAACTTTTTGTAATATGGTAACAATTTGTTCGTAATTGTTTTTTAGTTCCAGAGTTTTTTTGTTTAGCTCGTTAATGGTTTCTATAGTTAAATTAAGTTCTTCGAATTTGTTAAGAGCTTGCGAAATTTCAGTTGCATATTTTTTAAGTTCATTGACTTTGTTTATAAAATCACTCATCGGTTAACTCCTTTACTATTTTTGTTGTTGAATTTTCTATCTTTGTGTATATATTTTTAAGTTCATAAATTTTGTGGTCGAAATATTTGTCTATTTCCTGTTTTGCGAAATCATATTTATCGTAAAGTTGTTCGATGTTTAAATTTTTTGCAAACAAAACTTTTTCAAAATCTTCAAAATTGTTTTGATACAAACTCATAATAGAGTATAACTCGAAATTGTAATCTTTTTCATAATATTTTTTTGCAAGACCGTACTGTTTATAAGAAAACAATAAGTCTGCTTTTTCATTATAGTTCATGTTCGGTTCGAGTATGAACTTGTCACAAACTTCTATCATCTTTTTTGTGTCATAAGTATTATATTTTACCACTTTTTCAAAATGGTCTTTAGCTTTTTCAAACTCTTCGTTATTAAAAAAGTTTAATGCTTTCAAATAATATCTTTCGTCGGTAGCTTCATCCAAACTTAACGAAATTTCGTTTATGTTGTTTATGGTATCGATAAAAGTATATTTAATTTCGTATTTGTTCATTTTCGAAACAATATCATTTATCAGCTCGATATCGTTTTTTTCTTCCAATAAATAAATGTTGTGCTCTCCTCTTGTTATTGCAACATAAAACTGGTTAAAATAAAAGTCGTAATTTTTATCTTTTTTCCAGTTTACATTATAAAAGTTTTGAAATATATCAAAATAGTCGGACAAAATGTTGTAAGTTATTATGTTGGGATATTCTCTGCCTTTAATTTCCGATACCGTAAAAATATTTGCAAGGTTCGGAAATTCTTTTTCTAATATTTCTTTTTTTTGTAAGTCGGACACAATTATTGCAACATCAAGATCTTTGTTTTCAAGCCCGTTAAAAAGTATGTTTTTGTTGCTGTCGCTGTATTTTATTATTCCGAACTTTCCGGCATTATTGTTTCTTGTAATTTCGGGCACTTTATCCTCGTGGTGTCTTGCCGGCAATTTTTCGTCTCTTATTTCGTTAACCAAGTTTATAAGTTTTGTTATGTCGGTGGAATTTCTGAAATTTTCGTTTAATCTTGTTTTAAATGCTTTTACCGCGTTATCGTTAAACAATTTTTCAAGTCGACCTATTTTAAAAAATGTCGGGTTTATTACCTGGTTCGGATCACCGGTAAAAATAAGACCTTTCTTGTCGGACAATAAGAAAAGCATATAAATTTGAACTTCGGTTAAATCTTGAATTTCGTCAACTATAATGTAATCGTATTTTATGTTTTTTGTTTCTATGGTAGTGCAAAGAGCAAATGCAATATCGTTCATATCGAACATGTTTCTGTTTTGTAAACATTTATTATATTCCAATGTAAGGTTATACAATGTTTCTCTGTCTTCTTTGTTGAATGCTTTATAATCGTCCGGAATTTTTTCGTCACTGTTAATATAAGAATTTCTGTCTATGATGTTATTTATTAGTCCGTTTTGCTTTTTTAGTTTCCTGTCCCAATTAACATACATCGAACCTTTCAATATTCCGCAAATTTCGCTATAAATTAGACTTTTGTTTTCTCTTATAAATCTTTGATATTTTGTGCTTCTCGTATCTAAAAATTCTTTTTCAAATTGTTTTGAATTTAAAATTATATTTTTTAGTTCAATTTTTTTATTTTCATATTTTGTTTTAAGTTCTATACACAAATCTCTAAAAGTTTTTATATCTATAAAACTGTCGTTTACTTTTTCTTCAACAAAACTTCTTAATCCTTCCGAATATGTAACATAAAGAATATTTTTTTCGTTGTTATACTTTTTTTGTAACTCTTTTATTGCTTGAATGGAAATAACGGTTTTGCCGCTGCCCGCAATTCCGGAAAGTATGCTTGGCAACTTAAGTTGCATATCGCTGCTGTGCAACGAAAAATTTTGTTTTATTGTTAACACTTCCTGTTTGTTTAAATCTTTAAAAGTGGTTTGTGTATCTTCGACAATTGTGTCAACTTGTTTATCGTTTGTATCAATGAAATCTTGTTGAATATAGTTGTTCTTATCGAGAAAAAAAGCTTTATCTTGTTGTTGGTCATGCTTTGCTATAAAGAACAAAAGCAGTGTATTATAAATGTCTTGCTCGGAATAATATTGATTAAAACAGTAATCGTGTTGCAGAGGATAATCTGCAAGACACATACAAATAATTCTGTCACTGCCTAAATCTATGGCACCTACTTTGTTTGTTCCTTTAAACTTTTTGAATCCGAAACTGTTTAGTTCGTAAAGTTCGTTTACGGATGCTTGTTGAAGTTTTTGTATAAGAGTTTCGTATCTGTCAATATCCTGATACTTTTTTAATTGCTTTTCTAATTTAGTTGTAATAAATATGTTCATTTTTTTATGCTGTAAGTCTGAATGCCATTTTTGTATTAAATAAAAAATTTATTAGTTTTTCGTAAAAAGGTAAACTTTCTATCCTGGCAAACACGGTTAAATGATTAAAACTTAATAATAAACTTATGTTTATATAAAGTGTAAATATAACGAGAAAAATAAAAGATATAAGAATTATATTTTTCATATCTTTGGAAGCATTATAATAATATATAAACAAAATCATTAAAGTCACTGTTGTCAAAATATAAGTATATTCAAATACATATCTTTGTATCATCCCAAAAAAACAAGCAGTACTAAAATTTACGAAAAATATTAAAATAAACAACAAAATTATAACTTTTTTGTTGCATTTAATAAAAAAAAGTATAGGAGATAATATTAAAAATATGGATAGTGGATAAATATATATTAAACCTGTAATCAGTTCGTTACCTATTCTATGTCCCGTGACTTTAACAAGAGAAAAAACAGTATAACTTTCTTTGCTTATTTGAGGGAATTGAAATAAATGATGTTTGAAACCTATAATAAAATCTTTTAGTGTTGGGGTATAATAATACTGTAACATGTGATTTAATTGATATTTCCACCCGAACTCAAAAATAGAATCGAATCTTAAATAGTTATACAAAGCCAAAATATTTCCGTATACTATGCACGGCAATAGGAAAATAAGAGAAGTTTTTAGAATATCTTTAATACCTTTTCCTTTTATATGTTCTATGTATATAATGAAAAAATAAAAAATAGGGATAAATAGAATATAATGTGGCCTACAGCCTACACTAAAAGATAATAGTAAGCCAATAAAGAAAATAATAGTTTTGTTATATTTGGTTTGTGTTGAATATTTGATAAATAGATATATGGATAGTAACAGTAATACTGCCGCACAAGAAATAACAACTTCACATATTGACGGCCTTATTGCAATAAAAAGAGAATAATTTCCAAATCCTATCAACAATGTTGATAAATAAAAAAGAACATTTTCTCGATAATCTCTTTTGACAAAAGTGATATTGAATATTTGTTTTAGTATTAACAAAGATAAAAGAAAGACTAATGATATTAAAACAAAAACAACAAAATTATCCGATAAGTATAGGTTTGTAATTAAATTGAACGGTAAATAAAATAATAATAATGGTGTTAGTCCCCAATAAATATATATTTTACCTTTATAAGTAGATAGATCATAAAAATTAAATAATATTGGTATATTTGTTAAATAATAAGAGAAATTTTTATAGATATTTTGGTCATTTAGTATATCGGGAACGTTCTCTTCAAAATCTAATCTGTGATTTCTTATACTATGAACCAATCTGTTATAACGGCAATCTTGTTCATATTGATACTTCTGCGGTAAAAAAGAATGTTCGGGAAAGTTTTTTGTTAACTCGAAATATGAAAAGATAACACAACAACAGGTTAATAAAATAATAATATTAAAAGATTTCGGGGAAAGTTTTATTAGACAACTTATTGA
>JAZNAT010000190.1:0-11777 GCA_045586665.1 Endomicrobiaceae bacterium | reverse complement strand
ACCCTGCACGCGCTGGTCGGCGGCCTGCTGGTCATCGCGGGCGCCGCCCTCTCGGCACTTGGCGGCAAAAAGAAGGCTTAAGCCGTATCAATCTTGTTTCTCACCGCCCTTTTCGCATCCGAATGGGGCGGTTTTGTCTGTATTTTTTCCAGTTTTATTGTTTTTGGATTTCTTTGGTGGTATAATATTTTGAACGTCAAATCACAACATTCGGAGGTTTTGTCATGAAGAAGAAAAAGTATTATATTACAACACCGATTTATTATGTTAACGACAGACCTCATATAGGTCATGCTTATACTACAATAGCTGCAGATATCGCTGCCCGTTGGAAAAGACTTCAAAATAACGAAGTTTATTTTTTAACCGGAACGGATGAACACGGTGCAAAAATTTGTCAGTCCGCACAAGCTAAAGGAGTTACACCGAAACAACTTTGCGATGAAATGAGCGGATACTTTCAAGAGGCTTGGAAACTTTTAAATATATCTAACGACGGTTTTATAAGAACGACAGACAAGCTTCACGAAGAAACCGTTCAAATGATAATGCAAAAACTTTACGATAAAGGTCTTATATATAAAAAACAATATGAAGGATTATATTGTGTAGGTTGTGAAAAGTTTATTGCGGAAAAAGATTTGGACGAAAACGGTTGTTGTCCGGACCACAAGAAAAAACCCGTGGTTCAATCCGAAGAAAATTATTTTTTCAAACTTTCACAATTTAACGAACAACTTATAGACATGATAGAAAATCCCGCAAATCCTAACCATATAGATGTTTTACCAGAACAAAGAAGAAACGAAATATTGGGAAAATTAAGATTGGGGCTTGAAGACATAAGTATTTCAAGAGCCGCTCTTGATTGGGGTATTCCGTTACCTTTCGATAACAGTCAAACTGTATATGTTTGGGTGGATGCTTTAATCAACTATGTTTCGGCTATCGGATACAAAGATAACAAAGAAATGTTTTCTAAATACTGGCCTGCGGATATACATTTAATGGCAAAAGATATTTTGTGGTTTCACAGTGTAATTTGGCCTGCACTTTTGATGGGTGCGGATATTCCGGTACACAAAATAGTTTATGCTCACGGTTTTTTTACAATTAACGGAGACAAAATGTCTAAAACATTGGGAAATGTTATTACACCTGCCCAACTTGTAGAAAAGTTCGGTGTGGATCCCGCAAGATATTTGGCGGTATCTTTAATACCGTTCGGACCTGACGGTGATATTTCCATGGAAGCACTTACAAAAAAATATAATGTTGATTTGGCAAACAATTTGGGTAACCTTGTATCAAGAACAAACAAAATGGCGGAAAAATATTTTGAAGGTAAAGTTCCTAAAACCGATATTGAAGATAACTTAACGAAAGAAGTTGCAAAAATTTTAAATAACGGTTACGGACTATCAATAGAAAATATGCAATTCCATAAAGCATCGGAAACTTTACAGCAGGCAATAACATTAATCAACCAGCAAATAGAACAGGATGCTCCTTGGAAACTTGCAAAAACGGACACGAAAAAACTTGCCGATTGTATGTATTGCTATTTCCAGGCAACGGATTTAATAGCATTACATTTAATACCGTTTATGCCTACACTTTCCGAAAAAATTTGGCAATTAAACGGCGGAAACGGTAACATTATTGATGTTGCGAAAAAATATTTTGAAGATAAAGTGTTACCGAAAGAAGGTTTTTCACCGAGTGATACGAAACTCGGGAAATTCGAAATATTATTCCCGAGAATACAGTTGGAAGATTAGAAGAATAGAAGAGAAGAAGATTAGAGGAAAAGAGGAAGAAAAATTTTGATAGATTGCGGATCAGGTCCGCAATGACAAAGAGAGGAATAAATGCCATTCCGTGCTTGACACGGAATCTATAAAAAATATTAAAAAGGGCGGAAGATAAATCTTCCGTCCTTTTTGCATTGAAAAAAAATATGTAATCAGGTATAATTTTCTTATGAATGCAAAACAGTTTATAAATTTATTAACAAAACAGTTTGCCAAGTATAAAGATATAAAATTGGTTATACTTTATGGTTCGGTTTTAACAAATTCTTTTAATGAAAACAGCGACATTGATGTTGCCGTAGCGGGGGATAAACCTTTTTCATCGTTCTTCCTTTTAGAATTAAAAAAAGATTTGGAGCAGATTTGTAAAAAAGAAATAGATTTGTTCGACTTATCTATAGATGAAGGGCTAATCAATTATAAAATCGTAACGGAAGGTTTGGTTATAAAAAAAGATGTTTCTTTGTTTGTAAAACATCACTTAAAATCGTTAATGTTTTACGAAGATTATTTTAGACTGTATAAAAAAATGCAGGATGAAAAAATCAGGAGATTCTTAAATGGATAAGGATGTTATAAAAAGCAAAATAGAATCTTTAATAAGATGTATAAACAGGATAAACGAAAAGAAACCCGAATCAGTAGAAATTTTAAGAAAAGATTTGGATATTCAAGATATTATATCAATTAACATAGAAAGAGCGGTTCAGCTTTCCGTTGATATCGGCAGCCACATTTTAGCGGATTACGATGTACAAACTCCGAAAACTATGTCTAACATTTTTGTTATGTTGGCGGAAAAAGAAATAGTAGATAATGTTCTTGCAAATAAATTAGCTAAAGCCGTAGGTTTTAGAAATATAGCCGTTCATTCATACCAAACAATTAATTGGGATACTGTTTTTAGGATAATTACAACCGAAATTGAAGACTTTAAACAATTCATAAAAGAAATAATGAAACTTATGTAGTTTGTTTGTGTTTGGTGAGGAAACTTGCCGTTTTCCATCTGTCTTTCCATCCTCCAATCCTCAAAAATGGTATAATATTAAACCATAAAATAATAATCGGAGAAAAAAGATGTTAATAGATTCTCATGCACATACTACCGATGCACATTTTGATACCGACAGACAAGAAGTGTTAAACAGAGCATTCAGCAGCGGATTAAAATATATTTTGGAAGTAGGTTGCGAACCTCCGTTATGGGATAAAGTTGCTGAACTTTCCAAACAAGATAGAATTTATTCTATGTTAGGACTTCATCCTCAAGATGCAGGCAAATTTAATGAAGAACTTTTCAATAAATTAAAATCTTTGTTAAGTGATAAAAAATGTGTTGCTGTCGGTGAAATCGGTCTTGATTATCATTACGAAGGTTACGATAAACAGTTACAAAAAGAACTTTTTGTTAAACAAATAAATTTGGCACTTGAAATAAATAAACCTATATGTGTACATTGCAGAGATGCTTACGATGATATGGTGGAAATATTTAAAACATTTAAACGGTTGCCTAAGGGTGTAATACATTGTTTTTCGGGCAGTTACGAACAGGCAAAAGTTGTTGTTGATATGGGCTTTTTAATCGGTATAGACGGACCGTGCACTTATCCGAAAAGCAATAAACTAAAAAGAGTTATAGAAAATGTTCCGTTAGACAAAATTTTGGTTGAAACCGATTGCCCGTATCTTGCACCGCAATTGTACAGGGGAACAAGAAACGAACCTGCTTATGTAGTTGAAGTTGCAAAAAAAATTGCCGAAATCAAAAACGTTTCTTTTGAAGAAGTTTGTAATATAACGACAAACAACACAATAAAGTTGTATAATTTGAAAGCTTAGAAATTTTTGTAAATTACTAATTGCCGTTTGGTCGTTAATTATAAATTGTAAATTATAAATTGGAGTTTTATATGGCGCAATATTCTTACACTTATGCAAATAATTTGTATCTTAACATAACTAACCGTTGTATGATGACGTGCCCTTACTGTATAAAACAAAAATGGGCAGGAAAATTCAGAGGAAACTCTTTAAGATTGGATAAAGAACCTACAGTTGAACAAGTGATAGAATCCATAGGAGATCCTACAAAATACGGTGAAATAATATTTTGCGGTTACGGAGATGCTTTAATAAGGTTACCGGAAGTAATAGAAATATCAAAATGGTTAAAAAACAAAAACGTAAGAGTAAGAATAAACACTGCCGGTCTTGCCAACAGATATTACGGTAAAAACATATTACCTCAACTTAAAGGTTTAATAGATGTTATTTCAATAAGTCTTAACGGTTCAAATCCGCAGGAACATAACAAAATAAATAATCCTATGTTCAAAGAAGAATCGTTTAATGAAATTTTAAAGTTTGCCGAAGCTGCAAAAGAATATATTCCTACCGTAGTTGTTACGGCGGTAGAACTCCCCGGACTTGATGTAGCTAAAGTTAAAGAAGTTATAAAGCCGTTAGGAGTTCATTTTAGGGTAAGACCGTATTTAGATGAGTATGAACAAAATTGAAACAAAAAAATCAGTAAGGCTTTTATATGTGCCTGTAATAATTTTGTTAACAGCTTTTATATTGAATACAACGTCGTTACTTCACAAAAAATCTTATATTTTCGTTGACGGAAAAACAGTACCGATAGTTTATGATAAAAATAAAATTTTGAAAGACATTCTAACAGAACACGATATAATTTTAAATGAAGACGATATTGTATATTATGATTTGAATAAACCGCTTCTGCCTAACAGCAAAATAAAAATAGTGCGTGTGGACAAAAAAAAAGTTAAGGCTTGTTCAAGAACCGAGTTCAGACCTACATGGCATAAAGTTTATACTTCAAACTTAAGAAAAGTAGAACTGCAAAAAGGTGTAATAAAACATACCAACTATGATATAACACAAATTTTTTATGATACGAAATTTGAAAATCTTGTTTACGATAAAGAGTTGTCATATACAATAAATTTTTACAGGTTATTACTGTTGGATAAAAATAATAAAATAGAAAAAATATACGATTTGTCAAAAGCTAAGAGAATGAAAATGGTTGCAACGGCATATTATCCCGGAGACCCGCTTGCTTGGCGTGACGGGACAATAACTTTTTTAGGACAAAAAATGCAAAGAGGTATAATTGCCGTTGACCCTAAAGTTATACCGCTAAGAACGCGTCTTTATATTTCAGGTTACGGTTACGGTTATGCGGGTGATACAGGTTCTGCAATAAAAGGTAACAGGATAGATTTGGGCGTAAATAACGCTCAGGAAGAACAGTCTTGGATGTTCAGAGACGTTACGGTATATATTTTGGAAGAAAATGCCAAAACTTGGTAAAGATTTAAAATAGGGGAAACAATGATAAAAGATATTATAAAGTTCGGTAAAATTTTGTATGAGCAGGGGTTAAATCATTCTCATTCCGGTAATATAAGCATAAGAAACGTTGATAAAATTTTAATAAAAAAACACGGAGCTATGCTAGGATATCTTACGGAAACCGATATTGTTACCGTAAATTTAAACGATGACAAAAAAGATAATATCGCTTCTTTTGAAGCAAAAGTGCACAGAGCGATATATTTGAATAATCCTGGTATCAACGCAATCGCACACGGGCATACTATATATGCAACCGTTTTATCTTTACATAAAGAGATTATAAATCCGATAGATTCCGAGGGGACTTTATATTTGCCGGAAATTCCGGTACTTTCCTGCAACGAAACGATAGGTTCCGATGAAGTTGCGCAAAAAATTCCCGGACTTATATCAAAATATAAGTGCGCGGTAGTTAAAGGACACGGCGCGTTTGCAGGGGGTAAAAATTTGAGCGAGGCATGTTTGTTGTTGTCGGTAACCGAAAGCGCGTCAAAAATCGTTTTTTTAGATGAAACGTATAAAAAGTACATCAAATAAGATAATGAAATATTTTTTTAACAAAATTAACAATTTTTATATAGCACTGATACTTGCAGCAATAGTAACCTTGCTGCACATTGACGTAATTTTTGCTCCTTTAGGACAATATTTTTCAAGTTTTGATTTAAAGGATTTGAACTATTATATAAATGTAAGACAGTACGGTTTCAGCTGTTTGTTATCGGGAATTTTTCCTTTGTGGACCGTTAAACTTTTTTGCGGGATACCTTTTTTTGCAAATTCCGAAACTGCACTTTTTTATCTGCCCAACTTTATATTTTTATTTTTGCCGGTATCAAAGGCATTAAACTTTTCTTTTATTTTACACTTTTTCATATTGTCGTTTAACGTTTTTTTGTGGATAAACAATAAAGTAAAAGACAAATTTATTTCTCTAATTGTTGCAACGGTTGCGATTTTTTTCAGTAATTTTTATTTGCATTTTTATGCGGCGCATTTATCAAACGTAATTACGGTAGTTTGGTTTCCGCTGCTGTTATATTTTTATGATAAAGTTTTTGAAAAAAAATCATACTTTTATATTTTACCTGTATCTTTTATAATTTCTTTACAAATTTTTGCAGGACATTTTCAGTATGTTTACTACACGGCATTCGTTTCGTTTTTGTATATATTGTTTTTTTGCCGTAACAAAAATACGGTTTCTGTTTTTATTTTTTCATATTTTTCAGTTTTATTTTTGACGGCAGTACAATTTTTGCCGAGTCTTTCTTTTTATTTTGAAGGTGCAAGAAAAACGGGTGTGCTTGCACATTTTTCTTTATACGCAAAACCGTTATATTTGTTAACGATCATTTTTCCGAAATCAATATCATATATGAGTAATTGGTTTTGGGAAACATCAAATTATATCGGTATATACGTTTTTTTAGTTTTGCTTACGGCGATGTTTCATATAAGAAACAGAAATATTTTTAAAAACATTGTTCTTGTTTTAATAATATATCTTCTATCTTTTAAAACTTTTTCGACTTTTGCCGGATATTTCATACCGTTTTTTAATATGTTTAGAAGTCCCGTAAAACTTAACTTTTTTGTAAGTATTTTATGTTTGCCGATTATTGCTTGCGGATTAAAATATTTGTTATATAAATATACAAAAATTAACAAATATTTTTTAGTTTGTTTGGCGTGTTTTTTCTTATATGTCTTTTTTAAAGACAATATAACGATAAATCCATCAAAAAACATATTGATGCAAGTTCCAACGGCCGTTTCAGGCTTTTTGATTTTAACATTTACCGTACTGCTGTTTTTTAAAAAATATCGCATATCAAAAATATTTTTGATATTAATATTTATTTTAGAACCTGTAATCGTTATGAAATCGTTTTCAAAACCGTTTGCTTTTGATGATAAATACAGACACGAGTACGTTCAATCTGAAAATTTTAATCAACAGACAAGATTTTTTTCCAACAACAGTTACAATTTAAGTTGCGATGCGGAAAATCTTTCCGGTTCCGTACCCGACGTTTTATCTAATTATTTGCGTTTTATGAAAAATTTGGAAAAACCGTTCAATACCGAAAATATTTTAGGGCTGTTAAGATGCAAATTCATTGTTGACGATAGTAGCGGCAACGTGGAAAAAACAAACGTTAAAACGTTAAACAGGGTAAACGTTTTTTATGACTATAAAACTGAAACGAACAAAGAAAAAATATATGAATTGTTATCGCAAAAACAATTTAATGTTTTTGATACCGTGATATTGGAAAAGCAACCGAAATATAAAATTGACGAGCAAGGGAAATATAATATAAATATTACATATTTTGATGAAAATTTAATGGAATTTGAGTGTGAAACGACAATGCCTGCAATTATTTTGTATACGGATAATTACTCTAAAGATTGGCAGGCTTATGATATTGAAAATCCGAAACGTAAATACGAAATAATTTGTGCCGATTACATTTATAAAGCCATATCTGTTGATAAAGGTCGTCATAAAATAAGGTTTGAATATAAACCGTCGTCTTTTGTAGCAGGGAAATACATATCGATATTTTCTTGGTTTATTTTTATTTGTTTTACGTTAATTTTTTATATTAAAAAAAGAAAAATTCCGTATATGAAAAGAAAATAAAATTTTATATAATGCATATTAAATATAATTTGGAAAAGTAAACCTATGCAGATAAATTTAAAGCCGGTAAAAGCGTGCGTAAAAACGTTTGATTTGTTGGAGAAAAAAGGTTTGATTTCTACGTTTAAACCTACGGATAAAGCCGCTAAAACAAGAACGAAAACAGGTGCCGTTGATATACTTTATACGTCAAATAGAAAGTTCGGCGCGCACAGATTGATGTGTATAGGTAAAAGGAACAAAACGGTACAATTGTGTTATCACATCGATAACGAAGATTTGTTGTTTATAAATCCGTTAAATACCGATTACCAAAAACTTTATTTGATTTTTGCATGGGATAAGATAGATGTTTTCAGTAAAAAATTTTTAAAAAACGTTTTAACAAAAAAAGATTTTTTAGCCGTTGAAATAGTTTATAACGACCCGAAATTAAGTTTTTTTACCGTGCTTAAAAGAACGGTTCACTGTGAAGTTGTAAAAGACGAACCCGAAAAACAACATCCGGTATTTTTCGTTTCGGAATCGGCAGAACTTAAAAATAATAAAATAAAACATAAAAATTTAAAAATAGTCGTAGACGGAGAATAGTATGCAGGAAAGTTTGGTAAATATTATCGTTCCTTTAATAACGGGTCTGCTTTATTTTGCCATGGCGGCGGAAGTTATAAGAGTAAGTAAAATAAGAAAATTTATGTTCGGCGAGATAGGCTACCAGAAACTCTTTACGGCGTTTATAATGTTAGGTATATATTTTATAACAAGACCGTTACAAAATATCTTAGGACCGCATCCGTGGCCTATGATTATAAATTCGGCAAGACAATTTTTTATTATGGGCATAATTGCGCCTTCAATTTTTGTAGGAATACTGCATTGGGTGCCGGGCAAAAGCGGAGCTCCGAAATCTTCGGTGGTTGCTTCTTATGCGATTGGCATACTTATGGGTATAATTTTTGTTCTTACAAACTCGTTGGCGGTTGACGGTTCGAAAGTCATATCGAGTATCGGCGGTTTTAAATTTTACGATGCAACGTGGTTTTCCGGATATGACGTTAAAATTCAACTTGTGATAATACATCTCATTTGCCAGCTTGTTTCGCCTGTCGGCATAATTCTTCTTGCGGCTGCTTTTGTCAGACACAGAAGACATAATTATATGTTGGGACACATTTATACGAAAATGAAAACAAAATGGAGATATCTTGAAACGGGTCTTATAATTCTTCCCGGTTCGTTTATTTTGTCAGGGCTTTTTGCAATGTTCGGCAGATACTATACATATTTGTGGTGCATATATTTCGTCGGCTCAATTATAGCGGGACTTTTTGTGTTATACAGTATAAAATTAGCCCCGAGAGAAAAACCCGCAGACCTTGCTTAAAAATCTCTTAGAGATTTTTAACAAGTTGAATAGTTTTAGGTAAAAATTGTAAAGCGCCTTTTGGTAAATAATATGTTTTTTGCTTTAGCAAAAAATACAGTAAACTTTTCAATTGTTCAACTAAAAATTACGAAGTAATTTTTGTAAATTGGAGTATGTAAGATGTCATATCTTGTTTTAGCCAGAAAGTTCAGACCTGCGACATTTGACGAAGTCATCGGTCAGGACCATATATCGCAAACTTTAAAAAATGCAATAAAAGAAGATAAAGTTGCGCATGCTTATTTGTTCAGCGGTCCGAGAGGTACAGGCAAAACGACTATGGCAAGAATTTTTGCCAAAGCTTTGAATTGTAAAGAAGGACCTACTGCAGAACCTTGCGGAAAATGTCAAAATTGTATTGAAATAGCTAAAAATCAAAGTATAGACGTTATGGAAATAGATGCCGCTTCAAATACGGGTGTTGACAATATAAGAGAAATAAGAGAAAACGTCAAATTCGGAGCGACATCTTCAAAATATAAAATTTATATTATAGATGAAGTTCATCAGTTGTCGACGGGGGCGTTCAACGCTTTGCTTAAAACGTTGGAAGAACCGCCGGAGCATGTCATATTTATTTTAGCTACAACCGAACAACACAAAGTTCCTATAACGATTCTTTCAAGATGTCAAAAGTACAGGTTTAGACTTTTGTCGACAAACGAAATAGCAAAAGCGATAAAAAATATAGCACAGAAAGACAATTTTGAGATAGACGACGAAGCGTTAAAAATTATTATAAATGCTTCCGGAGGATCAATGAGAGACGCTTTAAGTCTGCTCGACCAAGCCATATCGGCAACAACAGGTAAAATTACTGCAGAATATGTGCGAGGACTTATCGGACTTTTACCAAAAGAAATAATTTCTTCAACCATAGATTATCTTGCAAAAAACGACGTTGAAGCCATAATAAAAATGTGTAAGAAAGTTTATGAAGACGGTTACAACGTTTTACAGTTTGCAAGAGATTTGAGAGACAGGTTAAGACAGCTTATGATATTTTCCGTAAATCCGGAAATATCGGATGTTTCTTCGGAAGATAAAAAGTTGTACGACAGACAAAAAAGTTTGTTTTCCATGTCCGGATACATAAGAATGGGCAATCTTATTTCAAAAGCGTTGGAAGAAATGAAGTGGCACGACCAGCCTAGAATTTTATTGGAACTTTATCTTTTAAAAATGGCAGAGCCTTACTATAACGTAGGCGAATTGATTGCTAAAATTGACGAACTTGCAAAACAAAAAACGGTTTTCGGTCATGTTTTAGCGGATACCGGTGTTGACGAACAAACGGCGAATTTACATGAGGATACTGATTCTTATTCAAACGTTCCGGAAAATATTGAAGACGGAACGGTTGTAACTATGGCCGATTCCGTGTATAACGATTTGATGGGGTTGTGGAAAGAAATTGTAGTTGAATTTTCAAAAAAACATCCTATGTCGGCGCAAACTTTAAAAGATGGTATCGTAAAAGAGTTGAATTCAAGCACGTTGCAAATATCTGTTAAAAGCGTTATGGCGTTAAATATGATAAAAACTCATTCGGAAGCGATACAAAAACTTATGACAAGAAAAAGCGGTAGAGAAATAAAAGTGGCAATAGTTTTGGATGAAACGCTACAAAAAGGCGGAATTATTAAAGAAGATATAAAAATTGAGCAGGAAGAGGAAGTACATTCTCAACAGGAAAAGTTTGCCGTCGTTGAAGATTTGAAAGAGACGGCAAAAACCGCCGTTCCTTCAAAAATAGAAAGTATTGCCAAAAAATTCGGCGGAGTTGCAGTAAAAAAAGAGAAAGGAAAAACGTCTTTGGAACAAGACAAAACATCTGAAACCGAAACGGAAGAATAAAAACAATGAACAGACCACAAGCAGTAGAAAGGATGATAGACGCGGTAAAAAAGTTGCCGGGCATAGGACCTAAAATGGCGGAACGATTATGTTACCACATATTGAAAATGTCCGATTTTGAGGCTACCTCTTTTGTGGAAGCTATACAAAAAGCAAGACAGAAAGTTAAAGTGTGTTCGGTTTGTTACAATTTAAGCGAATCCGACCCGTGTCCTATATGTGCAGATGAATCAAAAAACAGGGAACTGTTATGCGTAGTTGAAACTCCTCAAGATTTGATAGCCGTAAGTAAAGTTAAAGATTATGACGGGTTATATTTCGTGTTAGGTGGAGCGCTCTCTCCTCTTGATGCTGTAGGTCCTAAAGATATAAGAATAGATAAACTTATAAGCCGGTTAAAAAATGACAAAATTACCGAAGTTATACTTGCTACCGATATGGATTCCAAGGGTGAAACTACTGCCGTTTATCTTGCACAGCTGATAAAACCGTTAGGTATAAAAGTTTCAAGACTGGGTTACGGCATGCCTGTCGGCGGAGACATAGAATATGCCGACGAAGTTACCATATCCAAAGCCATCGCCGGAAGGAAAGAGATGTGATTTGGAAGAATAGAAGATTAGATAATTGGAAGATT
>JAZNAT010000189.1:0-1842 GCA_045586665.1 Endomicrobiaceae bacterium | reverse complement strand
CAAATACATTGTTTTAATAATTTAATGTATTTGCTTTTTTGTTTTTATAACAATAAAAAAAGATGCTATACTAAAAATTGTAGTTTAAAACTTAATATTGTTTTTGGAATCCGAAAGGACGTACTTTTGCTAAGGCAAATGTAGTTAGAAGCCAAAAACAAACCGTATAGGAATAAAAGGTTAAGACTAATTACCTTAACTTTTTATTCCGAGTGTTCTTTGCCCTTCCGGTCAAGGAGCTACGGCTGTTTGTTTTGTATACTTCTAACTCTACACAACAACACAGCCGTTTTTAACGGTTTGTTAGGTTATGTAACAAATATAAGTGATAAAGCAAAAGTAGTTGTTGACGGAACAGAGTTTGAAACAGATAAAATAGATGGCTATGTTGAATATGGTGCTGGAGTAAATAAAGATTTTATAAATACACCGTGGAGCTGTTATGCACAAGTAACCGACAGAAGTGGTGGAATAAATGGCTTTTCAGGAAATTTAGGTATAAAGTATAAGTTCTAAAAATAAATTATTTCCTTTTTATTTGGTATAATCTACACATAAATTAAAAAGTAATAATACTAGGGGAAAAATGGACAAAATATTCGGTAGAAATTCCGTTCTTGAAGCAATAAAGTCCGGTAACAGAACAATAAACAAAATTCTTATTTCAAAAACGGCTCACGGCAGTGCTGTAAGCGAAATTGTTAAACTTGCCAAAGCAAAAGGTATCGTTATAAACAACGTTCCGCCTGAAAAACTTGACAAGTATGAAGTGGAAAACACGCAAGGTGTGGTTGCGGAAGTTTCTTCAACAAATTATGTTGAGCTTGAAGATTTGATAAATACCGTAAAAAATAAACAAAACGGTCTTTTATTACTTCTTGATTCAATAGAAGATCCTCACAATTTAGGTGCAATAATAAGAAATGCAGTATGTTTCGGTGTTGACGGAGTTATTGTGCCTAAATGGAGAAGCGCAACAATAAACGAAACGGTAGAAAGAACATCTGCCGGTGCTATAGAGCATATAAAAATAACAAGAGTTACAAATTCATCGCAAGCAATATTAAAATTGAAAGACAACGGTTTTTGGATACTCGGCGCCGAAAACGGTAATAATTCCATAACAGACACAAAAATTCCTTTTCCTGCCGTTTTGGTTTTGGGCAGTGAAGGTTTCGGAATACATCAAAAAATAAAAGAAAAATGTGATTTTATTATTACAATACCGCAAAAAAGTACGATTTCTTCTTTAAATGTGTCTTGTGCAAGTGCTGTAATTTTGTATGAAATATTCAAACAACAAACTTGTTTATAACAGGTATTTTATTTTGGTTTTTTTATATTAAATAACTCTTCAAAAACTTCTCTGTTCAAAAAACAATCGATTTTATTATAATTTTCTTCTTCGAAGAAATCAAAGCTTTGGTTTGAAGCGTATAAAAATATGTTTTTATTATTTATAAAAATAATGTCATCGTTACTATTAGGATTTATATTATAATAATAATTAATATCATAAATTTTATACAAAAAATATAAGGCTTCTGTATTGTTATATTTAAAAGAAAATCTTGTTATTAGACCGGATTGTTGATCTACCCATATATCCGCAAAAGAACCGGGGTAACTAAATGCAGATGATGTCGGTATAGAAAAAATATCGTATTTTTTGTTACCGACAATAACTTCTCCTTTAAAATCTTCATTATCGGAAATTTTAAATTTTGTTCCTAATATATAATTGTTTATTGTATTAAAAATATAATTATATCTTTCTTTTGCGTTTGAAACTTCGTAATAATTATGTTCGTCCTCATCTAAAACTGGGACATAAGGTTCGGT
>JAZNAT010000188.1:0-3900 GCA_045586665.1 Endomicrobiaceae bacterium | reverse complement strand
TCCGGAAGATGCGGCAATACCGTTTAAAATAATGTTACTTTGTTTTGTCATATCTCCTCTCCGAAACCGTTATTAAACAACTCTATAAGTTTATTTAACGCAGTATCCTCGTCACTGCCTTCGGCGCGCAGTAAAAGTTCCGTTCCGCATGCGGCAGCAAGCATCATGATGCCCATTATACTTTTTGCGTCTATTTTAGACTCTTCTTTAATTATATAAATCGACGACGAAAAATTCATTGCCGTTTGAACTATTAAAGATGCCGGTCTTGCGTGCAATCCCAACTTGTTGACGATTTTTACTTTTTGTTCTTTCATTTTATAACCCCAAATATCCTAATATAAAACTAAAAATTATAGCCAGATAAAACATAATGACGGGTCTTATTCTTCCCAAAATAAAACTCAGCAGAAATATGACTCCGTACAATAAAACTTCCGGATAAACGAGCTCGTGCAGCTGCGGATTTATAACAGGAACCAGACCGAAAGTTTTAAAATAAAAAAAGATTGCCAAAGAAATTACGATTAGACCTATAATTCTGAAAATGTCTCCGATATAGGTAATTTCAAGTTTTGAAACGAGTTTAATCATTTTTTCGTCAAGTCTGAAACTTACTATTAACGACCAATATCTGAACGATAAATGGACGACATTATACAAAACTATAAAAATTACAGGTGCTATCCACAAATAGTTTATCGTAAACATATTCATAGACAAAATTATAAGCAGTATTGAAACGAATGAAACGAACGGTCTCCACGTTCCCCAAAAAAAAGAATCTCCTATTGCCGCAACAGGACCTGCCATTAAAGTTTTAATCATTTCGGGCTTTTTCGTATTTTGTTCTTTGTTTTCGGAAATATTTCGTTCACAGTTTATAGCCATTGCAACTATGATATTTACCATATAAGGGTTGGTGTTGAAAAAACCGGAATGTCTTAACAAAACTTTTTTTCTTTCCTCTTTATTAGGATAAAGTTTTTTCAATACAGGATACATGATATACAAAAAACCTATATTTTGTAATCTCTCAAAATTCCATAAAGCCTGCAAAAAAAACGTTCTTAAAAAAACGAAATTTTTAATCATTTGTTCTCTTTATAAAAGGTATTTTTATCGTTCTGAAATTATATAAAACAGCACCGAACCCGAACAGCGGTAAATAAAACCATGCCTTTTTGAAAGCTATTGACAACTGTATGGGAACGTAAGAATATATTTCTTTATATAAAAGTCCGCCTAAAAGCAGAATAAGAAAATACATAACGGAACTTCTCAAAAAAAAGAAAACAAGTCCCAAATAAATCCCTTTTGAAATTCTTGACTCTTTACCTTCAAATATACCTTTTTCAACCCAATGCATTATTTTAGTATTGAACATACGTCCTGCCAAATCAATTTCTTTATACAAATATGCAAACGGTACGGCTACGGTTAATGCAAAAATTGCAGCTTCCCTGCTTCCGTTAAAAAACGAGCATGCCCAAATAACGCTTACGCTTGTCATCATCGTCAAATCTACCGGTACGGAAACACCCATAGGGATTTCGTTTATCCACATCATTTCCACAATCATACCGAGCCACAACCCTGTATAGATGTCACCCAAAAGATAGCCGAAAAGCGGTCCGCAGAAAATCGGTCTTGATATCATAAATTGTCCGAACATCGTTATATCGGCACTTAAAATCGCCCCTATTATTGAAAAAATTATTATGTGTTCCATATTATTTATAAATCACTTCCGTCTTTAATTTAAAAGAGAACGTTTCGTTTTTGTTTAAAGAAAACTTGTAAACGGTTACCGCCGTCGTTCCCTGATAAGTTTTTTCGTAACCGTTTTCCGAAGTTGAAACGGTCTGTATCGGAACAATCCAAAAGTCGCAATTCCGTGACGAAGAAATTTTTATTTTCATCCCGAGATTTTCATCTTTTCTTTCCCACTCTTTTACGTTTACAAGCTCTCTGTTGTCATCGGGAGTATTTTCCGAAAAAGCAAAAACCTGTTCACAACCGAACTTAAACTCCATAAAAGTGTCGGAAACGTTTTTTATTTTGTATTCCGTTTCATAACCGTCTTTTTTCAACGGTTTTATAATTTTCGTTACTTCTACAGGCAAATGAACACCGTTATACCAAACATGTCCCAATCTTACAAGTTCAAGCGTATCTTTAACGATTTTTGCATCATATCTTCCCAAAACGAAATCGCCTTCGTCTTTAAATTTAACGTTATAGAGCTGGTCGTATTTGGTATCTGCAGTGAAAAAATGATCCAATAATGAAACTTTTCTGTACCAATCGTAAATCAAATGATTTTCCAGCCCGAGCTCTTTAACTTTTACCGCGTCACTGTGAATTGAAGTAAGTTCTTGAGAGTCGGTAACTTTATTATTTTCTATCGCTTCTTTCAATTTTTTATGATAACCTTCATATCTTCTGGTAAGAACATTTGAAAAATTATAATTTTTTTCCAGAACGTCAAACTCAAAAAGGCTTCCCCCCTGCTCGGCATCAATATAAATGTTTTGGTTTTGACTTTCGTACAAAAACTCGTCAATACAGTCACAGTCAAAATCTTGTTTCGTCCATGAATCTTTAGAACCGTACTTTTTGTTATACAAATTTTCCGATTTTAAAAGACACGTATAAACCGCATTTCTCAAATGAGGCAGATAAAGCCCTCCGAATACGCCGTGCCAATACGCACAGTTACACTGACCGGCATACAATTCTTTCTGCATTTCGGACGTGGTCTTTAACTTTTCTTTTTTTCTGCTTTGAATTTTATTGCTTATTCTTATCATCTTCTTATGCATGTTATTGGATTCTTCGTACTTATTCAAAAAGTTTCTCCAAAAACCGCCTCTTATAAACGGTTTAAAGTCCGGTTTGAACTCGTTCTGTTTAACGAACTCGTCAAAAGAATTTTGCGAGCTTGAAGGAAGTGTCCATTCCGACATTTCAAAATAAGAGTTTGTCGGCAGATAAATTCTTCCTGCCGGTTTAACTTCGTTTAAAACTTGCGAAAAAGTTGCCGTTTCAACGATATCGGAATTTTCTTCAAGTGCCGTCAAAAATTTGTCAAGCCAACCGTTTTCGTAAACGTGTTTGTCCGTTCCAGGCCACATACCGAACTTTTCGCCGTCGTCAGCCATAACTACGACGATATCGTCTTTATTTTCATTTGCAAGCTGCTTGAAATAATCAATACACACGCTAACGTCCTGAAAAGGAATCATATATCTTAATTTTTGACTTATCGGAAAAACGTTAAGACTTTTCCCCTGATCTTCGGTAGTATAATATCCTTTTAAATCGTTCTCTTTTAACCCTGACGCCATAAAATGAACGTCGTCCAAAACCGTATATTTTATTCCCGATTCGCAAAGCGTCGTAACAAGAGACGGTTCCCACACCCTTTCGGCTACCCATGCTCCTTTCGGTTCATAACCTAAAGTATTTTTTATAAAATCCGACAACTGTTTTATCTGTCCCGTTCTGTCGACAGAAGGTATTACGGAAAGTATAGGTTCGTAATATCCTCCGGAAATTATTTCCAAAGTCTCGGAATAAATCATATTTTTTATGCTTTTTATGTAAGAAGGATGCTCCTTTAACATAAATTCCCACAACATACCGCTGGAATGAAGATTCCATTTTATACTTTTATGTTTTACCATAACTTCAATAAAAGGTTTATACGCTATGTCGTAAGCCTTTTGAAACACCCATTTGAAATTTCCCACCGGTTGGTGATTGTGTATTCCTAAAACAAACTTTATTTTTTTCATTTTTCGTTTATCCGTTTATCCCCAAAATTTTTGCTTCTTTTTGTATATCGTAAATAATATTATATCTTTCGTCTTGCGGCAATGCCCTAGATTCCAACTC
>JAZNAT010000187.1:0-4997 GCA_045586665.1 Endomicrobiaceae bacterium | reverse complement strand
GCAATTTTAATTTTATCTTCAACCGAAAAAGATATTCCCGCACTCTGGCTTCCGTCTCTTAAAGTGGTATCGAATATTTTTATTTGTTTCATAAAAAAATCCTACGTACATCTATACTTCAAATTTTTGTAAAACAAAAATTTATTTTTTGTTTAATTTAAACCCCTTATGTAGTTCGTTTACGGCTTTATTCAAATCTTCCGAATCTATAACGCAGGAAACTTTTATCTCGCTTGTAGAAATCATCTCTATATTTATTTTGTTTTTTGCCAAAATTTCAAACATTTTGGATGCAACTCCCGCATGGCTTTTCATACCGACGCCTACGACGGAAACTTTTGCAACATGCTCGTCACAGGTTACAGACTGCGCTTTTAATTCTTTTGCAAGCTCGTCAACTTTTTGTTGGGTTCTTTTCATATCGACTTTGCTTACGGTAAAAGAAATGTCGTTTTTCTTATCTAACGCCGCAGACTGAATAATCATATCGACGTTTATGCCAAGCTTTGCGATGGAACTGAATATTTTTGCCGCCATACCGGGAACGTCCGGTAAATCTATCAAAGAAAATTTTACTTGATTTTTATCAAATGTTACTGCCGATACCATAAGGTCTTCCATTTTTTTTCTCCCTATTTTTTCTTCACTAACAATATAAGTTCCTTCTTTTTCGGAAAAAGTAGATCTTGAATGAATTTCAATTCCGTATTTTTTTGCAACTTCTATACTTCTTGTCTGCATAACTTGAGCGCCGGAACCCGCCATTTCAAGCATTTCTTCATAAGAAATCAAATCTATTTTTCTGGCCTCTTTAACTACCCTCGGATCGGTTGTAAAAATACCTTCTACGTCGCTGTATATTTCACAAAGATTGGCTTTCATTTGAGCCGCAAGTGCTACGGCCGTCAAATCCGAACCGCCTCTGCCTAAAGTCGTAATGTCGCCGGATTTATTCATTCCTTGAAATCCCGCAACGACAACTATATTCCCATCGTCAAGCAAAGAAAATATCTTTTTAGGTTCTATTTTTTTTACTCTTGCTCTGGTATGGTCGTCATCGGTTAAAATTCCAGCCTGAAAACCGGTTAAAGAAACCGCTTTATGTCCTAATGATTGTATCGCCATAGCAAGTAAAGATATTGACATCTGTTCACCTGTAGCAAGCAGCATATCCATTTCTCTCGGGTTTGGATCCGTCGTAATCTCCTCGCTTCTTGTTATCAAATCGTCGGTCGTATCACCCGGTGCCGAGACTACGACAACAATCTTATTGCCACCCTTTTTTCTGGCAATAACTTTGCTTGCAACATGCTTTAATTTTTCGTTATCGGCTACAGACGAGCCTCCGAACTTCATCACAATTAGTGCCATTTTCTCTTCTCCGAAATCTATATTATTTTTACGCCGTTATTATCAAAATCCAAAATAAACTGTTTTACCGGAACAGTTTCCTTTTTCCACACTTTTGCCATAATTTTTGAAACGTCTTGTGCTTTACTTGAACTGCAAAAAGCTATCATTGACGGTCCCGAGCCTGACAGACAAGCACCGTATGCGCCGGCATCGAGCGCCGAAGAAATTATTTCCTTCATAACAGGAATAAGTTTTGCTCTGTAAGGCTGATGGAGTTTATCCTGCATGGCTTTCCGTAAAATAGTAAAATCGTTCATACAAAAAGCTTTCGTAAGCAAAGCTATTCTTGCTCCGTTAAAAACAATATCTTTTCTGTCATACTTTTCCGGCAAAATGTTTCTTGAGCGTTCCGTCGCAAGTTCAAAACCAGGAGTACATACTACGGCTTTCATTTTCAGAGTCGGCAGTTTTACTATTTCAAGATCGTCGTTATCGTCGTTTACGGAAACACATACTCCGCCGTAAAAAGCGGGAACTATATTGTCTGGATGCCCTTCCAACTTTATACCTATTTTCAACATTTCGTTTTTTGTCATTTTATCGCCGCATATTTTATTTGCGGCAATTATTCCGGCAGCTCTTGCCGCAGAAGATGAGCCCAACCCCGAACTTAGGGGAATATTGTTTGTCAATTTTATATTAAAATTCTTAAGTCTGTACTTTTCTTTTAAACCTAAAACTTCAAAAACGGTCGACATGGATTTCCAAAGAATATTTCTTTCGTCTCTGGGAAGAATTTTTCTCCCCTCACCGGATATTATAAATTTCGCTTTTCCGTTTTGAGAGACTTCCGATACTTCAAGTTCGTTATACAAAGATAACGCCGCACCGAAAATATCAAATCCTGGTCCCAAATTTGCCGTAGTTGCCGGCACTCTTACTTTTATTGTCGTCTGTTTCATAATTCTTCTCTCATTGAACAAAATTCTCCGCACATCGAACAAGTATCTTTCAAGTTCGGTGCTATCTTTGCTCTTTCTTTATCGAATTTTACCGGATCCAAACAAAATTCTCTCTGTTTTTCCCAATTTCTTTCTTTTCTATATTTCGACATTTTATAATCCTGCTCTTTTGCTCCTTTAACATTTTTGACGATATCGGCACTGTGAGCGGCAATTTTTGCGGCAATTACACCTTCTCTGACATCGTCGACGTCGGGAAGTCTTAAATGTTCTGCAGGAGTTACGTAGCAAATAAAATCAACTCCGTAACTTGCAGCCATCGCACCGCCTATTGCCGACGTTATGTGATCGTAACCCGGAGCAATATCGGTAACTAAAGGACCTAAAAAGTATAAAGGCGAATTATGTGTCAACCTTTTTGCAAGCTGAACGTTTGCCTGAACCTGATCTATAGGAATATGTCCCGGTCCTTCTATCATAACCTGTACACCCTCTTTTCTTGCTCTTAACGCGAGTTCACCTAAAATTGAAAGCTCAGCTATCTGAGGTCCGTCGGAAGCGTCATAGTTTCCGCCGGGTCTGAACCCGTCTCCCAAACTTAACGTAACATCATATTTTTTTGCTATTTTCAAAAGTCTGTCGTATTGTTCGTAATACGGATTTTCTTTTTTGTTTGCTTTTATCCATTTAACCAAAAAAGAGCCGCCTCTGCTGACCACACCCATAAGTCTTGGTTGTCTGTCTAACATTGAAACGGTTTCTTGATTTACTCCACAGTGTATCGTCATAAAATCAACGCCCTGTTCAGCTTGTTCTTCTATAACGTCAAACATAAGTTCGCTGTCCATCTGCGAAATTTTTTTGTTTCCTCCCCTAACTGTTTCACATGCAACCTGATATATGGGAACAGTTCCCACTTGTACCGGGCATTGAGCTAAAATTTCTTTTCTCATTTCTACCAAATTACCGCCGGTAGACAAATCCATTATAGCATCGGCACCGTATTTTACGGCAACTCTCATTTTTTCAAGCTCTTCTTCAATATTTATATGGTCCGGAGACGTCCCGAGATTTGCGTTGATTTTAGTTTTTAGCCCTGCTCCTACGGCTCTTATTTCTTTCAATTTTCTGTTAACATTTTTAGGAATCACAATTGTTCCGTCGGAAACTCCATTAACTATAAAATCGGTTGATAACTGCTCGTATTTTGCGACGGCTTCCACTTCTTTTGTTACTACGTTTTTTTTGGCTTGTTCCATTAATGACATTGGCTCACCTTTACCGTTTTTATTTTTTTATTTTTTTTATAATTTCTTTTATTATTTGAGCTTCTTTTTTTACATCTTTTGCACCGCAAACGGCACTTACGACAGCAACTCCGTCTGCACCGGCTTTTATAACCTCTTCAACGTTCGTTTTATTTATACCGCCGACGGCTATTAACGGTTTAATAATTCCCCTTTTTTTTATTTTTGAAAGGAGCTCGGTTCCCCTTACGGTCGCTTCCGGTTTTGTGGGTGTGGAAAAAATCGCTCCGCAACCTATATAATCTACCGGCATCTTATCTGCCTCAATAACTTTTTCGTACCCGGAAGCGGAAATACCCACAATTTTTGAAGAACCAAGAATTTTACGCGCATAATAAGCGGGCAAATCTTTCTGTCCTAAATGAACACCGTCCGACTCGGAAATATCGACAATATCTATTCTGTTATTTACGGTAAAATAAACCCCGTAACTTTTACATATTTTTTGCAATTTTACCGACAATTCAAACAAATCTTTATCGAGCATTTCTTTGTCTCTTAACTGAATCATGTCCGCTCCGCCAAGACATGCAAGCTCAACCTGTTGTTCGTAAGAAACGTCTTTTCTCGGACACGTTATACATAACAGTTCTATTTTTTTTGATAACATATCAAGCTCGTTTTCAACATAATACTTTAATTTAAAATTATACCAACTCATATACTAAAAATCAAGAAAAAAATTGCTTTTCAATTTCGAGGCATGAACTAAAATCGTTTTGCGATTTTGACCGAAAACTTTTCAACTCTTCAATCATTCAGCCGTTCAACTAAAAACAATTGCCTTTGGCAATTGTTTTATATATAATAGTTGTTAATTTCAATTTAGGTTTAAATATGATTATCATACTGCTTTTTATATACAATTGTTTAATTTTAATATTTTTACTTCCTATACTTTTGGCTATTATTTTATCGGGTAAAAAAAACCGCAGCGAATTTTTTTATTGTTTTTTCGAACGTCTCGCCTGTTGGAAAATACCGAATTTAAATAAGAACAAAAAAACCATATGGATACACTGTGCATCTTTAGGCGAAGCAAGAGCCGTAGAGCCCATGATTGAACATTTAAAAAATTACAACATCATAGTTTCCGTAATAACAAAATCGGCAAGAGAATACGTTTCAAAAATCAAAGGTATTTCGTATTTCGCACTTGCTCCAGTAGATTTTTACCCGTTCATTTCTTCAACATTAAAAAAAGTAAAACCGGACGTTTTGGTTCTTATTGAAACGGAATTCTGGCCCAGTATGATATATTGTGCAAAAAAAATCGGAACAAAAATAATCACCGTTAACGGAAGAATTTCAAAAAGTGCGTTTTTTTATTATAAATTAACGAAACTTTTTTGGAACCCGTTTTTAAATCTTATAG
>JAZNAT010000186.1:0-5646 GCA_045586665.1 Endomicrobiaceae bacterium | reverse complement strand
AAACGTATAGGTATGAATCAAACAGAACTATACAAACAAGAATATGTAAATACTGCATTAAATAGATATAAATTTAGTTCTATGGATGAAATGTATTCTTCTGTAGGATTTGGTGCTATAACACCTTCTAAAGTAATATCTAGAATGCTAGAAGAATATAGAAAAGAACATAAAGAAATTAACAGTTTTGAAAGAGCGCAGGATGAAAGCGCTGCGGATAAATGGTTGAATTCAATAAGAACTTTTGCAATAAACGACATATTCTCAACACAAAAAGCTTATTTCTTTTTCAGAGGGCACGGCGGTAAAGACGCTTTGGAAATAGTTTCTCCGCAAAAAGATAAAGTTTTCAGAGGAACAAAAATTTCCAAAACCGAAACCGTGAAATCGGAAAATATTACCGTTGAGCAAATGACAGAGGCTTTAATTTATGCCGCTACGAGGCAAAAAAATCCGCTAGATTTAAGAAACGTAACAATAGATTTGAGTTGCTGTAACTCTTACTATTTTGCAAGGGAACTTTATTCAAAGTTAAAAGAAAACGGTATAACTAGTTTTCCTACGATTTTAACCGCCGCAGGTTTGGAAACGGAACTGGGATATACAATTGACAACAATACGGGTAATCTTCATAAAGGTATTGTAGATGCCATGCGCGTTTTTGGAACGGAAAAAGCATCGTTGCAGGCACTTACGCTTGATACGGTTGCAAGTATGGAATATCAAATGACGCATTCCAACATTACGATGTTTACTTCATTTTATAATCAAGAAATTCTTGACACGATAAAAGAAAGCAGACGAGAAATAAGAGAACTTTATTCCGATTCTAAAGTCTCAGCTACGGACACCGTACAAGAAAATGTTGTCGAACATACAGATGCGAATACGAATGAAACCGTCGCTAAAACAGAGACCGTTTTACAAAATTTAAGAAACCAAAAATTGCAAAAAGTTAAAATTTTACCGCAAGGTATGGTTGAGGCGTCTATTTTTTCCGTATTGAAAGATAAAAATAAAGTGTTTGAATTTTTAGCAGACCATGCTCATTTTTGGGAAGAACTTTTGTTCAGAACTGCGCCCGCAATAGTTGCTATGATAAATCCTATGATAGGAATACCGTTATTTTTGGTAATGCAACCTTTATTCGTATTTTCTCACACGATAGTAAAATGGCTCGTTCAAAAAAAATCCGCAGGGGACGATGCGCTAAGCTTAAAAGAAATAACAAAAAAAGATTTTAGAAGTTTGTCATTGCCTGCTGCGGTAATGACGTTACCTTACATAATATCGTTAGCGTTACCGCTATTTGCACCAGCAGCGATACTCATATCAACGGGAATAATTTCTTTAACGACATCTACTGTCGTTGCACAAACCGCTCATTACGAATATAACAAATATCAAAAAAATCCTTCAAAACTTTTAAGTATTTTTTCATTTAAAACTTTTTACGGAAAAGTCCGTGCCGTATCGGAAAATATAGAAACTTTAAAACGGGAACTTACCGGAGAAAACGTTTATGAAGATATAAAAAATTCTATCAAAAGCGATGAAGAGTTTCAAAAAGAGTTTACGAAAAAAAGAGAGCAAACTATAAATCTTTCAAAACAAGTGGAAGAAAGGTTGAAAGAAAAAGGAATCGTAATAGAAAATTTTGCAAAAAGAGTAGAACAAAATATAGACAATTTAAACAAATTTTCATTTTTGTTGTCCGAAATGTATGAGATATTGACAAGTATAGACTTGCTTGAACTGGAAGCCGATACGACATATTTGAAAAAGCTCGTAAATACTTTAAAGAAAAATTTCATATCGTTACTGGAAAACGAATTTTGCGAAGCTTTGATAAACGTTTACGACGAAAAAATAGTTACTAAAAAACATGTAGAAAACGTATATAAATATTCAAGAATAATAGCGGAACATTCTGGAACGATTAACGATAATTTGGATTTTAAATTCAAACTCGTAATATCGGCGGCATTGCACGATATAGGTAAGAATTTGGTTCCCGTAGAAATATTAAACAAAAACGGGAAATTGACCGAACAAGAATTTGCAATAATGAAAATGCATACGTTGTTCGGCGGTCTTATTATGGACGGTTCAATATTTGAAGAGTTTTCCGTCGGAGCAAAAGGTCATCACAAAAATAAAAATTACGGGTATGATACGGAAATTAACAAATTGTTTCCGGAAAAACAGTTTGCTCAAGAAACTGGCACAGAACAAGAGCAGCGGTTGATAACCGATATTATAAATGTTGCAGACGTATATGAAGCTTTAACTGCAAAACGTCAATATAAAGATCCTTTACCGACTAAAGAAGCATTTAAAATTATAACAGGCGTTTATCCGGAAGATGTGGCAAAGAACGGAACGGAAATTATAGACATAGAAAAAACGGGATACGCTAAACAAGCGTTGCTGTATTTTATAGACTGGTATTTTGAAGAGCATGCGGAAGAAACTTTACGTATGCAAGTTTTGTCCGCTTTTGCTTTTCAGACTCCTTTAACTATGGCACAGCTTAAAAAGACGCTGGACTTTTTTCCGATAAAACTGGACACGAAATTAAAAATTATTTCCATAGTCGAAGCACCGATAATAATGTTGGGAGTGATTTTGCCTTCCATAAACGATTTCTTTTTAGATCAGCATAAAGTTTCCGATATTAACAGACAGAAACTTGAAAAGAAACTCGAATATCTTGATAAGAGTATAAAAAATAAGTTCAACGCATCGTACAAATTTGCAAAAGAAAAGGTAAAAATTCCCGTAATAAGTTCCGTAGTTGCTTTTTGTTTTGCAACTGTGAAAGCATTTAAGATAAATGAAAAGATGCACTATTATTTTAACAAATTCATTTATGACAGTACTTATGACAAAGACTATAAATCCGGTATTATCAATCTTATTGAAAAAAATAAAAGAAAAATAATATCTGCGTCAAATTCCGCTTATGCGCATATTCGGGAAGAGCTTTTATTCAGAACCGTACCTGCGATGGTTGCTATGATAAATCCTATGATAGGAATACCGTTATTTTTGGTGATGCAGCCGTTGTTTATTTTTGCACACTCAATAGTAAAATGGCTTGTAGAAATAGAGCCTAACGATAAAGATATAACTCTTAAAGAGACCGTTAAAAACGATTTTAAGAGTTTATCTTTGCCGAGTGCCGCGCTTGCGATACCTTTTGTCATATCTCTTGCTTTACCTTTTGCCGCCCCGGCTGCAAATTCGTTTGTTTCAAAGGCGTTATCTTTGTCTGTATCTACAGCGCTATCACAATATATTCACTACGAATATAATAAGAATACGGTTATTGAACTTCAATTAAAAGTACGTAAGAAAAATAAAAGAAACGATGCAAGGAAAAATAATAACGCTTCATATTATAACGATAACGATATCCGGCAGCCGCAAGGATATACTGTGGGACAAATAATACAGAGTTTCAAGAAGCTGGCAAAGTCAAAAACGTCTCCGTATAAAGAGTTGGAATTAACTCAAAAGCAGATAAAAGATTTGCTCTTAAGAACAGGCGTATCGCAGCAGGAAATAGACAAAATAGATTTTTCTCAAGGATATTTGCCGGAAAATATAGTTTCTTTATTAAAATCGAAAAATACACAGATTATCGGTACGACTATTAATGAAAGAAAATCTTTAATTGAAAATCTGAAACGGTCACCGATACTTTTTTCTTTGGCGATAGAAACTTTTTTAAGAGTTTACGAAAATAGGTTTAACGAAAACTCAAGTTTCGGTGATTTGTTGAATTTTATAGACGAAAGATATTCAAAAAAACTTTATGAAGCAACGAGTACCGATTTAAGAGGATATTTCGGTGAAATGTATGTGGTAAATACGTTAATAGCGGGCATTATTCCCGATAAAAGAGCCGGTCCCATAATAATAAGACCTGAAATGCCGGAAGATAACAATGCAAGAGGTTTTGACGTATATGATATAAACAAAATCAAAATACAGATAAAGACCGGTGGAAAAGAAATAGTAACTCACCATTTCGGCAAATATTGGAGAACAGTTGCCGACTTTACGGGGCAGGGAATTATTGCAATACCCGTACTGACTACAAAAAATATAAAAGATAACAACTTTTACAGAGACGACAGAGTGCAGGCAATTGACGTTACTACCGAAACGGTAACGAAATTTGCGCATGAGCTTGTTTCTGCGTTGTACGGTATAGGATACAAAAAATCAATTCGCGAAGTTAGAGATATAAAACTTAAAGATTTGATAAATTCTTTTAAAGGGTTCCCTACGGAAAATCCTATAACGACCGAAGAGTTGATAGATTTGTTGACGAACAAAAATCAAACGGTAAAACAGACGAACAAACAAAAACAGTCGGTTCAAACTGCGGAACCGGCACCGGAAATAATAGATTTCAATAACAGACCGATAAGTATAGAAGAGCTTGCCGGACAAAACGTCGTTGTAAGGATGCCTTTCGGGCAGCTTCACGTTCTTTATGTAGACAAACAAAGCGTTTCCGTAAACGAAAAGTGGAGATGGGTATTGCAAAAAGGCGAGCTTGCTTCATACGGTATGGAAGAAATCAATTATGACGAGTCCGGAAATATTACGGATATAAAATTCAAACAGGGTACGCAGGTCAGCGGTTTAAAAACGGACAGCGAGCCCGTAGGGCGGATAGAAAACAATATTGATTTTTCACAACAAGATTTGGAAAAACTTTATTCCGACACCGATACAAACGGTTATGTCGACCTATATTTGGACGATGATATAGAAACGATTTCCGCAAACATCGAAAAAGCCGCGCACAAAAACAAACTTATTGTAGTTCATGTTTTTAAAGAAGGGTTTATAACTTCCGATTTGAAGCCGGCTCAGGCTTTTGAAAAGTATAGACAAACATACCGTTTAATTTCAAACAGGTTTCAGTTGTTCGACATTTTCTACAGTTTAAGGCATGATTCGAAGTATACCGATTTTACGCTGGACTTCTTTTTACAGGAAATGTTAAAAAACGCGCTGGTTCACGGCAATGTCGGTAAATTCGAGTTACCGATAGCTCTGCACATTAAGTTGGACGAAAACAAAAAAGTTCAAACTTTTTCAATTTATAATAAAGTCAGCGGTGAGAAAACAACCCGTGATACGGAAACTTTGACGTCTTCCGCACATCTTACCGGCGACCACATGGGTAACGAAATAATGGAGCATAACCCGCTAAGAACGCTCAGTATCGGAGAAACAAGTATAGACGGAACAAAGTTTTGGAAAGCGACAGCCGTTTTAAAAGATGAGATAGATATGCAAAGCGTTCAGTGGGAAAAAGATTATAAAAATCCCAAACCGAAAACGCAGCAGGAAATGTTGGAAGAGTTTTGGTCGGTACTGCCCGAAAATGCAGGTTGGGTAAACGAACAATTGAAAGCGGGCAAAACCGTTCTGCAAACGGCATTTGCAATAGCTTTGGACGAAATTAACGATTCTTTAAAACCGGATTTCGAACAGCGCCACAGCAGCCTGGCAGGCAAACAAGGAGCAAGACAGATAAGAGAGTTTTTGGAAAAATATTTGCCGTATGCCGATAGAGTTGCAAGAGTATCGATACTGTTGGGCAACGTTGTAAGAAAATTG
>JAZNAT010000185.1:0-2011 GCA_045586665.1 Endomicrobiaceae bacterium | reverse complement strand
CCTAAAGAATTTTTATATAAATAGCGCGTCGACTTTCGCTATAGATACCGTTATTAGTTGTAACTATAAATCCCAAACTGCTCACTTTTTGAACGGTTAAAAAAATTTTTCAAATAAAACGTATCAGTTTAACGTTTCACTTTTTGAAACCTTTGAAAAATTTTATTTTCTAAAGGGCTCACTTTTTGAGCCAATTAAAATTTTTTGTTTTAACGTCAAAAGAAAAACAACTTTTCACTAATTAAGGAGTATAAAGCTGCAAAGTTGACGGTTTTTATGAAAAATTATTTTTTCATCTACTTATAAGGACAAAAAACAAAAAAGTCCGTGGTGTCTTTCAAAAAACTTTATTTCCCCCTCACTCTTTCAGGAGCGAACACTCGCAAGTACATAAAATTGACATAAAAAAGAGTGAAAGGGGAATAACCCTCTCACTCAAATGGAGCGAACAATCGCAAATGCATAAAATTGACATAAACGCCACCTTAAAGGTGGCGTTTCAGTATTATATGGTTTTAATTCTTTTTATACCATCTGACAAATCTCTTTTTTCTAACTCTAAACTAAAGGCGGTAAGGAACTTCTTTTTTATGTAGTCAACGCTGCCACGATTTAGGTGATGTTTTTCGGCATATTTTCTCAAAGACAGTTTTTCAGCAAAATGTTCTTCAAAAAAGTTTGCGTATTCCGACAACGTTGTCTTTAGACAGTTGCTTAAGAATTTTAAGTCTTCTTTAGTGGCAAGAAAATCCCTTTTTCGTCCAAATCCCATAACCTTTTTTTGGTTTATGCTTAATTGATAATTTTTAAAATCTATCGCATACCATTCGCAGATGTCTTTTGCGTATGCCAAATAATTATAATTTTGTCGACACTCTCTAATTTTATCAAATTTTGATTGTTTTACAATAGGTTTGCGATAGCCGTCACATTCTAAATCATACTGATCTAATTCACTCATGCCGTAACGCTGTACTTCTCTATAATATTTGTTTCTTTTTACGCCTTCGTGTATAATTTTAGCGCAAAAAGCCTCACGTGTTAAGGTGAAGTAAGTTCCGTATTCGTTATGAGAAACTTTTTTGCAAATTATAACGTCCTGTTCCGTTTCCAAGTCTTTAACAACGTCGACAACGTAAAATCTTAATCCATCGGTTAGCCGCTTATAATATCCTGCAAATATTCGTCTTTTTTTATCAGTACTAGCCATATCTCTTCCTCCATGATATTTATTATATCACATCAAGCTCAAAACACCTGTCCAAATTTACGCACATCCCTCCTAAAAAGGGCAACCTGTGCGGATATCCGCATACCCTAGGGCAATATTTGTTGCTATTTTTGATTTACAAGACTATTTTAACATAGTAAACATGACAATATATGGCAACATTAAAAAATTTTATCGTCATCAAGGTCAATAATTTTTATTTCCGCTAACTTTTGTAAACTCGAAAAACTTTCTATTTTCAACAAGTTTTTACATTTATAACCATAAAAACTATATGAATTTGGGGTACTTTTTACACCTATAACCGTAAAAACTATGTAGTTCAGGGGTACTTTTTACACTTATAACCATAAAAACTATGTGGTTTCTAGGTGGTTTTTACACTTATAACCGTAAAAACTTTTTAACTTTCATGCCGTTATCGGCAAAAACTATTACTTTTTATAAATTATTTCTCTTGCTTTTTTGCCGATAAAGTGTTATAATAGTACCATCAGGAGGCTATATGAAGTTTTTATCAGTTAGTGATATCGCAAAAAAATGGAACGTATCCGAGCGTAGCGTTCGCAACTATTGCGCTCTTGGCAAGGTTGAAGGTGCTTTTTTGACGGGCAAAACTTGGAATATTCCCGAAGACGCCGTTAAACCAGACAGGGTAAATAAAAAAAGCAATACTCCAAAAACTCTTTTGGAAATATTGCTTGCTGAAAAAAGCGCTAAAATGCCAGGCGGTTTATATCACAAGATTCAAATTGAGCTTACCTACAACTCTAACCATAT
>JAZNAT010000184.1:0-7870 GCA_045586665.1 Endomicrobiaceae bacterium | reverse complement strand
GTCATTATATCAAATAATATATAAACGGAACGTCCTGCGTATTTTCGTACCGTTTGGAATTTTCAATATCGGTTATAAAAAGTTTTTCTATCAATTCGTCAACCTTTTTTTTATCATAAAAAGCAATGTTTATTTCTCTGTTTTTAAACATACTGAGTTTATTGAAATTTGCACTTCCCAAACAAGCCCAATTATCATATACTGCCGCTTTTACGTGCGTCATTTTGGGATATAAGTAAACTTCTATACCGTTCTGTATCAAAAGGTTTGCCATTTTTAAATTAATTTTATCGGAAACGATAAAGTCGCTTACTTCCGGAAAGATTATTTTTACGTCAACACCTCTTTTTTTGGCGGAAATAAGTTCATTTACCAAAGAATGTTCGCTGAAATAAGGATTTTCTATGTATATTCTTTTTTTTGCTCTTCTTATTGCTTCAAGTTGGGCGGAATATATTTGATAATCGGTAGAACTTGTCGTAAGCAACCTTACGTTTATCATATCATCTTCTTCTTTATTTTCGGCTCTTTTTGATTTCGTAAATATACTTGTAGCTATAACGGCAAAGTCTCCGCCCAATCCTGCAAAAGACCATGCTTTATAAAAGCTTTTTAATAAAGGTGAAACGACAGGACCTTCCAGAGATACCATCAAATCGTGCCAAACGTATCTGTACTCGTTTGCAATGTTCATTCCGCCTATATAAGCTTTTTTTCTATCTATCAAAAAAACTTTTCTATGGTCACTGGTAATCCACGTATTAGGATGAATTCTTACTTTGACGTTTGAATCTTTTTCCAAAAAATCAATAATATTTTCCGGCAAAGTATAATTCTGATACATCACGTCTTTTGAGGGCTTTTTTAGTTCTACCGTGCCCATATAATCTATAAGAACTCTAACGTCAATTTTATAGGAATATTGTTTTAAAATTTGTGCTACGGTTGCAGAAAAGTCATCCGTTTTAAAAATATATGTTTGTATAAATATTGAATGAGTTGCCGCTTTAGCAGTGTTTAAAAAATCGTTAAAAAAGTCTTCACCGTCTATAAGAAATTTCATCCGCGCTTTATACTCTTTGGTGCCGAGCTCTTCATCTAAAAACTTGTTGAATTCGTCAATATCCATCATTTTATCGTCTTGTACTTGTTGTTTATAATAGTTTTCCGATATGTTTGGGGAAAAAGTTAAAAGTGTGGATGAAAAAGTTGAAAAAAGTCTGTAAGATGACGTAAAAGGAGATTTTATTATCGGTATTACGTGGCTTTTTACTATAAAAGAATATAAAAAATCGCCTGAGACTGAAAGAAAGTTCAACTCGTTACCGTCTTTTTGATATGGAGGCAAAACAAGCGGCAATATGTAAGATTTGTCTGTATCGACGTACAAATATACTATTGCACTCATATTTTTTGCAAGTACCAAAAATTGTTTTTCATTACCGATATAATTTTTTGCAACATTGATAAATGTATGTAATATCTGATTTGATTTGTCTTTATCAAATTTTATTTCGTTTTTAAATTTGTTTTTTTTCTTTGAAGTCGAAGAGCTTCTTTCTAAGTCAAGTTCACTGTAAAGTTCGTTGACGGTTCCTGTATCGTCTTCGTAACGGTATTGAATTACGGCTTTATCTTTGTTAATACCGAGCTGCACCACGGTTTCATTAAGAATTTGCAAATAAGTTTCCGCAGGTAAAATATTAATTTCTTTTATTTTATTTTCTTTATTTTTAATTTTTTCAACATCAAGTTTCAATCTTTTTATCTCGTTGTTTTTTGCTTTTTTTGAAAGCCTTACGATTAAAAACAAATTTTCGGCTCCGTAATCAAGAAACAGTTTGTTTTTTATTATAAAAACTTTTTCAGGCACCGAAGAATAATCCGCAACATCGGACAAATTTATTTGTCCTTTTTGTAAAGCATAACATACCGATACTAATAAAAATATTAAACAAAATGATAAATAATATTTAAACGGCATAGGCAGTTTAACTACTGAAGAATAGAAGATTTGAGGAGTGGAAGATTGGAAACTTAACTGCCCACTCTTCTAATCTTCTATTCTTCTGTTGTTCTCCTTCAATTCTTCCAATCATCCGTTCTCGTTCTTCTCTTCTTCCATCTTTATTAATGTTTAAAATGTCTCATAGATGTAAATATCATTGCAATATTTTTCTCATTTGCTAAATCTATAGAAAGATTATCTCTTATAGATCCTCCCGGTTGAATAATTGCCGTAACATTTTCTTTTGATGCACCTTCTACAACATCGGGGAACGGGAAAAAAGCATCGGAAGCAAGTACTAAAGGATATTTTGTTTCATCTATTTCGAATTTTGCTTCTTTCATTTTCTTTATTGCAATGTTTAAAGAATCTATTCTGCTCATTTGTCCTGCACCGACACCGACGGTCTGTTTTCCTCTTACAAGAATAATCGCATTTGATTTTACATGCTTACAAATCTTCCATGCAAACTCAAGAGATTCTTTTTCTTCTTTCGTAGGTTCTCTTTTCGTTATAGTTTTTGTTTCGTTTAACAACTGCTCATCTCTGTCTTGAACAAGCATACCGTCTGCCATCATTCTGTATTCGGTTGACGGTTTCTTTATGTATTGGTTAGGTTGTCTTAAAATTCTTATATTTTTCTTTGTCATAAGAACATCCAAAGCGTCTTGACAATAGTCGGGAGCTATAACACATTCAACAAAAAGTTTTGCTATTTCTTCTGCAACGGCTTTATCTACAACCATATTAAAAGCAACTATTCCGCCGAAAGCACTTACAGGGTCACAAGCAAGAGCTTTTAAATATGCATCTTTAACATCGGTTCCTTCCGCACACCCGCAAGGATTGTTATGTTTAATTATTGCACAAGCGGGATTATCAAACTCGTGAACAAGTCTCCAAGAAGCTTCCAAATCCAAATAGTTGTTATATGAAAGTTCTTTGCCATGTAGTTGTTTTGCAGAAATTGCCGCACAGGAATTTTCTTCGTTACCGAAACTATATAATGCTGCTCTTTGATGAGGATTTTCACCATATCTTAACGAAGCAAGTTTTTTTAACGGAATTGCTTGTTGTGTAGGAAAATCTTCATAAGATAAATAGTTTGAAATTAATGAATCATAATATGCAGTATGTCTGAAAGCCGTTGCTGCAAGTTTAAGTCTTAAATCGTTACTTACGGTTTTGTTTTTTAAGTTTTCTATTATTACGGAATAGTCGGCAGGGGAACAAACTATTAAAACGTCTTTATAATTTTTAGCTGCAGCTCTTATAAGAGTTACTCCTCCGATATCTATATTTTCAATAATATCTTGAGATATGTTTTTATCTGCAGCTTTTGCAATTTTTTTTGCAGTTTCTTCAAACGGATACAAATTTACGGCTACTATATCTATTGTATTAATTCCGAGTTTTTTTAATTCTTCCATATGTTTGGGGATATCTCTTCTTGCAAGTATTCCGCCATGAATCTTAGGATTTAACGTTTTTACTCTGCCGTCAAGCATTTCCGGGAAACCTGTAATATCCGATATTTCTTTACAAGCTATGGAATTTTCCTTTAATTTTTTTGCCGTTCCTCCGCTGGATATAATATCATAACCTAAAGATTTTAGTTCCTTAGCAAATTCTACTATTGCCGTTTTGTCACAAACACTTAACAATGCCGTTGCCATTTTTGCTCTCCTTATATTTTTAAATTTTTAAATTATATTTGTCATTCCGGATTCCGATCCGGAATCTGTAAAAATTTCGTTTGAAAGATATTGAAATTACTAATTACTAATTTCTAATTATCGTCTTCAAAGTTTCTAAAAGCTTTTGCTATATCTTCCGAAGCAAAGCCTCTTCTTTGAAAAAACATAGCTGCTTTTCTAACTTCGTTTTTATCCTTGTCGTCAAATTTTGAAAATTTCTTTTTCATTATTTTTATAATTTGCATGTAAGGTTCGTTTTCTTCATTATTTTCCAACACTTTTGAAATTATTTCATTATCTATATTGTGCAGTTTAAGTTCGTTTTTTATATAAAAAGGACCTTTCCCTTTATTTTGTAAATATTCGACCAAATTTTGAGCAAAAACTTCATCGTTTATATAATTAAGTTCAACAAATCTCGTTATTACTGTCTCTATGTCCGGTTTGTCAAAACCTCTTGACAGTAGCTTATCCGACAGACTTTTTTTACTATACATTCTGTTCGATATCAAATAAAGAGCATAACTCATAATTCTGTTGGAATTATTATGTTTCAATATTTTGTTAAAAGTATTTTCCTCTACGGATAAACCTTTTTTCAAACCGAAACTTACTATCGTTTCGGCATCAATTAAAATTGCCGTTTCGTTATCAAAAAAAACTTTAAAATAATCTTTTATTTTAGGATACTTTCTTATTTCCGTAATATTCGGCATAATAACACCTTGAAAATGTATATTTTAGCATTTAAAAAAATGCTTTGCAATTTTAAGTTTATGGATGATAGTTGATAGTTTTCGGTCTTTCAAATAGTTTAGGAAAAGTTGTTTCACAAAATTTTACATTAAGCCATAAGCTGCAAACCAAAAAAAACACAGAGCAATTTTTAATTATAAATTGTTTTCACATTTTTGTATAATATGTCCATAATGGAAAATCAACAAACAAGACCGGAATGGTCTTCAAAAATAGGATTTATTTTGGCTGCCGTAGGTTCTGCCGTAGGATTGGGTAATATATGGCGTTTTCCTTATATTATGGGAAAATACGGCGGTTCTGCTTTTTTGTTGGTATATCTTATAATAATCCTTTTCGTATGTTCTTTGCCTTTGATTTGCGAACTTTCTTTCGGTAAAAGAACTAAAAAAGAAAATGTCGGAGCTTACGGAGCGGTAAATAAAAATTTAAAAATATTCGGTTGGTTAAATGTTATAACGGCAACTATAATAGCATCGTTTTATTTCGTTATCGGAGGCTGGTTATTAAACTATATATACATAAATATTGTAAATGCGTTTATTTTGGATTATAGTTTTTATTTTTCCAAGTTCGTTTCTTCGCCGGTTATTCCGTGTATTTTAACGACGATTTTTCTTTGTATGTGTATGTTTTTTATTTTTAGAGGAGTAAATAAAGGGATAGAACTTATAAATAAAATTATGATGCCGTTATTTCTGCTCATAATTATTATACTGTGCATTTTTTCTTTATCTTTACCGAATGCTTCCGACGGATTAAGATTTATGTTTATGCCGGATTTTTCCAAAATTAACGGAGAAATGTTACTTGCGGCACTCGGACAAGCGTTGTTTACGTTAAGTATAGGTATCGGAATATTGCTTGTTTACGGCAGTTATATGAAAAAGAGGGAAAATACAATAAAAAGTGCTTATACGATAATTACTTTCGACACTATGTTTGCTCTTCTTGCAGGTATTATGATTTTTCCTGCCGTTTTTTCGTTCGGACTGGACGTAAATTCCGGTGCCGGGCTTGCTTTTATTACTCTTCCGAATATTTTTGCTCAAATACCTTACGGAAACATTTTTGCTGTTTTATTTTTTGTTTTACTTTTCTTTGCAGCATTTACTTCATCTATAAGTATAGTTGAGGTGCCGACCGCAGCGTTAATAGAAAATTTTAAATATTCAAGAAAGAAAGCCTCTTTTATCGTATCATTAACCGTTTTTGTTTTGGCAATTCCGGTAACGTTATCTATGGGAATATTGAACAATTTAAAATTTTTCGGTTTGAATTTGTTTGATTTTTTCGATTATTTGACATCCAACATTTTGTTGCCGTTAAATACGATTATCTTGTGTGTGATAATCGGTTGGTTTGTAAAGTTAAGAAATATAAGAGCTTTCCGCAACAAAAAAGTGTATGCCGTATTTAACTTTTTATTGAAATTCGTTACGCCTTTTGCTCTTATATTGTTAATTTTATTCGGGACGGTTTTTAAACGATGAACGAAAAAGAAAAATATGAATTTTTAAAAGATGCCGAACAATATTCCAAAAACAATATGAAAAACTCCAAAGAAGAAAAAAGTTATTCCGGGTATCTTGTTTCAATCATTATTATCTCAATACTGTTAATTTTATTTTATGTTCTTGTTGTTTATTACAGACATCGTTTGTTTTTACAAATGGGATTGTAACTTTATATTTTTAAAATCTTTTCCGGAAGGGTTTTGGAATATGAACAAATCGAATTCGTCAATTACCGACAACAAATGGTCAAAGATGTCGGCTTGAAAAGCCTCGTATTTAAGCCAGTCTGAAGTGTTTGTAAAACAGTAAACTTCAAGAGGTATTCCGTTAGGTGTCGGGTCAAGCTGTCTGACAAATGCCGAAAAATCCGTGTTTATATAGTTTCTTGTCCTTATATACTGCTGGCAATATATTCTAAAAAGTCCTATATTGGTTAAATATCTTCCGTTATATATCGTATCTTGTATATCATGTTTTTTGTTATATTCGTTTATTTCTTTTTCTTTTTCGTCAATATAATTTTTTAAAAGTTCGAATTTTTGAAATTTTTGCAGCATTTTGTCATCGGCAAACTTTATGCTTTGCATATCGATATAAAAACTTCTTTTTATTCTTCTGGCACCTGCTTTTTGCATTTCCCGCCAGTTTTGAAACGATTTCGATATCAAATCGTAAGCGGGGATTGTAACTATTCTGTTATCCCAATTTTTAACGTAAACGGTTGTTAAAGAAATATCGGTGACGTTACCGTCAGCACCGTATTGCGGCATTTCTATCCAGTCGCCGAGTTTTACCATTTTATTCATTGATAACTGCCAGCCTGCAGTAAGACCGACAATCGTATCTTTAAAAACTATCATTAAAACCGATGCCATTATTCCGAGAGAAGAAATAAAATACATCGGTTGTTTTCCTATAGTATATGCGAATATTATCAAAAAACCGAAAAAATTTATGAATATTTTTACAAACTGAACAAAACCTTTAATGGGAATTTCTTTTCCCGTATCATGAACTATTTGTGTAACGGTTAAAATTTTATTAATTATAAGAACGACACATATTAAAAGATAAATGTTGATTATTTTGTTTGCAAGATGTTGCAGCTCCACATATTCTTCCGGAAAAAAAAGGAAAGAAAAAAAGTTTGCGATAAAACCTGCCGCCACATAACCGATAACCGAAAATATATTGGCTTCTTTTAAAGCGTAAGTCCATTTTCCGCTTTTTAATTTAAAATATTTACTGTTAATAAATTTCTTCGAAAAAACGGTTGATAAATACCAAATGACACATAGAAAGAAAGTAAAAAGTAATATTGTACTTATGGCTGCCGTAATTTTAACGTATTGCTGCGGAAATCCTATTTTCGTTAATAAAAATATTATATAGTTCATAATTTAATTATTATACTATAAAAAAAGAATAATCAAAAGGCGATTGTATGGTATTGCGGTTGACTTTTCGGTTTTAGTTTGTTTTACTAATTTATATGTGTTTACAAATTCTGACTTATAATTTGTCATTATCGGATAACTCGTTTATAACCGTTTTTATAAGACGAAAAAAAATAAAAAATTACTATATAAAAATTTTGCCGGATTTGACGGTAAACGTCACAATGCCGTTGAAAATGGATATAAATATTATTTACGGATTTATCAATTCTCACAAAAAATGGATAGAAAAAAGCATAAACAAATTAAAAAACACAAGAGAAACAAATATAAAAGATAGTTTAACCGACGGCGGGACGGTAAAAATATTGGACAGCCGCTATATGGTTTATATTTACGAAAGCAGTGAAAATAAAATAATTTTGGACGGTTTTAACATATATATATATTCCAAAAAAACGAACAATTCGAAATATTTACAAAAACAGTATAACG
>JAZNAT010000183.1:0-18291 GCA_045586665.1 Endomicrobiaceae bacterium | reverse complement strand
TGTTTCTTGTAAATATGATTTGGCAGATGTAAAATCATTTAAATAAAAATATGATTTGGCAAAATGAAAAAGTATTTCATCCGTACTATAAAAATTTGTTTTTATTTTTTTCAATAAAGAAATAGCTTGTTTATAATTTTTTTTAGATATTTCTTCTTTTATTATTTCCATATCGTTATGCATGTTTTCCCCGAACTATTATCCGAATCTGCCAGATACGTAATCGTCGGTTTCTTTTTTTGACGGATTCGTAAATATCGTAGCCGTTTTGTCAAATTCTATAAGTTTGCCCAAATACATATATCCCGTATCGTCGGAAATTCTTGCAGCCTGCTGCATGTTGTGCGTTACGATAACAAGCGTATATTTTTGTTTAAGTTCCTGCATCAACTCTTCCAAATTTGCCGTAGATTTGGGGTCTAACGACGAGCACGGTTCATCCAATAGAATTATCTGTGGTTTTATAGCAATAACTCTTGCAACGCAAAGTCTTTGCTGTTGTTCCAACGATAAATCCAGTGCCGACATTTTAAGTTTGTTTTTCAAATCATCCCATAATTGTACATCTTCCAAACTTTCTTGAACGATTTTATCCGTTTCTTTTTTTGATTTTACCATTCTGTTTATTTCAAGACCGAACGCTATGTTGTTGTAAACGGTCAACGGAAAAGGGTTGGGTCTTTGAAAAACCATACCGACTTCTTTTCTAACTCTGTCAACTACGGCATCTTCACCGTAAATGTTTTTACCGTTAATTATAACTTCACCTGTTATTCTTACTCCGTCAATGGTATCGTTTATTCTGTTTAACGTTCTGAGTAAAGTTGATTTTCCACATCCGGAAGGTCCTATTAAAGCCGTTATTTTATTGGTTCTTATATTCATGTTTACATCTTTTATTGCATGAAAATCGGTGTAGTATAAGTTCAAATTTTTTATTTCTATTTTTATATTTTCTTTTTGCATTAAAAAATACTCCGTATTTGTGGAAGATTAGAAGACTTGAAATTTTAAAAATTTATTTTGTAATTTTCATGCTTTTTTATTTTCCATTGCAAACATCCGATCTTCCATTCTCCTTTTTTTACGTCCTTTATAGTTATCCGAATCTTCCGGTAATATAATCTTCTGTTTTTTTATTTTTCGGCGATACAAAAATATTTGACGTTTTATCTATTTCTACAAGTTCACCCATCAAGAAGAACGCTGTTCTTGTTCCTACTCTTGAGGCTTGTTTTACATTGTTTGTTACCAAAACTATGGTATATTTTTCCTTTAATTTTAACATCGCTTCTTCAACTTTTGCCGTGGATATGGGATCAAGACCGGAACACGGTTCGTCAAATAAAATCACTTCAGGTTCTATTGCTAAAATTCTGGCGATACAAAGTCTTTGCTGCTGTCCTCCAGACATTTTTATTGCGGACGAGTCAAGTCTGTCTTTAACTTCATCCCATAAAGACGCATCTTTTAAAGACTGTTCTACGACTTCATCCATATTTTTTTTGTTTTTTAAACCTAAAACTTTCGGAGCATATGCAATATTGTCGTAAATTGACATAGGTAACGGAATAGGCATTGCAAAAAGCATACCTACTCTTGTTCTTAACTTTTCGGGATTCATACTGAAAATATTTTTTTCGTCAAGAAAAATGTTTCCCGTTCTTGAAAATTCGACATTCATATCATTCATTCTGTTAAGCGTTCTTAAAAAAGAGGTTTTTCCGCTGTTTGAAGGTCCTATAATGGAAAGAATTTCGTTTTCTTCAACGGTTATGTTGAGGTCTTTCAACACTTTTTTGTCTCCGTAAAAGCAATTAAGATTTTCAACTTTTATTTTATTTACCATTTTCTGTTTTTCCTAAAATAAAGTCTTGCTATTATTGCAAACAGACTCATAGATAATACAAGCATTAAAAGAACCAATGCCGTTCCAAAAATTATATTTTTAGGCATATTAGGTATTTGCGTCGATATAATATATAAATGATACGGTAATGCCATTACTTGATCGAACATTGATTGCGGAAGGTGAGGTACATAAAAAGCCGCAGCCGTAAACAATATCGGAGCGGTTTCTCCGGAAATTCTTGATATGCTTAAAATTGCTCCGGTCATTATTCCGGGTAAAGCATTAGGTAAGACCACTTTTCTTATCGTTTGCCATTTGCTTACTCCTAACGACCAGCTTGCTTCCCTAAAAGCGTAAGGAACGCTGTTTAAGGCGCCTCGTGCCGTTGTTATAATTACCGGAAGTTCCATTATTGATAATGTCAAAGCTCCTGCGATTATTGAAACTCCGAAACCGAGCAGCATGACAAAAATTCCCAATCCGAAAAGTCCGTAAACGACAGAAGGAACGCCAGCTAAATTTACTATTGCAAGTTTAATTATTCTTGTTAAAAGATTATCTTTTGCGTATTCGTTTAAATATATTGCCGCACAAACCCCTACGGGCAGCGTAATACATATTGCGCAGGAAACTATTGCCAAAGTTCCGACTATCGCCGGGAAAATGCCCCCAGCTCTCATTCCGTCCGCAGGCATTGCAGTTAAAAATTCCCACGATATTGCAGACCAGCCGTTTTTTATAATAATAAAAACTATTAAAAGTACAGGTACTATAACGATAATCGTAGATAGTGCCAATAATACGTAAGCTATTTTTTGTGATAATTTCGGACTCAATTTCAAGTTATTCATCTTTTTTTGTTTTTATTTGAGAATAAATCGGCTATGAAATTTATAATAAACGTTATTGAAAAAAGTACCAATCCTATTGCAAATAATGCTCTGTAATGAAGTCCGCCTCTGACCGTTTCTCCCATTTCGGCTGCTATTGTTGCCGTTAGTGTTCTGACAGGATCGAAAATAGACGAAGGAATATTTGCAGCATTTCCTGTTACCATTAAAACCGCCATAGTTTCACCTATTACTCTGCCTATTCCAAGCATTACTGCCGCTATTATTCCGGGCATCGCGGCTTTTAATACTATTCTTCTTATTGTTTGCCACTTTGTAGCCCCAAGAGCATAAGCTCCTTCTTTATACTGCCAAGGAACCGAACGTATTGCATCTTCCGAAATTGAAACGATTGTAGGCATCGCCATAAATGCCAGAACTATAGAACCTGAAAAAGCCGTAAGTCCGGTAGGTATGTCAAAAACAGATTTTACCAGCGGTACAAGCGTAACCATGCCTACAAAACCAAGCACTACACTAGGAATTGCCGCCATAAGTTCCACTATTGATTTTAAAATATCTCTTATTCCTTTCGGAGCAAGTTCGGATATAAAAAGAGCCGTCATAATTCCTAAAGGAACGGCTATTACCGCAGCTCCGACCGTTACCAATAAAGAACCCACTATTAACGAAAGTACTCCGAATACGGCCGGATTTGATGCCGGATACCAAAATTTACCGGCAATGAATTTTAAAACTCCGTATTCTTTAAAAAAATAAAAACCTTCTTTTAGCAAAAAACCGAATATCAATACGACAAAGACTATTGCAATAATGCCGCAGCTAAAAATAATTTTTTCTATAATATAATCTATAACTTTATTTTTCATTTTTTGATATTTATCGGAACGAAATCCGTTTCGCTTACGACTTTTTGACCTTCTTCCGAAAGTGTATAATCTATAAATTCTTTTACTATTCCCGACGGTTCTCCGTTAGTATATAAATATAACGGTCTGGATATCGGATATTTCCTATACATCACGTTTTCAATTGTTGGAAAAACAAATTCGTTTGAATCTTTTTCCGAAACGGCAAGAGCTTTTATTTGATTGCTTATAAAACCTATTCCAACATAACCTAAAGCGTTGGAATTTTGGTATATTTCATCAACTATTGCTTGAGAAGAAGGCATCAGTAACGCTCTTGGAGAAAATTCATCCTTGCTGTCAGGATTGTTTAATCTTATTACATGTTCCTTAAAAAACATATGTGTTCCGGAGTTACTTTCTCTGGATAACAATACTATTTGTTTGTCTTCACCGCCGACTTCTTTCCAGTTTTTTATTTTTGACATAAAAATGTCGCGCAGTTGTTCCATTGTGAGATTGTTTACGGGGTTATCCTTGTTAACCACAACTGCCAGTCCGTCAAGCCCGACCGTAAATTCTTTATATGATATGTTTTTTTGTTTTGCAAGATTGATTTCTATTTCTTCAACCTGTCTGGATGCCATCGCTATGTCGCAAGTGTTGTTTAACAACGCGGCAAATCCCGTTCCAGTTCCGCCGCCGGTTACTCCGATATTTGTGGAATTGTTTATTTTATTAAATTTTTCAGCCCAAACCTGAACCAAATTTACAATAGTATCGGAACCTTTTATCTGCATACCCGCACTTTTGTTCCCATTATTTTTGGAACAAGCCGTTACGATACATAAAAAAGCTACCAATACTATATAAAATTTAGTTCTATGCATAAATATCGTTTGTTTTGTACATGTTATCCATAATATTTTATTAATTTTTAGAGAATTTTTCAATATGACACGGCATCCGGTAATTTAGAGTTTATAATTATACAAAAAATAATTTAATTTTCGGTAAAAAGATGATAAACGTGCAGTTGAAAATATATTTGATTTTGCGTTTTCTTTTTTAATCGTCAAACCGTAAAACTAAAAACTACATTCGAAAAATTTAAAGTTTTAACTTTGCATGGACGTATTTTTTACTATAACGTCATGTGCGGAACCTTCACTGATAGTCGTTTGACTTACAAGTGTAAGTTTGGCTTTTTTCTGCAATTCTTCAATAGAAAGCGCACCGCAGTTGCACATCGTATGAGTAACTTTGCGAAGTGTTATCGAAACACCGTCGTGCAAGTGTCCCGCATAAGGAACGTAGGAATCGACACCTTCTTCAAAACTTAAAGTTTTCTTTCCGCCCAAATCGTATCTTTGCCAATTACGTGCGCGGTTGGAACCTTCTCCCCAATATTCCTTGACGTAATTTCCATTTACGACAAGTTTATTTGAAGGAGACTCATCAAAACGGGCGAAATATCTGCCGAGCATTACAAAATCCGCTCCCATAGCCAATGCTAAAGTTATATGATAGTCCTGAACGATACCTCCGTCAGAACAAATCGGAATATAAATACCGGTTTTTTTGTAATATTCGTCACGGGCTTTTGCGACTTCAATCGTTGCCGTAGCCTGACCGCGGCCTATACCTTTTTGTTCGCGTGTGATACATATCGAACCGCCGCCTATACCGATTTTTACAAAATCGGCACCGGCTTCGGCAAGAAAATTGAATCCGTCGGCATCAACGACGTTTCCGGCACCTACACGAACATTATCACCGAACTTTTTATGAATGTCTTTAAGAGCTTTCTCTTGCCAGTAAGAGTATCCCTCGCTTGAATCCAAAACAAAAACGTCGGCACCGGCTTTAAGCAATGCCGGAACTCTTTCCATATAATCCCGTGTGTTGAGTCCGGCACCTACCAAATATCTTCTGTTGGAATCAAGCAATTCCAAAGGATGAGACTCGTGTGTCGCGTAATCTTTTCTAAAAACCAAAGAGACAAGGTTTCCTTTTTTGTCAACTATCGGAAGTTGATTGATTTTTTTATCCCAAATAATTTCGTTTGCTTGATTTAACGTAATCCCTTCTTTACCTGTTACCAGTTCGCTGAGAGGAGTCATATACTGGCAAACTTTTGAGTTCGGTTTACAGTGGGAAATTCTGAAATCTTTTGATGCGATGATTCCGACAAGTTTTCCGTGTGCGGAGCCGTCTTCGGTAACAGCACATGTAGAGTGCCCTGTTTTTTTGCTTAAAGCTACAACTTCTTCAAGTGTCTGGTCAGGACGAATGTTTGAGTCAGAAGTAACGAATCCCGCTTTATAAGATTTGACTTTTGCAATCATTGCAGCCTGATTTTCAATTGTCTGGCTGGCATATATAAAACTGATTCCACCCTCTTTTGCAAGGGCAATTGCCATTTTATCGTCCGAAACAGCCTGCATAACGGCTGAAACCATAGGAATATTCATACTCAGAGCACACTCTTGACCGGCTTTTTTATTATATTTTACAAGCGGAGTACGCAAACTGACGTTTTCCGGTATACAATCTTTGCCGGAATAACCTGGGACCAACAGATATTCGCAAAAAGTATGAGACGGTTCAGAAAAATAAAATGCCATGATTTCCTCCTAAAAGTTCGTGTATGCGCAACAAGAAATAATTAAAAGTATAGTAAAAAAATATATCAAATTTTAATATTTCAATCAATACAAAATTCGTAAATTTTATTAAAAAACTATATTTTTGCCGTAGTTATGGCTTTTTGTGCCTGATATTTACCCTTTTTGTCTGCATAAGATGTTTGACAAACTTCGCTTGCCTGCAAAAATAAAAGCTGGCCTATACCTTCATTTGCATAAACTTTTACAGGCATTGAACTTATGTTTGATATTGCAAGCGTGGCAAATCCTTCCCACTCCGGTTCAAACGGCGTAATGTTTACCAGTATTCCGCACCTTGCATAAGTCGATTTGCCGAACGCTATTGTTATAATGTCTCTGGGTATCCTGAAATATTCCACAGTTTTTGCAAGAGCAACGGTCTGCGGCTGTAAAATTATAAAATCGTCAACTTTTACGTCGGTAAAAAGATTCGAATCTATTTTTTTGGGGTCTATAAAAGTGCCGTCGTTTTTTTGTTTCATTATTTTAAATTCGCCGCTTATTCTCATGTCATATCCGTAAGAAGACGTACCGTAAGAAATACCTTTTCTTATCTGTTCCGGTTCAAACGGTTCTATCATCTTTTTTTCAACGGCCATTTGTTTTATCCATTTGTCAGACTTAACCATTTACTCCCCCCCCTCTGTCTCTCTCTATTTTAACCGACGAAAAACATTTTTTTATAAAAAAATTCGTAACTTTTAAAAACATTTTGAATATCCGCATGACCTGCAAACGACACATCCTTCGGCAAATTCAAGCATTTCTCCGCATTCGGGACACTGAGGACAAGTTCCTTCTGAATTTCCGGATGCTTTTGATTTGTAAACTTTGGCTTCTTCTTTTTTTAGTTTTGTTTGCGTCGTAGCCGAATCGGATACAGCGGAACTTTTTTGCGAATTGTCGTTAAACAAGTCCGGCATCTGTTTTTCGGAAATATAAGATTCAAGCGCTTTTGCTATCGCGTCCGGACACGAAAGTATTGCTCCGCCTTCCGTCAAAGTAGGAGAAGGACATCTTATACCTTTCAACTGTTCTATAATTTTTGCAGGGTTGACTCTTGATCTTAACGCAAGAGAGATAAGTCTTGCGCTAGCTTCCGACTGAGTTGAAGTGCATCCTCCTGACTTTCCCAGCTGAGTAAAAACTTCAAACACTCCTTCACTGTCTTCGTTTATCGTTACATACATTTTCCCGCAGCCGGTATGCATCAAAAGCGTGGAACCTACGACTCTTTTAGGTCTTTTTCTTACTTTCTTTTCCTGTACAACGGGTGTCTGTTCTTTGTTTGCGTCACCGGAAGCCGAAGTAGTACTTGAAGAAATAAGCACTTGATCTTGTCTTGAACCGTCTCTGTAAACGGTAACGCCTTTACATCCCAACTTATAAGATAAAATATATGCTTTTCTTACGTCTTCTTTTGTTGCTGTGTGCGCAAAATTTACAGTTTTTGATACGGCATTATCTGTATACTTTTGGAAAGCCGCCTGCATTCTTATATGGTCTTCCGGCAAAATGTCGTGAGCCGTAACGAATACTCTTCTTACTTTTTCCGGAATGTCTGTCATATGTTTTATCGTTCCTTCTTTTGCGATTTTATCCATAAGCTCTTCCGAATAAAAACCCATATCTTTTGCGACTTTTTCAAAATGTTTGTTTATTATAAACATTTCGGCTTTATCAAGACAGTTTGCTCTTTTATAAACGAGCGCAAACATCGGTTCAACTCCTCCGGAAGCGTCAGCGATAAGTCCGATAGTCCCGGTAGGTGCAATGGTAGTAGTAGTGGCGTTTCTTATAGGGTTGCCGTCTTTGTATGTACTTTGTTTAAAGTTCGGGAAAGCTCCTCTTTTTAACGCTATTTCTTCTGAGGCTTTATGAGAGTTTTCCTGTATGAACGACATTGTTTTTTCAGCTAGGATTATGGCTTCGGGTGAGTTGTAAGGTATTCCAAGCTGAAACAGCATATCCGCCCAGCCCATTATACCTAAACCGATTTTTCTGTTGGCTCTTGTAATTTCACCGATTTTAGTTATTGGATAATTGTTCATATCTATAACGTTATCCAAAAAGTGAACGGCTGTTTTTACCGTAGTTTCCAATTTTTTCCATTCAACTTCACCGTTTTTTACGAAATGAGACAGATTTATAGACCCCAAATTACATGCTTCATAAGGAAGAAGCGGCTGTTCTCCGCACGGGTTGGTGGACTCTATCGTTCCTATTTCCGGTGTGGGGTTGGTATCGTTCATTCTGTCAATAAAAACTATACCGGGTTCTCCGTTTTTCCAAGCCTGTTCAACAATTTTGTTAAAAACATCTCTTGCGTGGAGCTTTCCTACTACTTCTTTTGTTCTCGGGTTGTATAAATTATAATCTTCGTCATCTTCGACTGCCGTCATAAATTCTTTCGTTAAAGCGACGGAAATATTGAAGTTGGTAAGATTTGTCGTGATGTCTTTACACGTTATAAAGTTCATTACGTCAGGATGGTCAATTCTGAGCATACCCATATTGGCTCCGCGTCTTGTTCCGCCTTGTTTGATTGCTTCCGTTGCGGCATTAAATACCTGCATAAACGAAACCGGTCCGGAAGATACTCCGTTTGTGGATTTTACGCTGTCGTTTGACGGTCTTAATCTTGAAAAAGAAAATCCGGTCCCGCCGCCGGATTTATGTATCAAAGCCGTATGTTTTAACGTTTCGAATATCGATTCCATGGAATCTTCTACAGGTAAAACAAAACATGCGGAAAGTTGTTGAAGCGGTCTTCCGGCGTTCATTAAAGTAGGCGAGTTGGGCAGAAAGTCCAAATTTGCCATCATAGTATAAAAATCCGTAATAACGTCGTCAAGTTTGGCATCTTTATCGTAAATTTTGTCGGCTTGAGCTATGTTTTCGGCAACTCTGAAAAACAGTTCGTTCGGTTCTTCTATCGGTTCTCCGTCGTTATCCTTTTTTAAGTATCTTTTTGATAAAACCTTTACTGCGTTTTCGTTTAAAGCGGGTTTAATTTTTTTTAACAGTTCTTCTCTTAATTTAGACATCTTCCTTTCTCCTCCAAAAACTTTTCTATTTTCCGTTAATTTTTTTTCTTTTTATCGTGTTCTTTTTTCAATTTTTTAAGTTCCGTCATAAAATCGTTTATATCTGCAAAATTGTTGTAAACGGAAGCAAACCTTATGTATGCGACCGTATCTATGTCAAGCAGTTTTTGTAAAGTTTTCTGTCCTATTACGGATGAAGGTACTTCCATAATGTAATCGCTTATTTCGCTTTCTACATCGGAAACTATTTTTTCCATAGTTTCGGTGGAAACCGGTCTTTTAACGCATGCTCTTGCAACTGCTTTCCACAGCTTGTTTCTGTCAAAAGGTTCTCTCCTGCTGTCGGATTTTACAACCATCAACGTTACTTCTTCCGGCCGTTCGTAAGTAGTATACCTTTTTTTGCATTGGTTGCATTGCCTTCTTCTTCTAATTGCCGAAGTATGCTCTATAGGTCTTGAATCCAGTACCTGTCCTTCAAAACTGCCGCAAAACGGACATTTCATATAAAAACCTCTGTAAAATTGTTAGTAAAATTTGACGGTAGAGTTTAATACTATATATTGTATTTGCAAGTCATAATATAACATACATATTGATTTGTCAAGAAAAATTTTCTTGACAAAACGATTTTATTTTGCTTTCTTCAATCGTTTTCCATTAACGTAACGAAAAAGCACTCTTTAAAAAAAGAGTGCTTTTTCAATCATAAAAACAGTACTATATTTAATAAATTGTCGTTAAGCTGCTCTAAGCAATGCTTTGATGTTTGCAATATCGTCGGTAGTATTACCGAAATTAAAAGTTAATATATTCTGACTTGCGTATTCACCAAGCAGTAAGATAAGACCTTCAATAATAAACTCTTTCTCTTGTGCAGTTGCCTGCGGACCGTCGGAAACTGATGCCAAGACGTTTATGACGGTATCAATTTTATCTTCATAACTTGAGTTTAAAATATTAAATATTTCTTCTATCTTAGGTTTGATTACATTTGAAAATTTTTCAACGTCCAAAACGTCATAAACATCTTTTTGCGTAGCATTATCAAAACTTTCTCCTTTCAAAAGTCTGTATTTGACAAGATTTTGCGCAAGTAAATTGCCGTATTCAGGTTTGTCAAAAGTCGTATCCGTAAAGTTTAAAATTCTCATCTCTTCGGTTTGCAAAACGCCTTGAACAAACCCTTCAAGCTCATATTTTGAGATATTTTCTTTAAAATTCGTGTCAAGAAGCGAGTTTATTACGTTAAAGTTTATCGTGTCTGAAGCATACATTTCATATAATGAGTTTAAGGTGTCTTGATTTAAAGGTGTGTTTGCGTTTACAACAAACATTTTTCCTTTATTTATACCGTTTATCGTTTTTCCTTCCGGTGTCGTTTCAAAAATTGAAGAAATTAGCGTGCCTATTGGAATTTCCGCAAACGAAAAGCCGTTACTAGCGTCAACCGATTCCAAAATTGTCGAATCGAACGATATCATAGATACCTTGTTTTTTTCAAAAATGTCTGTAAGTTTAGACACGCTTATAACACCGTTTTTGTCCGCCGAAACATTTATAATCAAAACCTGCCTGTTTAATGTTAAAATTCCCTGTGAAATAAAATCCGAATCGTAATCGACTATAAGTTTTACGTTATAATCGGTTAAAAGTTTTTCATACTGCGAAACGTTTGTTTCCGAAGGCATTTTTAGTGCCAAAAACGAACCTACGTTTTGTTCGTTTACGGTTTGTGCAAGTTTTGAAAGTGCGGAAACGGTTTCGCCGTTTGAAGCGATTTGTCCGCTTTGAGACAAATCAAGTTTCAATCCGTCAATACCTCCGTTTTCTTTAAATTGAGCAAATTTAGTGTCAAAATCTTTTATCCAAAATAAAAATTTGTCGGAAGAAAGCGTTTGCAAATTAAACGTATAATCGAACATCGTTTTAAGACCGTTGTCGTGTGCATTTTGCAGCAGATTTTTTAAAGTGTCGGTTTTTTCTTTTAAAATTTCGTCGTTTACAGAAATTATTATCGTTGTTACACCCTGTTCTTTAAGTCTTTGAATATCTGTTGCGGAGAAAGAATCTACTTGTTCCTTCGTTATGTTTGATGCTACAAGAGACGGTTTTATAAACATATCCTGCGTTTTATTCATTTTGTTTTTAACGGCATCCGAGAACATACTTATCAACGTTTTACCGATTCCCGCAACGGTAAACATATCCTTGGTCAGTTCGGCAACTTCAACTGCAGATATGTTTTGTAAACTTGAAGGCATATCAAGAATTTTTACCGACATTTCGGATGCGTCGTTCAAGTATTCAAGCATTGCAATTAAAGCTTCCTGCTCGGATATTTTTTGCCCTTCAATTTGTTCGTATCCGTAAACCGTCAAATTTTCGTTCGGTTTGTTTATCAGTGCGAAAGCAAGTTTTCCGTCGGTTGTGGAAAGTCTTGAATCGGTTTCGTCAATAAGTCCGCTTTCACCGGCAAGTACGAGATTGACTTTTATTTGTGCTTCGGAAAGAAGATGCGCTTTTCTTATCCTTGACAAATCGCCGGCATCTGCAACTATCGTATATTCCGTATTATCTTTGAAAAGTATTGATATTATTGCCCTTTGCAGAGTCTCAACGGACCGTTTTATCACATTTTTAAAAGGCTGCGTCCCGATTTGCAGCGTTTGAGCAGCACTTGCAAGCTCATTAAATTTTCCTTTAACCACATCTTCGCCGGTTTTGGCTATTTGTTCGGTTAATATCTCATCTTTTGTTTCGACAAAAACTCTTACCAAAGGTTCGGTGCCTGACAACCTCAACAGTATCCAGGAATTGTCCGAAAATTTTACTTTTATGCCTTCAAGATTGGTTTTCTCTCCTACTTTTGCAACGTCAACGGCTTTTATATCTTGTTTTAAAACGTTTTTAAACAATACGTTTACGTCTTCAACGGTAGCAGTTTTACACCACTGTTTGAAAGAGTTTTGTCTTTTGTTAGCTTCGGCTTTTACTTGGTCAGGTGACCATGACGGTTGTTCTCTTGTAACTATTTCCTGAAACTTTACTGCGGATTCGAATCCTTTCGGGTCATAATTTATTTTTTTATATAAATCATTCAACAGTTCCTGCGGCTGTTTACCGGAATTTACAAGGCTTGTCAAAAGCATTACGTTTGCCAAAAATCCGCACTTATCGTAAATCCATTCTTCAATCGATATCCCGCCTGAAGATTCTATAGCAAGCAAAAATATGTTGCCGTCTTTTTCCGCTTTATGTTTTTCTTGTCCCATATATTTAAAACCTACATTTACTTCTTTTACTTCTACTTTATTTATAAGTTCTTCAATTTTTACGTCAACGTTTTGTAACAGTGCCGCTTTTTGTATTTCGTCAAACCTTTTTTTTAAAATGTCGTTTGTTTCCGTTTGTGCAAGATAATCTATTGTGTGCGACGTTGCACAATTTCTTGCAATAATCAGCTTTTTGTTTAAAAATTCTTTTATAGGCATTTTTCCCGATATGAAATCGTCTATAAACGTGTTCAAAACTTTTTCCAATCGCATTTGTTCTATAATAAGCCCTATTTCGTTTGCCGTTACATACTGTCCGTTTTGCGCAACTACTCCGAATCTGTCTCCGTCAACGTCCGTAGATATTCCCAACAGGTTTCCTGTTCCGCTTTCGGCTCTTTCTTTAACCGTTTTTATAAGTAAAGGCATATTGGCAGCAGACGGTTCCGGTTTTTGGTCTGCAAATGTAACGTCTCTGGTATCGTTTGTCATAACCGTATTAAAACCGAAATATTTTAAAATGTCGGGATAATAATATTTTGTGGCACCGTTTTTAGGATCAACGACTACCGTCCATTTTGCAGCTTTCAGTTTAAACTCTTCAAGAGCTTCGTTATTATTTGTTGCCGAAACATTTCTCATCATATTTATAAAATCCGAAATAAAATCTTTACGAAAATCCGTAACGTCGATTTTAGACGAAGACTTTACCGTTTTTATAATGTCGTTTGCATCCTGTGCACCTTGTGCAATACGGTTTTGAATTGCTTTGATTTCTGTTTCTATCATAGAAGTAATATCTGTCGTAGCTTGTCCGCCGTCGGATAAAGTTATTTTAAAACCGTTGTACTCTTTCGGGTTATGGCTTGCAGTTATGTTTATCGACAACGTAAAACCGTGTCGTCTTGTATAATAAGAAATTGCCGGACTCGGAACGTCATCTGTGCTTATAACCGTACGTATTCCGTTTGCGGCCAGTACTTTTGAAGCGATTTCGGCAAACTGTTTTGACATAAATCTGGAATCGCCACCTACAAGTACTTTTATGTCATCTGGTGTTTGGTTTTGGTTTGCAGCAACGGCATTTATTACGTTTGAAATTGCCTGCGTTATTATCGATACGTCCAAAAAGTCAAACTCGTATCCCATAATACCTCTTACGCCCGCAGTTCCGAACTTTATTTCGTCGGTTTTTTCGTATATTGTTTCCGGAACTTTTCCGTTTCTTAAAGAAAAGTATTGTGTAAGCAGCTTTATTATATATTCTTCGTTAAACCCGGCTTCAATCATTTTTGTTATGTCCTGTTCCAGTTCGACGTCGTTTCTTTCCGTAGTCAAATACTGCGTTAAATCGGTCAAGCGTTTTGAAAGGTTCAACAGTCTGTTGTGGGAATGGACCAAATTATAAGCAATATGTTCTTTAATATTTTTTGATATTGAAGCTATAAGTGCTATTGCAAACGGTGTTATGAGTGCCGGTAAAAGCAAAGATATGCCGGTAACGGCGGAAACTATTACCGAAGTTATGGCAACGACCGGTACGGTAAGAGCCAAAGTTTTAAAGAAAGTCTTCGTACTCTGTTTTTTTATTTCTTTTGTCCCTTCCAGTCTTTCATTATACCCTGCCAAATCTTTTATGTCTGAGACAGTTTTTGCATTTTTGTAGTGCAGTCTTACAAAAGATTCCGCAGACATAATCGTAAGTAAAGGCGCTTCAAGTACTGCGGTAATCGTTTCTTCAATGTTTTGTTTTCGTTCTGCGTAAGAGTCGTAATCCGTTAAATAGAGATGACCGTAAAAAGTTTTCGTTATAATGGCAGATAACGAATTTGAAATTTTTGAAATCGGAGAAAGTGAAAGTTTTGACGAAGAGTTTAAAATGATGTCGATTAAATTTTGAGTTGAAGAATCCGTTTGAGTTTCTTCCCCTTGCAGAGCTTTAAAAAGTCCTTTGGCATTTACTTTGCCCAGTTCCACTCCCATTTGATCGAACGCATTTATGTTCCAAATAATACCCAATGTTGCAACCATATCTTCGTATAAAGCCGTTAACGCTCCCAAAGTTACAGGTGTAAGTTTGTTAAATAAAAGTATTGTGGAAGGTCTGTTTCCTTCAAAAGTTTGGGCTTTTGCTCTTTGTTGTGCCGTTTGTTCGTCAATTCCTTCATTTATCAGTTTTTCAACCGTTTCTTCGTACGTTCTGCCGAAAGCCATGGCGTTGGCTTGCGCAATCATGTTTGCCAAAAGCCTTTTGTGCGCCGTTTTCATTGTTTCGTCGGTTATTGTGGTGCTCGGTTGAGAATATCCTATAAAATCTACAGGGATAATGTCGGTTCCCTGATGATGTTCCTGTAAATATGAGTGCTGAGCGTCCGTTCCTGCCGTTCCGTAAATTTCCGAGCCGGTAGAATAATCTATTGCGTTACCGTTTATGTCTACGGATTTCCCCAAACTTTCCATATAGACTTGCTGGATATGAGCAGTAAACAACCTTAAATATCTGTTGTAGGGCAGTATTGCGTAAGCGTTTCTGTTTAAAAAATTTCTGTTCAAAACGTTTAACATAGCCATAATTACGGCAATATTGTTTGCGTAATCGTCTTTTTTAAAGTTTTCGTCCATTTCGGCGGCACCGGATAAAAATTGTATAAAGTTGTCAAAACCTACCGAACACATTAAAGGAAGACCTACCGCAGACCAAACTGAAAATCTTCCTCCCACCCAATTCCAAAATTCAAACATATTGGCAGTGTCTATACCGAAGTCTTCAACTTTTTCTTTATTCGTAGATACGGCAACAAAATGTTTCGATATTACTTCCGGACTTTCTCCCAAAGAGGAAACTATCCAGTTTTTAGCAATGTTTGCGTTGGTAATGGTTTCTTCCGTAGTAAAAGTTTTGGATTCTATAATAAAAAGCGTCGTTTCCGGGTTTAAACCGAGAGTATTTAACGTCGAATCCATATCGTTAGGGTCAACGTTAGATACGAAATGAACATCCGGACCTTTTTTAAACGTTGACAAAGCGTCAGTTGCCATTCTAGGACCTAAATCCGAACCGCCTATACCTATACTTACAACGTCGGTAATCGGTTTTCCGGTAACACCTTTCCATTCGCCGGAAATGAGTTTGCTGCTGAACTCTTTCATTTGTAGCAGAACTTTAATGATATCCGGCATAACGTCTTTACCGTCAACGTAAACCGGTGCTTTTGATACCAAATTACCGCTTTTATCGATTTTTACGTTCCTTAACGCCGTATGTAAAACTGCTCTTTCTTCGGTAAGATTATAAATTTTACCGGAAAGCATATCGTTTCTTTTAGTCTGAAAATCCGATGCGTTCAAAAGTTCCGTAAACAGTTCAATCGTTTTATCGTCAACGTTCGTCCTTGAAAAATCAAAAAACAGAGAGTCTCCGTTAGTAAAATGAACCGTTCTGGAAAATTTATTTCCTCTTTTATCACCGTCTTTTTTTGATACGTCATCCGAAAAAAGTCGTTTTATTGCGACAAAATTATTTTTTACGTAGTCGGCAAGTTTTATAAAAGCTTCTTTTTGCGTAAAAGGTTTTGCTTTTTCGGCATTCAGTTCTTCTTCCTGTTGTTGTACTATCAAAGAGTCTATGGAAAGCTGTTCATACTGCGGCTCTTTTGGTTTTTCGTTTTCCTGCAAAGTTACCGCTTTATCAATGTCGATATCGGCATAAATCGCATTTAAAACCTCTTCAAAATTATCGCGATTCGTCGTTATATAATTATAATATCCTCCGTCAATTTCACCTCGTTCCCTTGCTTTAATTATTGCAAGAACGGCCTGTCTTACGGCATCTCTTTTATCAACAGCAAATACGCTGCGATAAACATCCAATCTGTCGCTGTCGTTAAAGTTAGGAATAAATACATCATATTTTTTTTGATTCGGCAACTGTTTCATTTCTTTTTGAACAATTTGCGTACCGATTGTAAAAGGTGCAACCGAAGGCTTTAAATTTTTGATTATTTTCGTTATATCTTTACCTGCATATTTTTCCGATATTTTGACCGCTACGGCTCTTGCGCTTTCCTGTGAAGTAAACGGTAACGTTTCGTATAAACCGCCTTTAAGTTGCCCGTTTTGCGTAGCATAAAACATTGACAGCATAACAGTATAAATAGCCTGTCTCGGCGAACGCGCATAAACTTTTTGAAAAGGATAAAGATCCGGAGCATCGTTTATCCCGGGAATTATTATGTTAAACTCATATTCTCCCGTTTTGGGTTGCGGCATAGAAATAGGTCTGCCTGTCGTTTGAGCGTAAGAAGTTACCTGAACCGATAACTTTTTTACGGGAAGTCTGCCGTATCCGATACTTTCTCTTATTTTATACATTTCCACTCTGTTGCCTTGGGCAACTTTATATACTACGTTATTAAACGCCTGCCTTTCACTTACGGCTTCCGTTATGTATTTTTTACCGTAAACGGTAACTTCGTACTTTTGTTTTATTGACAATTTTATGTCGTTTATTCTTGCGTTTGTTATGGTATCTTTGACCGCATTCAATTTTTCAATTTCTTTTTTGTCGGTTTCAATTTTAAGTTTTTCTTCTATAAAAGATAAAGCCCCGTTAATTTGTAAAATGTCGGCTGTTTCCAGAGAATCTACAAACTCGTTGTATCTTGTATGTTCTGCAACATTAACGATAAAAGGCACTATTGCCGCCGCAATTACGGACGGTAATAACAGCCATACGTTAGTTAAAGATAAAATTATACCCGCAAGCACCGATAACGCCGCCGCTTTGTTCGTTTTTGTTTTTATGGATTTTGTCGTATCGTATCTTAATTTGTATGCGGCAAAATTTGTACTGTTGTCATAGTGCATATCGGTAAACTTTGCTGTGGAATTAAATACCATTAAAGGAAATTCTATTACGGAAATCGCTATGTTTTTAGTTTTTTTCCGTATAACGGTTTCTTCAGCATTTTTATTTAGAAATCTGACAGTTTTTTCAATGATCTTATACCATAATTTATTTTTTGCATAAGCAAAACTTCCTTCCAGTTCCAATTTTAAAAAGTATTCTTTCTTTATTGAGTTGATTTTTGCCTTAAATTGTTCCTTTATTGCGGAATCTTCAATTTCTTCAAGATTTTCTTCTATACTTTGTATTTGTGAAAAAAGGTCTTCGTTTTCGCTGATGTCGGCAACGGCTCTTCTGGCGTCTCTGATGTTTTTTATTATGATTTGCAACTTTTCATAAGAATCCAAAACATAATCGAAGTTTTTGCTTTGTATGGTCTCTTTTTCAGATTTTTGCTGCTGCATTAACTGCATATCCGGTATTACAACCGTTTCTCTTGTTTTTTTATCAAGCGTTATTTGAAATCCGTTATCAACCCTTTCTACCGATACGACTTTTACGTCTTTTACGGAAGCATCTCTTAACATAGCGTTAAGAATTTCTATTTCCAGCGGTTGAGACAGGCTTGAAACCGCGCTTATAACGTCGCTGTTAAGAACGGCTTTTTCACCTATTTGAGAAACCAGCATCTTTTGCAGAGTTTCGTATAAAATGTCTGTCTGTTGTTTAAAAATTTGTTCATATTTCGTTTCTGCGGAAGAGGCTTCTTCCGTAACGTTGGGTGTAATTACTATATAGTTTATACCTTCATCTTCAAGAATTTTGTTAAATCCGTAAGTGTGAAATCCGCCCGTTATAACTACATGTATTTTCCTGCCGGAAGAAACTTCTTTAAAGATTTTT
>JAZNAT010000182.1:0-3211 GCA_045586665.1 Endomicrobiaceae bacterium | reverse complement strand
GAAACGTCTTTATAACGATAAAAAAATGAAAATATTTTTATTTTTATTGCTTTTTATTTTAATATCTGTAATATTGAACGTTATTTATGCATTAATCGTAAATATTTTAATTTCATATTTTTACTGGACGATATCGGAAATCGGAAAACAAAAAAATAAAAAAATTATTGATAAGCAGATTTTGGAAGCAATACGTTTGTTCAGAAGTTCCGTATCTGCGGGACAATCTTTCGTTCAGTCCATAGAAAACGTTTCAATTCGGATAAAAGAACCTCTGTCGTCGGAATTTAAAGAAATATTAAATAAAATAAATTTAGGTGTAAGTTTGGAAAAAGCATTAAAAAGTTCTTCTTCAAACGTGTCCAACGAACATTATAAATTTTTTACCGACGCTTTAATAATATCTCATTCTACAGGTATAAAAATCTCGGATATTCTTTTAAAAACGGAACAATCGTTAAATCAAAAAACGGCTTTAAGTTCAAAAGTTGAAGTGCTTACTTCTCAGGTTAGATTTTCGGGAAATGTCGCAAGTGTAATACCTTTTGTTATAATAATTTTTGTTTATTTTTTTGAGTCGGATATGATTTCAACGTTGTTTACTTCTTTGATAGGAAATTTCGTTCTTCTGTTTTGTGTAGTTATGATACTTACCGGAGCAATTATAATGAAAAAAATTTCGGACATAAAATTATGATATATTTGTTTTTAACGTTTTTATCTTTTTTTGTTTTGTTTTTCGTTTTCTATTCAATAATAAACGTTTTTTTATCAAATTTTTATGCAAAATGGAAAATTTATAAAAATGCGGATAAAAAAGAATTGAATATAATTTTGTCGTATTTAATCGTTTTGTCTAACGGTTTTATTACAATATTGAAAATTTTTAATTTAAAAATATTAACAGATTATGCTGCAAAAATTGATAAAATGCTTAAAATTTTTGACTTTGATAGCGATATAAGATTTAATGCGTATAATTTTATGTTTATACAGTTTATATGTATGCTTGTCGGATTTGTCGTAAGTTTTTTGCTTTTCGGTTTTGATTTGATATTTGCGGCCTGTTTAGGTCTGATGTTTTTAATACTCCCTTATCTGAAAATATACGAAGAGTATAACAAAATTACGTCGTCCGTCATAAAACAAATTCCTGATGTGGCGAATTTATTGTCAATAATGGTTTATTCCGGTATAGATTTTAACGCTTCCGTAAACAAAATAGTAACGATATTGGATGGATATTTGATAAAAGAACTTAAAATCGTTATCGATAAGGTAGCTTTGGGCATAGACGTTAAAACCGCTTTTGAAGAAACGGCACAAAAGTACGATTTGTTACAGTTGAGCGTTTTCGTAAAAGCGTTGACTTCTTCTTTGGAAACAGGAACCGGTTTAACAGACGGTTTGCAGAAAATTGCTGAACAAATAAATAACGACAATGTTGCTTTTGCCGAGAAAAAAGCGCACGAAGCTCCCATAAAAATGTTGCTGCCGATGACTTTGCTTATACTGCCAACAATATTTATTTTGTTGTTTGCACCGTTTCTTATTTCCTTTTTTAATTCCGAAAGCATATTTTAACGATAAATCAACATACTATTATAAATTCGGAATATGAGTTTGTTCTTGCTAATTTTCGGATTGTTTTATAATCTTGTTGTCAATTTAAAATAATATTTTTAAACCATTGAAAAATGGTAGAAATATTTAATGAAAAAATATTGTTATATTCCACAAAACAACCACAAACACAACTTTTGCAATTAAAACTTTCTTTTAATTTTTTTAAATCTCTTATTAGATTTTTTGAATTATAATTAATTCCGCTAATTTCGTCTATTAAAACAGAACAAGGATAAACTTTCCCATCGGTATCAATATTGAAATAAGAATTAACAGACATACATTTAATATTTGTTTTTTTATCGGAGCAAACTTCATGCAAATCAGACCAACTTAATAAATATTTAAAGTAATTGTTTGAAGAAGCAATTAAATTATTGTTTTTTTTACAGTCATAAATGTACCGTAATATTTTTTTATATTGTTCGTTTGTCGGCAAGATGTTTATATTATTTTGTCCTATTGTTGAATTGTGATGTAAAATTTGAAAAGTAGTGGAAAAATTGTATTTTTTTGATAAATCTAAAATAAAATCTATATTTTCTTTATGAATATTGTTTTTTGTTAGTACGGTAATTGTAGAAAATTTTATCCTGTTTTCATGCATTAATTTTATAGCATTAACAGCTTTTTCAAAAGTATCCGGACCTCTATTGGCGTCATGGCATTTTTTTTCTCCATCAAAAGAAATAATAACATGATTAACTTTTTTTAATGTGTTTATTTTTTCTTTAGCCAAATAGCCGTTTGTATCTAAAGTAATATATAAATCTTTTGATAATGCATAATCTATTATTTGTTCAATGTCCTTTCTAATTAGAGGTTCTCCGCCCCAAAAACCTATTCTTTCTATTCCTAATTTACAAATTGTATCAATTATTATTTTAATTTCTTTTAGGGATAAATCATTTTGTTTTCTGTTTCTATATCCGCAATAAGAACATTTTGAATTGCATTTATTTGTAACGGATAACGTTGCGCTTATTGGAATTATTTTGTTAAATAATTTACTTATCAATATTTTTAATGCAATCTTAATTAATTTTGTCTTTTTCATAGATTTGCCTTGATAATTCTAATGAATTTTCTATACTATCATCCATATTATTATACCAAAAAAGACCACTTCTGCCTGCAAGATATATATTATTAATTTTTTGTATCTTACTTTTTACAGTGTGTAGATCTTTTTGAAAATTTCTTTCATATATAGGATAAACGTTCTCTATTTTTTCAGTGAAAATTTTATATACATCTTTTTTTGATTGAATAGCATTTAAGTATATAAGATTATTTATAATATCCTCTTGTATCATTAGAGGATTTTGCCAAATTTTATCTTTTTTTGAACAAGTTACTTCTATACACAAAGAATCAAAATTATTATAAGTGTTATTTTTTGAAAAATTATTCGGTTTAGAAATTCTATTTAATATGAATTTTTTATCTCCAAAATAACACCATTGAAAAGAATTTATTTTGGATTTAATAAATTTTTTTGTAATTATATTAAAAATAATTAAATTCCTATATTTTAAATTTGTTTTTATTCCTAAAAAATAAGATAGTGTTGTAATTGGAGCAG
>JAZNAT010000181.1:0-6167 GCA_045586665.1 Endomicrobiaceae bacterium | reverse complement strand
TTTTAATTTTTCAATTTCTTCTTGTTGTTTGTTTAACAACTTTTGTTGTTCGGCTAACAGTTTTTTTGCCGAAATTAACTCTCTTTCCAATTTATTTGTTATTTCCGTCTTAACCGAAAATAAAATTTTATTTTTAATGTTTGTTTTTAGTTTTATAGGAACACATTTTTTTAATAAATTCTTAATTTTCGCTGTCGGGTTTAATAAATTTTTTATAAATAAAAACATAAAATAAAATTTATACGGAGTTTTTATTGCAGTTTTCCACCAGTAATTGCCGTATTTACGAAACCCTTGCCACGGTTTTTGCTCATCAATAAAATGAATGAGGTAAGGATTGTTTTTTGCTTCTTCTATTTCTTCTTTTGTATATAAATCATATAACCGTATATCATTTATAAACAAATGTTTAATCATTACATTATATTTCGGCGGTAATATTTTTATTTTGCCGTAACAAACTACATTCATAACGTCTTGGTCGTAAGAAGGCCAATTATTATCGGACAATTCAATAAATTTTTGCGTTATATTATCTTTTCTCAACAGTTTTAAATTATAAACGATTACGCCTGTATTAATATATTGTTTGGTTGACGGAATATTTAAAATATTACAATGATGTTTGTCTGCATACACATAGTAAGATGTTGCTAAAACCCCGGCAATATAATTATCGGTTAAATCGATATTGTATAAATCGTTCAAATCTGTGCGAACATAAATATCATCATCTAAAAATATACATTTATCAATTGTTTCGGGTAAAAATTTTGCCACAAGTAAACGGTACCAAGAAGCAGGAACATCTAAATTACTGAAACAGTTATTCATGTTGATAAAATTGATATTACAGTTATATTCTACTTTTAGGGTATTAATTTGTTCTTTACTTTTATCTGAAAAATTAGGATCTAACAATAAATAAAAATCATAAAAAGTATTTTCGTTTGCACTTTGCAAAACGGAAACCATAGTTGTATATAGAAACGGAGTATAATTGTTATCTGATGTTAAAGCTATGGGAATGGTTGTTGTCTTACTTTTTGTTAAATTCATTATAAATTATCCTAAGCAATGTTCAAATAATTCTACAAAAAAATGATATAATTTAAAAATATTTGAGTATTAAAATATAAAAACGATGATTAAACTTGAAGAACTTACTAATAACGACCAGTGGTATATTGAACCGTCAGAGGCACAAGAGTTAATTGAAAGCGGCGATTTGTTAAATTATAAATTTTGTAAAATTGAGTTGGGTAAAATTAAAAGGTGGGAAAGTAAAGAAAAAAGAGTTCTAAAATTAAAAGAAACCGTCAACTACAGATTTTTATCCAACCTAAACTCGAAACAAGCCCTTAATGAATATACTGGATATTGTAAAGACCCGAAAAATCTTGCAGATAACCCTAACCGTTCTCCCGAAATTTTTATGAATTTATATAATAAGATATTAAAAGAAGGATATGACATAAAAAAAGGAATTATTGCCGTTGACCAAAATAATACTATTTGTATAGGACTACACAGAGCATGTATTATGTTGTTTATACACGGCGAAAATTTTGAAATTCCCGTTTTAAAGTTAAATCTTAAAAGTTCAATATTACATAAATATCCGTTTTTAATTCCCATATATAAATTTTTTAATTATATTAGGAAAAAACTTAAAATAAAAACAAATGAATAATAAAGAACAATATATTCAATTTTGTAAAAATGAAGAAAATATTCCGTTGTTTTTACAACCGTGGTGGCTTGATGCGGTTACACAACCTGACGGTAAAAAATGGGATGTTTTATTAGCAAAAAATAAAAGTAACGAAATAGAAGCTGTTTTACCGTTTGTAACAGGTAAAAAATTCGGTTTGAAATATGCCGTTATGCCGCAACTTACACAATATACCGGTGTTTGGATAAAAAACAAAATAAATGAAAACTATTATGATCGATTAAAAAGAGAGAGGAATTTACAAAACAACTTGATTGTTAAATTGAATAAATTAAAATTATCTTTTTTTGAATTAAAATTTCCTCTTACATTCACAAATTGGTTGCCTTTTTATTGGGCAGGATATGACCAACAAACTTGTTATACATACCGTTTGGAAGATATTTCGGATACAAACAAAGTTTTTTCTAAACTTTTTCATGTTAAAAGAACAAAAATTCGCAAAGCACAAAAAAATATGCTCAATGTAGAATATTCAATGTCTGCGGATAGTTTTTACAAATTAAGATGTAAAGAATTATCAACACAAGGTAAAAAAAATATATGTAGTAAACAGTTGATATATAGTATTATAAATACCTCATTACAAAGAGAACAGGGAATTATTGTGAGTGCCGTAGATGAAAAGGGTAATACTCATGCTGCAATTTTTGTTGTCTGGGATAGAAATTGTGCTTATCCTATTATTTCAACTGTGAATCCTAATTATAGAGATACAGGTGCTTCTGCTTTTGTTGAATGGGAAGCAATAAAAAAACTAAGTAGTAAAACACTGTCATGGGATTTCGGAGGCAGTATGATTGAAAATGTAGAACTTTCTTTCAGACAATTCGGTGCAATACAAACACCTTATTTTAAAATAAGAAAATACATTAAACCGCTTGCTATTTTAAAAGAAATAGCAGGTTTTTGAAATACAACCTTATGATTTGTTGTTATTACGATAAACTATAAAAGTTTTTTTGGATATGTTCCGTTAAAAAATGCATTTGTATGCAAAAATTTTTTATTATCTTCCGCCATATATTGCCCTTTGTATTATGGGAATACTTTGTTTTGCTCCCATGGTCGTTATTGTATCGGTTAACGAACAAATACATTCCGGTTTGTTCAATACTGTGGCTCTGTTATTGTTGTCTGTATTGCTTGTGTGTCTGCTTGCAGCCATAGGCGGACGAAAATTTTTTCCTTGGTTTGGAGCAGTATATCAATTGTTGTTGCCTGTGGAACTTGCTTCCGTTATTATTGCAAAATCTCAAATATCATTCGGTTTGATACAGGCAACTTTTCAAACAAACATAGGTGAAGCAAGCGAACTTGCCGGTCAATTCTTATTGGTAGGTGCAATAACATTATTTTCTTGGGCAATTTACTTATGGGCATGGATTTCATGGAATAAAGGTAGTAAGCCTATTCCGAACCGGTTTCGTTACGGAATGTTTGTTATTGTAGTATTTTTTTCGTTAGGTATATTTGCGAAAATGTATTTGATTACCAATCCGAATGATTCCGTTGCGCAAAGAATCGATACTGCAATTGACAGCACGCGTTCAAAATATACAAAGGTATTCCCTTATGATATTTTATACAACACATTCCGTTATATTAATATCCGTCATAAAGAAAAAATATATTCGGCTCTTATAGGAGACGGAAAATTTGAAGTTATACAATCTCCGGTACAAAGTTCTTGCCCTATTGTTGTTTTTGTAATAGGCGAAGCAAGTAATGTTTCTCATTGGCAATTGTATGGCTATAATAGACAAACTACACCTCTTTTAAGTAAAAGGAAAAATATTATATTGTTTAAAAATGTACTTTCAGCTGCAAACTTGACATCAATTTCTTTACCTATACTGATTAGCCGTTCTACCCCAAAAGATTTTACCAAATGGCACAATGAAGGAACATTAATACATTTGTTCAAAAAAGCCGGTTTTTCTGTGGCTTGGCTCGGTAATCAGGCATCGACTTTTCCGATAGTACAAGTTATTTTACAATGTAGCGATTATCATTTTTATTCCGGTAACGAAGTTGACAGCATTTCTTCTTATGATGAGATATTGCTTTTTCCATTGAAAAACTATTTGAAATCCGTAGTTAAAAAAAACATAGGAGCATTTGCAGTAGTTCATACAATGGGAAGCCATTTTTTGTATGATGCCCGATATCCGCAAGATTTTGATGTATATAAACCTAATGTTCGCAACTTAAGTTTGGTTGAAGCATTAAAAGATAAGTATCACAATGAAAGAATTAACAGTTACGATAATACCATAATTTATACCGATTATATTTTGGATAAAATGATTTCTCAAATTGATTCTTTATCTCGTCCTGCGGTATTGGTGTATATTGCAGACCACGGAGAGGCTTTAGGAGAAATTAATCCTTCACACAAATTGCACGGTTCACAAAATCCTTTAAGAGATGAGTTGGAAGTGCCTCTTCTTATAGCTTACAATAAATCTTATGGCAAACAAAATAAGGATTTGCTTTCCGTTCTTAAACAACATACAAAATTACCGATAAGCGCAACTGATGTCCCGGCTTTATTGGTACGCTTGGCAGGAATTGAATCTCCTCAATTTCCCGTTTCTGTCGGTGATAAAAATTTTTATCCGCAAGCTCGGTATTATTTAACTCCGGACTTGAAACTTCATTCGGCAGATTAATATTTTAAGTTATTCTGTTGAAGAAATCAAAGACAAAACTTACATATATGTTTAAAAAACATATCTAAAAATGATATAATTTTTATAAAGTGGAAAGAACGTATAATTGTTATGGAATAAATTATAAAAATGAAAAAAGTAAACAAAAAAGCAGATAAAATTGTTAAAGAAGTTAAGAACTTATGTTTGGAATTATTTAAAGATAAACTTTGCGATGTTTATCTTTACGGTTCTTATGCTCGAGGAGATTATGATACAGAATCTGATGTTGATATATTATTGACTTTAAATTTAACCGATAAACAAATTCATAGTTATTTTAATTCTATTTGTCATATAGGAAGTATTTTAAGTTTAAAATATGATATTACTGTTTCTATTAATGCGGTACCGATAAAAAGATTTATTAAATTTGCAGATGATTTGCCATTTTACAGAAATGTTATAACTGAAGGAATAAACTATGGAATTAACTAATAAAAAGAACTTTCGAAAATTCGTATCAAACAAGCAAAAGAATTCCTTAACGATGCTAAAAATCTACTAGTTACCGGTGGATACAAAACAGTAGCTAATCGTTCTTACTATGCTATTTTTCATGCTATGAGAGCCGTTCTTGCTTTTGATGGTATTGATAGAAAAAAACATAGCTCGTTAATATCTGAATTCAGAAAGTTATATATTAAAACTAAAATATTTGATGAAAATATGTCTGATATAATTACAAAACTTTTTTATATGAGAATAAACAGCGATTATGAAGATTTTTATGTGGTTTCAAAAGAGGAAGTAGAACAACAACTTAAAAATGCGAAATATTTTGTTAAAGAAATAGAGAAATATTTGAAAATAAAAAATAGAAAAATAAGTAAGTAAAATGAAAAATGAACAGAACAGAACAGAACAGAACAGAACAGAACAGAACAGAACAGAACAGAACAGAACAGAACAGAACAGAACAGAACAACCTCTTTCTTACCGGCAAAAAATACTTGAAGTTCTAATTATAAATTACAATTCGTTACCGTGGATAACAAAAACATTAGAAACTTTATACAAATATTATATTCCATATTCAAAATATAACGTTTTTGTAACCATTGTTGATAATGCAAGCGATGATGGTTCAATAGAATTTATAGAAAAAAACTATCCGCAAATAAATTTAATAAAGTCTTCAAAAAACTTAGGTTTTGGTGCAGGTAACAACCTTGCATTAAAACAATCAAGCGCAGATTATATAATGCTTTTAAATTCCGATACGGAACTTACCGAAAAATCAAAAAAAATAGATGTTCTTATCGGCATGCTTGAAGAAAATCAACAAATAGGAATAATAACACCGAAAATAATATTATCAAATGGAAAGCTTGATAAAGCCTGCCATAGAGGAGAACCGTCTATTCTTGACTGTTTTTTTTATTTTTTCGGATTTGAAAAACTTTTTCCTAAAACAAAATTTTTTACTCATTACCATTTATTATATAAAGATTTTAATTCGATACATGAAGTTGATGCCGTAACCGGAGCATGCTTTATAACTAAATTGAAATGTTTAAAAGAAGTTAATTTTTTTGATGAACGCTATTTTATATATAGTGAAGATATCGACTTATGTAGAAAATACAGAAACAAGAATTATAAAATAATATTTAATCCTACGGTTGAAATTATTCATCACAAATATAAATCCGGTCTGAAAAATAAAAATAAAAAAATCCAAAAAAATATAAAGAAACATTTTTATAATTCTCTTT
>JAZNAT010000180.1:0-5880 GCA_045586665.1 Endomicrobiaceae bacterium | reverse complement strand
AAAACTATAGCGTTGGCATTAGAACACTCGTTCTTATATATTTTTGATATGAATACATTAAATCTTATAAGAAAAGTAAATATCCCGCAAGAAAGTGATGATTTGATTTTTAATAAGATTAATAAATCTTATGTAATATCTTTTTGGACAGATGTTCCCTTTTTTATTGTGTGCCCAGTTGATTATAGAAAAAAAATAAAAAAAATTGCTTGTCCTGTCTTTCAAGGAGAATTGAGTTATAGTAATATTAACAAAGAAATTTATATAGCATTTCATCAACAAGGTCAAATATATGTATATGATGCTAATACTTATAAATTGAAAAAGAAAATAAAAGTTAGATATGGAGTAAAAAATATTTCATATGATGAGCATCATAATGTTTTAGTAACGGCTTCATATTTTGCTGGCTATGTTGATATTTTGTTGATGAATGGTTCAGATAAAATAATTTATAGTAAATTTGTAAATTTTAATCTTAGACAACCTATATTATGTAATGATATTCTTTATATTCCTACATATTACAATATGTATAGGTATAATGTAAAACATTTATTTGAAGTATAGGAGTAGATAATTATGCGAATTTGTACAAGATGTATTCAGGACGAAACCGTTCCGGGAATATCTTTTGATGAAAACGGAGTTTGTAATTATTGTCATTTGCACGATGAGCTTTGCGAAATTTTTCCTAACGATGAACGCGGTACAAAAAAGTTAAAACAAATCATTGATAATATAAAAAGACAATCGAAAAATAAAGAGTTTGATTGCGTCGTAGGAATTTCCGGCGGAAGAGACAGCATTTATCTGCTTTATAATGCCGTTAAAGTTTGGGGTTTAAGAGTGTTGGCGGTACATTCCGACGATTGGTTTGATAATCCGATAGCAACGGAAAATATGAAAAAAGCGGTAGAAAAACTTAAAGTAAAGTTTTTCGGCGTTCGCTACCCGGCGGAACTTGCCTGTGAATTGAAAAGAGATTTTTTAAAGGCTTCAACTCCCGACTTAAATATGGGAACCGACATTGCAATAGCAACGTCGTTGTATGCGACAGCGTATAAGTACGGAATAAAAAATATTTTAATAGGTCAGTCTTTCAGAACGGAAGGTATAAAACCGCTGGAATGGGCATTTTTCGATGGGAAATATTTAAAAACCGTCCATAAAATTTTCGGCAATATTGCGTTACCTAAATGGACACCGTCAAATCCTACTTATAATTTGGATTTAAAAGAAATATTTTTTTATACCGTATTAAAGGGAATAAAAACTTTTACTCCCAACTATTACATAAATTATATAAGGAAAGATGCCGAAAAAATAATAAAAACTGAGCTTGATTGGGTTTATCCCGGCGCACATTATTTTGACGATTTGTACCACAGTTTTATCGCTTATCTACACAGAACAAAGTTTCATATAAATATGAATATTAACAGCGATTCGGCACTTGTTCGTTCCGGTCAAATGACAAGACAAGAAGCATTGGATAGATTAAAAAAACCATATCACATAGAAAACGATAAAGTTATAGAAGAATGCCTAAAAAAAATAAACGTTTCACAAAAAGAGTTTGATGAAATTATGAAATTGCCGTTAAAAACTTTCAGAGATTATGATACGAGTTACGACAAGATTAAATTTTTTAAGTATCCGATAAAACTTTTGTCTATGTATAATATTGTTCCTAAAGTTGCATATAAAAAATATTTTGAATTCGGAGTAAAATGAAAATAAATGTTGCCGTTATAGGGTTCGGTTATTGGGGACCGAATTTGACAAGAAATTTATTTAAAGTTCCAGGTTGCAGAGTTTCTCATATTGTGGATACAGATAAAGAAAGGTTATGCTATGCACGTAAACTTTATCCGAATACGATTTGTACTGAGAATATTGACGCCGTTTTAAAAAACGATACCGTAAATGCCTGCGTTGTATCGCTTCCCGTATCTTGTCATTATAAATATGCAAAACTTATTTTGGAAAGTGATAAACATCTGTTGTTGGAAAAACCTGCAACAAATTCCCGAAAAAAGTTGCAAGAGTTAATAAATATTGCAAAAAAAAGAAATTTATCGTTAATGGTAGATTTTACATTTTTGTATACCGGTGCCGTAAAAAAGATAAAAGAACTCTCGGATAAAGGTTTTATGGGAGACATATTATTTTTCGACTCTCAAAGATATAATACGATATATAGAAACGATGTAAATATAATAGGAGATTTGGCCGTTCACGATATTTCCATAATTCAATACATATTTCAAAAAATGCCGAAATCTTTAACGGTTCGAGGATTTTCCAGTATAAATAAAAATATTGAAGATATGACGTATATTACTTTGAAATACGATAAAGTTTTATGCCACATAAGTTGTTCATGGCTGTTTCCGTTTAAAAGGAAGCAAATGATTATAGGCGGTACCAAAAAAACTATACTTTATGATGATATGGAACCGATAAATAAAATTAAAGTATATGACAGTGTTTATAATATTTTAAGTAATAAAAAAACGAAAGTATTAAATTTTGACAATGAAAAAGTTTTTATACCGAAACTGAACGGTCAGGAAGCCTTGTATAATATGTGTAAAGATTTTGTTTCATCAATAATAAATAAAACCGTTCCTATATCAAATACGGAGTTTGCTATAAAAGTTAATGAAATCCTAGATGCTTGTTCAAAGTCTATTTCGTGTAACGGTAAAGAAATAAAATTATGATAAAATCTTCAGAAATTTCGTTAACGATTGTAATGCCTGTTTATAACGAGCAAGAAAATATGGTGTTTGCCGTAGAACAAACGATTTCGGAATTTAAAAATTTTAAAAAAGTCGAACTTATTGTTGTTGATGACGGAAGTAATGATAAAACAAATGAAATACTGCTTGAATTGCAGGAGAAATATAAAGAGTTGATCGTTGAAAAACATATAAAAAATCAGGGACTTGGCAAATCGTTACAAGATGGATTTATGAAATCCTCAAATGAATATGTTTTGTTTAATTCTGCAGACTTGCCGTTAAATCCCAAAGATATAAAAAATATTTTAGAAAAAAATTACCCTTATGATATGTTAATTTTGGAAAGAGAGAAATATTCCGGTGTTTCTTTATACAGAAAATTTGTTTCCGTATGTAACAGGATTTTAGTTCATATTTTTTATCCCCTTGCTCTTATTGACGTTGCCGATGTAAATTTTACGATTATATTTAAAAAAAATATTTTAAAAGATATTTTTCCGATATCGAAAAGTCCGGGTTTTATATTGGCTGAAATGATATTAAGAGCAAAATATTTAAGATATAACGTAAAAGCTGTAACGGTTAGATATTATGCCAGAAAATTCGGAAATACCGTAATCGGCGGTCTGAAAGATATAGTAACTTCATTTTTTAATATTTTATATTTTAGAATTTACAGTGTTTTTATAATTTGGGGAAAAAAATGAAAATTATATTGGGAATTAACGGCGGAACAAAACCGGGTAACCAAGATTCTTCAGCGACGATAATAAAAAACGGTAAAATTATTGCTTGTGTCGAAGAAGAAAGGTTTATAAAAATTAAACATGCTCCCGGAGTTCTTCCCGAAAATGCCGTTAAATTCTGTTTAAAAAAAGCCGATATTTCAATAAAAGAAGTTGATTATATAGTTTTTGCCGGTGCGACATATACTAATATGAAAAATATTTTAACTGATTTTTTTCAATTAAAATTCAGATACTGTCCTAAAATTTATTTTATTGACCATCATTTAGCACATGCCGCTGCCGCATTTTATACGAGCGGTTTTGATAACGGTTACATAATAACGGCAGATTTATCCGGTGACAGCAGAAGCACCGTGTTATTTTATGCCGATAAAAAAGGAATAAAAGAAATAGATTCGTATTCTAAACCGAATTCATTGGGTCTGTTTTATGCAACGGTTACTCAATATATGGGTTTTAAGTACGATAATGATGAATGTAAAACAATGGCACTGGCAGCATATGAATCAAAAAATAATTGTATTATCAATGATTTTTTGAAAATAGAAAACGACAGATATATAATAAATAAAAAATATTTAAATCCGAATTTACAGCCCGGCAAACCTCATCCTTCAAGACAAGAACCTTTATTTAATAAATATTTTTTAACAAAAATAGAAAGATCTGCAAGGATTGAAAATGAAAAAGTAGACGATTTTTATTTATCGGTTGCAAAAACCGCACAAAACAAATTGGAACAAGCCTTTTTTGCTTTAATAAAAGAATTGAAAAACAGTAAATATAAGTCCGATAATTTATGTTTGGCGGGCGGAGTTTGTCTCAATGCGGAATTAAATTCCAAAATAGCTTATTCAAATAAATTTAAACGGTTGTTTGTACAGCCGGCATCAGGTGATGCCGGATTGTCTTTAGGAGGAGCACTATACTTTGCAAATAAATATAAAAGTTTGCAACCTAAAAGAATAAATTCGGTTTATTTTGGAGATAAATTTTCAAACAAAGAGATAAAAAAGGAGTTGGACAGATTAAAGTTAAAATATAAATATTATAAAACGAATGAATTGTCAAAATTTATTGCAGATAAACTAGCTTGCGGTAAAATAGGTGCAGTTTTTAACGGCTCAATGGAATACGGTCCAAGAGCGTTGGGAAATAGATCAATACTTGCAGACCCGAGGAATAAAAAAATAAAAGATATTTTAAATAAAGATTTTAAACAAAGAGAACTTTTTCAACCGTTTGCCCCTTCGGTGATTGAAGAATATGCAACGAAATATTTTGATTTTCCTCAAACAAAATCAAATTTTGAGTTTATGATAATAAACGTTAAAGTAAAAGAAACCATATCAAAAAAAATTATTTCGGCAATTCATGTAAACAATACGGCAAGAGTTCAGGTTGTTAACGGGAAAACCAACCCGTTTTTTTATAATGTTATAAAAGAGTTCGGTAAAAAAACAAAAGTGTATGTTTTATTGAACACAAGTCTAAACAAAAGAGGTTTGCCGATTGCAAGAACTCCTAACGATGCATTAAACGTTTTTTTTACAACCCCTATGGATTTTATGGTGTTAGGTAATTATTTGATAGAAAAATAAATGAAGAATATGTTAAAAATTATTTATAATATAATTTTTTGGACATCAAGATTTATTACCGCCAGTATATTTAGTGTATGTTTTATTGCCGTACTGAATGCTAAATATATGTTTTCTGAAACTTTTTTTTCAAACATCTTAAAATTTTCGTACAATTTACCGTTTATTATAACTAAAAGTATACCTTTTTCTCTAAGTTTTTCTGCTAATTTAACTGCTTCAAGTTGTTTATCTGAAACAACGAAGAAATCAATTTTAGTTGCTTCTAGTTGTGGAATTAAAGAATTTAATCTTTCAACCCCCATTGCCCAACCAACAGCAGGAGTGTGTTGTCCTCCTAGTGTTTCAACTAGTCCATCATAACGACCACCACCGCAAACTGCATTTTGTGAACCTAAATTATTAGATTTAATTTCAAATACAGTTTTTGTGTAATAATCTAATCCTCTAACTAAGAAGGTGTTTTCTACATATTTTATATTCAAAGCATCAAGATATTGCTTTAATTTTGTGTAGTGTTCTGAACACTCATCACAAAGCTTAATTCCAGATACTTTTTCTTTTAATTTATGTTCTTCAAATAATTTGTTGCAAGTTTCGTTTTTGCAATCAAGAATTCTTAGCGGATTTTTTTCAAATCTATTTTGACAGTCTTCACAAAGCCCATCTAAGAATGGGGCAATTGCTTGTTTTAGTTGTTCTTTATATTCTAAACGGCAAGTGTTACAACCTAATGAATTAATTTCAACTTCTAAGTCATTTAAGCCTAAACCTTTTAAG
>JAZNAT010000179.1:0-19936 GCA_045586665.1 Endomicrobiaceae bacterium | reverse complement strand
AAGCAAATGTCGGTTATGTATATAAATCCGTTTATGAACTTACTTATTCATGTATAAAAAAACTTTTATTATAAAAAAAGGAGAGTTGTTATGAAATATATAAAACTTGGAAATTCAAATTTGAATGTATCAAGAATTTGTATGGGCTGTATGGGCTTTGGCGACAACACAAAAGGGCAGCACAGTTGGACTTTAGACGAACAAAGTTCAAGAGAAATTATTAAACACGGTTTGGATTTGGGTATAAATTTTTATGATACAGCAATCGGTTACCAAAGCGGAACAAGCGAACAATATGTAGGTAAAGCATTAAAAGATTTTACGGCAAAAAGAGAAGATTTTGTTGTTGCAACAAAGTTTTTACCAAGAACTCAAGAAGAAATAGAAGCCGGCATAAGCGGACAACGACATATTGAAAATATGGTTAACACAAGCCTTAAAAATTTAGGATTAAATCATATAGATTTATACATTTATCACATGTGGGACTGGCTTACTCCGATAGAAGATATACTTGAAGGATTAAATAATCAGCTAAAAGCGGGAAAAGTAAGATATATAGGTATTTCAAACTGTTTTGCTTGGCAGATTGCAAAAGCAAACGCAATTGCCGAAAAAGAAGGTTTTGCGAAATTCGTTTCAATTCAAGGACACTATAACTTAATTTTTAGAGAAGAAGAACGAGAAATGGTTCCTTACTGTAATGAAGAAAATATTGCTCTTACTCCTTACAGTGCGCTTGCCAGCGGTCGTCTTTCAAGAAAACAAGGGGAACAAAGTAAAAGATTAACGGAAGACAAATATGCAAAATTCAAATATGATGCAACTAAACTACATGATGAAAAAATTATTAAAAGAGTCGAAGAAATTGCAGACAACAGAAATGTAAGTATGACTGAAATTTCTCTTGCCTGGCTTTTAACAAAAACGACTTCACCTGTTGTAGGTGCAACAAAATTTCATCATGTGGAAGGTGCCGTAAAGGCCGTTGATTTGGAGTTAACGGAACAGGAAATAAAATATCTTGAAGAACTTTATGTTCCGCACACTCTTGCAGGTGTTATGGCACAAAACAAACCCGAAAATGCAAAAACGAAACAAGTATGGACAACGGGAAAACAAAAAATAGAAGGAACGAATAATTAGGAGGATTTTTTATGAACAACACAAAATTACCTAAAATTGCGCTCGGTGCATGGGCTTGGGGAAACGACGGAACTTTCGGGAATAATTTTACAACCGATACTTTAAAACCTATTTTTGATATCGCAATGAAAAACGGACTTAACCTTTGGGATACGGCTTATGCTTACGGTATGGGAACGTCGGAAAAAGTTTTAGCCGAATTTATAAAAGAATTGCCGAGAGAAAGTTATTTGATATCGGACAAATTTACTCCTCAATGTGCGGATAAAAATTCGGCTACGGCAATGAAAGATATGATAGAAATGCAGTATAAACTTATGGGGCTTGATAAATTTGATATTTATTGGATACATAACGTATGGGATGCCCCGAAATGGACGAGCGAACTTGCAAAATATTTTGAAGGTAAAACAAATGTTCCGCTTATAGGCGTATCAAATCATAACCTTGAAGAAATTAAACAGGCTGCAGAAATTCTAAAAGCTCACGGTTTAAAACTTTCAGCCGTTCAAAATCATTATAGTCTTATAAACCGTTCTTCGGAAAAATCCGGTATTTTGGATTACTGTAAACAAAACGATATTTGTTTCTTTGCATATATGGTGTTGGAACAAGGGGCATTGTCGGGGAAATACGATACGAAAAATCCTATGCCGGAAGGTTCCGCAAGAGCACAAACATATAATCCTATATTGGATAAACTTGAACTGTTAAACGATAAATTGCAAAAACTGTCAGAAAAATATAATGTTGAAATTGCACAAATTCCTATAGCTTGGGCAATTTCAAAAGGAACTCTTCCTATTATAGGTGTAACAAAAATAAAACATGTTGAAGATGCCGTTAAAGCTGCAAACATAACACTTACACGGGAAGAAACAACGGAACTTGAAAAATTTGCGGAAAGTTTACAAATAAATGCAATTCGTTTTTGGGAAAAAGAAATGAAATAACCGAAAATTAAAAAAGAGCAGAAAAATGGATAGAAGAAAATTTATAAAAAATTCTTTGTTAACGGCAAGCCTACTTGCAGGAAGTACGGTTTTTAAACAATCCTTAAGTATGGCAAATACGGAGAAAAAGAAAATGAAAATTTTGGTTTTAACCGGAAGTCCCAGAAAAAATGGGAACTCAAATATTTTGGCAGACAATTTTATAAAAGGTGCAACGGAAAAAGGACATAAAGTGTTCAGGTTTGACAGTGCTTTTAAGAATGTTCATCCTTGCATTGGTTGTAACAAGTGCGGAATGGACGGACCTTGCGTATTCAACGATGACTTTAATTTTGTAAGAGAACATATTGTTGATGCCGATTTGGTTGTTTTTGTAACTCCCATGTATTATTTCGGTATATCGGCACAACTTAAAGCCGTTATAGACAGATTTTATGCAATAAACGGTAAAATTCATGTTCCAAAAAAGGCCGCTCTTTTTATGACTTATGCAAACAATTCGCAACATGACGAACAGCCTATAAGAACACATTATGATGTTTTGTTGGATTATCTCGGGTGGAAAAATATAGGAAAATTTATTGTGCCGGGAGTATGGACTGCCGGTTCAATTAACACAACAAATTATCCGCATAAAGTATATGAATTTGCAAAATCTTTATAGAAATATTTAACCGAATATAAAATTGTTTTTTATTTTCAGACCTTCAATTTCTAAAAGTTTTATTTTTGTTTTTATTCCGGCGGCATATCCCGTTAAGTTGCCGTTTGAGCCGACTACTCTGTGGCATGGGATAATTATTGATATGGGATTATGACCTACGGCGCCGCCGACTGCCTGTGCGGACATTTTCGCTATACCTTTTTGGATTGCAATTTGTTTTGCAATGTCGCCGTAAGTTATAACGTTACCGTAAGGTATTTTACAAAGAATTTTCCAGACTTTGCGTCTGAATTTGCTACCGACAGGTTTTAACGGCAGTTCTTTTATATCGGGCTTTTTTCCGTTAAAATATTTATCAAGCCACTTTTTTGTTTTTATAAAAATGTCAAGATTATCGTTTTTTATAATTTTGCCGCAAACGCTATCTGCGAAATATTTTTGTCCTTCAAACCATAAACCTGCAAGGTTTTCTTTCTCGTCACAACAAAGGATAATCTTACCTAAAGGAGATTTATATTCGGTTTTATAAAACATTTTTTTACCGTTTTTATTTTTTAAGAAAAAAGCAGAATATGAAAGTAACAATTACAAAATATAAAAAAATAAACAAATAATCAATAATATTTTCACCGTTATTTTTTCAAATCTTCCGATTTCTTGACTTAGAGTAGCTTTAACTTTATATAATAAATATTATTATATAAATAATAAAAAGGAGGTTTGTTTTATGCAAACGGTAAAATTGTCCAACGGTGTTGAAATGCCGCAATTGGGTTTCGGAGTGTTTCAGGTTGCCGAAGGGTCCGATACTGAAACTGCAGTAACAAATGCCATTAAAGCAGGTTACAGGCTTATAGATACGGCTCAAGCATATATGAACGAAGAAGCGGTAGGAAATGCAATAAAAAACTCAGGTATTAAAAGAGAAGAATTTTTTATAGTAACGAAAATTTGGATTTCAAACTGCGGAGAAAAAAGAGCTTACGAATCGATTTTAGAGTCGTTAAAAAAATTGCAAACCGAATATATAGACTTAATTTTAATTCATCAACCGTTCGGCGACTATTACGGTTCTTACAGAGCAATGGAAAAAGCATACAAAGAAAAAAAGGTAAGAGCCATAGGAGTTTCAAATTTTTATCCCGACAGATTTGTCGACCTTTGCAATTTTGTAGAAATTAAACCTATGGTAAACCAGGTTGAAACTCATGTTTTTAACCAGCAGAAAAAAGCAAACGAAATTATGAAAAAACACGGTTGCCAGATTATGTCTTGGGGACCGTTTGCCGAAGGTAAAAACAATTTCTTTACAAATGAAACTCTTGTAGCAATAGGACAAAATTACAGTAAAACTTCGGCACAGGTTGCGCTAAGATTTTTATTGCAGGAAAAAGTTGTAATAATACCGAAATCGGTAAAACCGGAAAGAATGCAACAAAATTTTAACATATTCGACTTTGAACTATCGCAAGAAGATATGAAAAAAATAAGAACTCTTGATTTAGGTAAAAGTTTGTTTATCGACCATTACTCGCCCGACACGGTAGAATATTTGGTCAACTGGAAAATATAAATAGCGACAAACGACAAAGAAGGCAGAAAACAACAAATTCTCTGCCTTCTTTTTTTTATAATTATTTTTAATAAAAATTATGCTTTATTGAATTTATCTTTACCTTGTTTGCATCTGGGGCAATGCCAGTCGGCAGGCAAATCTTCAAACGGCGTTCCTACAGGTATACCGTTTGCTACATCTCCTATTTTCGGGTCGTAAACATATCCGCATACGGAACAAACATATTTTCCCGTCGCCGTTTTATAAACGATTTCTCCTACCGGAATTGTTTCCGGCGGCTTTGCAAGATCTATAACTTTTAAATTTTCCAAGTTTTCAGAACCTAACGGCGTATGCGTTGACAGATAAACCGTCGGATGATTTTTAATAAATTCTCTTACGTTATCGAGTGTTTGTCTTGCGGCTTTCATATCTTCAAAAACGACAGACAATTTGTTTTCGTATAAAGCTTCGTCGGTATAAGTAACGTCACCGTGAAACATATAAAACAAACCGTCGTTTTCCGCTATTACAATACTGTTGCCTTTAGTGTGACCTTTGGCTTCGATAAAATAAATGCCGTCTGCAACTTTTTGGCTTGCGGCAAAATTATAGTACGGACCGTCTTTATAGTCGGCTCTTATGACGTTATCTCCCGTAAGGTTCATAGCATCGGCATCTTCGGGAGCGATATAAATTTTTGCATTTGGAAAACTGCGAAGTTCGCCCGTGTGGTCTTCGTGTTTATGAGTAACAAGAATTTTTGTTATTTGTTCCGGTTTATACCCTAAATCCGCAAGTGCCGAAACATAATCTTTAATTTTTGTTCCTACAAATATTGTTGTTTTTTCATCCGGAACCGTTTCGGGTGTTTCTTTAGGCAGCCCCGTATCTACAAGAATAACTTCGCTGCCGGTATCTATAACATAATTTTGTAAATTCGAACGATACTTTATCGAAGAATCGAATTTATCTACTCCTTCTTCACCGCCGAAAGCAAAAGGCTGTGTCATAAACCCGTTTTTATAAAATTCTACAGATTTTATAATCATAGTTTTTCTCCGAATATTTTTATTTTTCTTTTATATTTCCGATTGCTTTGTTTAAAAGTTTGCGTAAAGTTTTCATTTCTTCTACGGTCAAATTTACACATCCGCGCATTGCATAAGGAACTTCAAGCGCTTTATCTTTCAATTTTTTGCCTTTATCGGTTAACGTCAAATCAAGTATTCTTTCATTCTTTTTATTTCTTGTTCTTTTTATAAGTCCCTGCTTTTCCAACTTTTTCAAAAGCGGAGCAAGTGTTCCGGAATCGAGATAAACTTTTTTACCGAGCTCTTTTTCGGTAACGCTGACAAATTCCCAAAGAACCATCATTACAATATATTGGGTATAAGTAAGATTTATTTTTTCAAGAGGTTTTCTGTATTGACGGATAATTCCTTTTGCACAAGCATATAACGGAAAACAAAGTTGATTTTCCAATTTAATGTAATCGTATTTGTTTTTAAATAAATTTTCTATATCTTTGTTCATAATCAATATTATATTATTTTTGAAACTAAAGATAAAACCTGCCGATATTTTTTTCGGCAGGTTTTGTTTACATATAACAGTTTTTTAAAACTTAACCGTTTCCGGTTTTTCGGTAAAAGAACTGAACGTCGCAACGGCATTTTTAAAATATAGCATCTGCATATTGCCGTCGTCGGCGCTATAAGCCTGTTTCAAACTCGGCATTTTTTCAAGCATTGCAACTTTTATTTCACGGTTATCGTCGTTTACAAGTTCTCCGCATACTCTAAGCCATTTGCCGTCTTTAAATGCACAAAGTTCCGCTTTAGGATTTTTTGCAAGTTGTTTTGATACGTCTTTTATTTTCCCGGTCTGTATATATAGTTTTCCGTTACATACAAGTGCCGTACCGAACGGTCTTACTCTGGGCTGATCGTTTTCTACCGTTGCCAAATAATAAGTTTGGACATCATCTAAAAATTTTATAACTTTTTCTATATTTTCCATATTAAGTTCTCCATAATATTTTTTAAATTTGCTGCAAAATCCAATTTTGTTTTCCGATACATTTTATCAATTCAAGTTGCTGCTGTGCCCAATACATATCTTCTTCTTCATCTTTATAATATTCTTTTAAAATATCATAAGTGGTCAAATCGTCTTTTGCATCGTCTATTACGGTTTTAAGCCATGCAAGCCCGTCTATTGAAACCTGCAAATCGTATTTAATCCATTCTTCCGGGTCTTTACATACGGGAGCTTCTTTTTTTGCTTCATTTTTTACTTCTCCGCCTAAATCAAGAATTCTGTCTATACATTTATCGACATACCCTCTTTCTTCAACGGCATGCTCGGCATATTTTGCAGCCAATTTCGAAAAACCTTCGCTTGCAAAAATTTTAGACTGAATTGCATGACCGTCCGCCTGTTGCGAAAGACCTGTAACGATAGCTTGAAGTCCTGTAATAATTTTTTCTTTCTTTTCCATACTGAATTCCTCCATAAAATAAAATATTGTATACAATTTGATTGTATACAATTATAATAAATATTTTAATAAAAAGCAACAAATATTCAGTTTAAAACAAAAATTCATATTTTCCGTTAAAAAGATTTTTAAATAAAAAAATAATTGTTACCGTATACGATAAAAACGGCAGATGGTTTTGCCAAACTTACCGCTCTGCCGTTTTATAGTTTAAAAGATTAATTTTAAAATTATAAGCTAAATTTGTAACCTATGTTAAATGATAAAGTCGAATATCTGAAAACATAATCTATACCATAGGATTCATAAGTACATTTCATATTTGCGGAATTCATAGAATACAATGCTTCAAAAATAAATGATTTATATTCAATACCCGCACCTAAACCGCCGTATATTCCGCCCGCATTAACATCCCAATATTTTCTACTATATGTAGCATGTGTAAAATTAGGTATTCCGTAACCTATTTGTGCTATTGCATAAATGCTGTCCGACAATTTAGGTTTTATTGTTGCATAAATATTTGTAAAACCTATTGCAAATTTCGGGTCGCTTGTTCCTTCAAATTTATAATCAAATTTTGTATCAAAATTTGCCGCAAAAATATAGTTTATACCGATACCGGCAGATATTTTTTCATCAAATTTATAAAGTCCTTCTACGCCAATCATAAAACTGTTTTTAATATTATCGCCCAAATCATAATCATAGTCGTCCGTTCTGGATTTTACCTGTGGGTTTAACGTAACACCCATTTTACCTACGATGTCAATTTTACTACATTTTTTTGTTTCCTGTTTTGCTTCTTTTTTTACTTCCGGTTTTGATGATGTTGCTGCAAATGCCGGTACCACAAGTACTGCCGCCAACATCACTACCAAAATACTTTTTTTCATGCTGCCTCTTTTTAAAAATATTTCATACTTTCAATCGATAAGCTTAAATGCTTATACGACGAAAAATTGACGAGAACTTTTTGTCATTCCAAACTTGATTCGGAATCAAAGAAAACTTCAAGTAACTTTTTATTTTAATAGATGTTAAATTATGTTCGGCATTATAACAAATAACAAGACTCCGTGCCGTAGGTAGTGTAATTACAAACAAAAGAACAAAAAAACAGACAGCGTTAATAACAAAACACTGTCCGTTTTTTATTTTTTAATATAAAATAAAAACCACTTTTAATTAAAAGAGTATCTGTCTGTCTGTCTATATACATTGTTTTCTCTTAATTTTATTTCAATCTCCTGATGCATTTTATTTTCTAAACAACTTTACTAAATTATATATTTTCTTTTGCTGTTTATCAAATTTATCTTATTAAAAATTTTATTTCACTCCTTTGAATATTTTTTATACATAACGGTTAAAATTCAACTTAACATCCAATATTACTTCAAACTTTTATATAGTTTATCGACTTCTTTTAAAAGCTTCGGGATATCAAGGTTTTGAGGACATTTCGGTTTACATACTCCGCAGTTTATACATTTATCTGCTCTGTTTTCCGCTTTAATACTTTCGTAAGCGGCAATAAAATTTTCTTTTTTGTTATCTGCTTTATACTGATTGTATATATTGAAATTTTTCGGGATATCTATTCCTACGGGACACCCGACACAATATTGACAGTATGTACATGTAATTGCTCCGGAAGATTTGTAAACCGCAATGGCATTAGCAAGAACTTTTTGCTCTTTTTCGGTTAACGGTTTAAAATTTATAAACGTATTGACATTATCCGTCATATGTTCCATTTCCGTCATACCGCTTAATACACAAAAAACATTTTCCAAAGATGCCACATACCTTAAAGACCACGAAGACGGTGAAGCGTCGGGATTTTCTTTTTTCAACAAATCAACCGCCGCTTTGTTAAGTGTAGACAACTGTCCGCCTTTTAACGGATTCATTACCACTACGGGAAGTCCTGCTTTTGTTGCAATTTCATATTGCTTTTTTGCATTTACGCCGTACCAGCCGCTGCTATCTGTTTTTTCCCAATCTATCAAATTGATAGGAAGTTGAACGAAATCCCATTTGTAAGTACTTATAACTTCTTCCAAAAGTTCCGGTGTATCGTGAATGGAAAAGCCCAAATATTTTATTTTACCTTCTTTTTTCTTTTGTAAAAGTTGTTCGTAAACATTACACTCTTTTAAAGTTTGCCACTCGCTTTTGTTTATGTTATGTGCAAGATAAAAATCGAAATAATCTACCTGACATTTTTTTAACTGTTCGTTAAAAAATTTTAAAACGCTGTCTTTTCCGTTAAGACGGCTTAAAGGAAGTTTGTCTGCCAAATAAAAACTGTTTCTGGGATATTTTTTTAATACTTTGCCCGCAGTAAGTTCGGATTTTCCTCCGTGATAAAACCAAGCCGTATCGTAATAATTTATACCGTATTCCATTGCATAATCTACCATTGCTTGAGTTGCCGATACATCCGGTTCACCGAATTTTTGAGGAAGTCTCATAAGACCGAAGCCGATAGCCGAAATATCAAGATTTTTGAATTTTTTCGTATACACTTTTCCCAACACTTTTTTTGTTTGTGCCGTAACTTTTTTACATGCACTTAAAACAACAGCACCTACTGTCGTAATTACCGTCGACTTCAAAAATTGTCTTCTGTTCATGGAAAAATCCTCCGATTTTTTGAGGTTATATATCTATTACTTCTTTACATCATTGCATAACAAATTGTAAAGCAATTTGCTATTATTTTACAATATTAGAATTGCTATAAGTCAATACAACAAACAGTTTTATATTTCTATAGTATCCAAATCATCCGGAATCCACAGGTAACCTGTATAATATTCCCGTCCTTCTTTCCTATACAGTTCTTTTCTTTTTTTAATGTTTTTATCTTCCGTATGATATAAAAGCAAATTTTTTATACCAAGTTTTTCTGCTAATTCACATGCATCTTTTACTGTGGAATGATGTTTTTCGTACGGATCAAAAATATCTACTTGCGAATATAGGCAAAATGCTTCATGAAGTAACCAGTCGCTTTTTACGGCAAAATGAGCAACACTGTCCTTTAACGGTTCATCACCACAACAAGTCAGTTTCCTAGTGTCGTCAATTTCCATAGAAAAGCCATATTGTTTTGCTTTGGTAGATTGTATATCAAAAAAAGTAAATTGATGCCCAATAATATCTAAAGATTCTTCATTAGATACTTCTACAAGATGAAGTTTTCTATCAATAAAACTATTCTCTTTTTTTTGCAACAATTTTTTAGATATATCTCGAATTAAATCTAATACTTCCTTATGAGAGTAAATAAAAGCTTCTCCTTTATATTCACCATGATTCATAAATTGACATATCATTCTAACCATCCATATAATTCCAAGTAAATGGTCTATGTGTTTATGTGTAACAAAAATATGACGGATTTTCATCCAATCATAGCCGCTTTTTTTAAGTTGAGAAAGGATAGTTTTTCCACCGCCGCCGTCTACCATAAAATACTGTTTGTTATCTTCCATTAAAAAACAAGTATTATAGCACTCAGTAACAAGTGCATTGCCTGTACCGAGCATTGTTAGTTTCATTATTCGTTTTCTCCTATCACAACAAATTAATTTGTATAAATTAATCTACAACTAAAAATCATACTGCGTATTTTTAGAAGCCCAAATCTTTTAACCATTGCGAAACTTTTTTATCGGCTTCCGTTCTGTTGTTTTGTGCTGTGTGTCCGTAAATACCTAAACCTTTTTTTACTTCGGATGCTTTCGTTATCGATTTTATTTTATTTTCATTTCCTGCCAAACCGCTACCTTCGTGCGTTCCGAAAGGAATTATGGTTTTTCCAGAAAAATCGTAACTTTCCAAAAATGTATAAACCGGCATCGGCATATCGCCCCACCAGTTAGGATAACCGACAAATATTACATCGTAATCTGCAATATTTACTTTACCTGCAATTGCAGGTCTTTCGTTATTTCTTTTTTCTGTTTGTGCATAGTTTATCAAATCTTTATATGCTTTCGGATAATTATCGTTTGCAACTTTTATTTCAAAAGTATCGCCGCCCGTTTTTGATGCTATCATTTCGGCAATTATTTCCGTATTACCCTTTTTTATAGTTCCTACACTGTATTGTTCCCCGTTTTTAGAAAAGTATGCTACCAAAACTTTTTTATTGTTTTTTGTTTTCTGCGCCATAACGTTTCCTCCGTCTTTTAATGCAAGAATTGTTCCTGTAAAAAGTATAAATGCGGTCAATAAAATCGTTTTCAACTTCATGTTTTGCTCCTTGAAATATTTTTTTCTTTCCGGTTGAAAGGTTAAACAAGTTTCGTTGCGTTGAACCGATATTGTCTTGTATACCGTTATTATTATTTTAACAAATTAGAGCAACTCTAAGTCAATAAATAAAAAATAGCCCTCAACTATGTACCTAAAACGCTCCCGTTTTAATATGCGGAACATAAGGTGCTTCAAGTGATTTTATGGTTTGTTCATCCAACTTAATATCAAGTGCACTGACCGCTTCTTCAACATGTTTAGGTGAAGTAAAACCTACAATAGGCGAAGTTACATAAGGTTTTGACAGCATCCATGCAAGTGAAATCTGTGCCATGGAATAACCGAGCTTTTTTGATATTTTTTCAAGGTTATCGACTACAACTTTATCTTGTGCATCGGTCGCACCCCAAACGGCAGGAGAAACTGCATCAATTTTGTTTCTTTCGGTTACCGTTCCCCAAGGATGCGTACATCTTCCGCCTGCTAACGGACTCCACGGAACAACGGCAATTTTTCTATTTTGGCATAACGGCATCATTTCTCTTTCTTCTTCTCTATAAATTAAATTATACTGGTTTTGCATTGAAACGAATTTCGTCCAATTATGTTTCTCTGCAATGTTGTTTAATCTTTCAAATTCCCATGCAAACATGGTTGAAGCGCCGATATATCTTGCTTTACCGGATTTAACCACGTCATGAAGCGCTTCCATAATTTCCTCCCAAGGCGTTTCATGGTCAAGCCTGTGAATTTGGTATAAATCTACATAGTCAAGCCCTAACCTTTTTAAGCTGTGGTCTATTTCAGCCATAATGTTTTTTCTTGAAGAGCCTGCACCGTTAGGTCTGCCTTCTCTCATTGCAAAATGAACTTTTGTTGCAACTACAATTTCGTCTCTGTTCAAACCGAACTCTTTAATTAATTTACCGGTTATTTCTTCGCTTGTTCCCAACTGATAAACGTTTGCCGTATCGAAATAGTTGATACCGGAATCTATAGCTTTTTTAAAAATAGGTTTTGCATCTTCAAAATCTTTTGCCCACGGGAAAACTCCGTTTTCCGAACCGGGCTTTCCGAAACTCATACATCCCAAACAAATCCTTGATACATCTACACCGCTGTTTCCTAATTTTACATATTGCATAATTTTTACCTCCAGTTTTATTACGATAATATGATAAACCATCTTAATCTAAAAATCAAATAGAAAATATGGATTATTGATTTAATTTTTAGATTAAACTATAATATTTGTATGGACACGAAACAAATTGACTATATTTTGGAACTTGCACAAACTCAAAACTTTAACAGAGCTGCCGAAAACCTGTATATGTCTCAGTCTACTTTAACTTATCAAATAAAGCAGGTTGAACGACAATTGAAATTTAAATTATTCAACCGTTCCGCAAAAGGTGCAACATTAACGCCTGCCGGTGAACAATTTTGTTCCGCTTTAAGAAACATAAAAGAACAACTTAAAAAAGCAGTAGAACAAGGACAAAATTTCAGTAAAAAATATTCGGACAACATTGTAATCGGTATGCCGACACGTTCTTGCATATATTTTTTACCGCAGGCAATAAAAGCGTTTTCTAAAAAATATCCGTCGGTTTCGGTTACGCCTGTTTTTAACGATTTTTATCATCCTGAAGAATTTTTAAGAGGTAATCAAGACATATTTTTCACTTTTGATAATGAAATGAAACACGTTCCCGAAACAAAACTTATACATTTATACACAAGCAAGATTTACCTTATTACAAAAAAAGACGATATTTTAACAAAAAAGAAAATCGTAAAAATTAAAGATTTGAAAAACAGAACTCTTATGGTAGGAGGCGGTTCTCCTATTCAATTAAGAAAACTGCAACAAAAAATTATAAGCTCAATAAATATAAACTATTTTAACAGCCAAAACCACGATACAACTTTAACAAACATCGCTGCCGATAAAGGAATATGTTTAACTCCGGGCTTTTTTCAAGATTACAGTAACGAGTTTGCATGGAACAATTTCGACTGTGAAGAAAAGTTCGAATGTTATTTATGCGTGCATTCAACCGATAAAAGAGAAAGTTTAAAAGAGTTTGTAAACATCTTACAAAATATCTACAAAGAAAAAAGTAAATCTGTCAGTATGTAGAAGCGGTTATTTTTTTGATTAAATTGTTTTCGGTAAGTTCTATTGTAAGTTCAAGGTTCCAAGTATGTTTTCCGCCGCCGAACACCGCAGCAGACACTTTGCTTTGCCCTATAAATTTTGAATTATTTTCTATAATAATGTTTTCCGTTGTGTTGGAAAAATAATTTAAAGTTCCGTTTTTTATGTAATTCAAATATTCTTTTTTGTTTTGTTTAAGACCCGTCATATGGACAAGAACAAAATTATCGTCTAACATTTTACCTAAAGATAAAACGTTTTTATCTATCATAAACTTATACATCGTATTATAAAGAGTTTCAATTTTTTTATTTACCGTTTCCATATTCGTTTTTCCATTATCTTTATTTTGAACAGACTCCGCTAAACATTCACATCCGAAATACGATATTAAAAATGTCAGTAACATAAAAACCGTAATTCTTTTCATAAGTTTATTATAACATCTTTTCCATTAATCCGAAAAGAAAAAAATTAAATATACAAGAAAAATTTATACGGCACTTTCACCTTCTTCGCCCGTTCTTATTCTTATAACTCTTTCTACCGGATAAACGAATATTTTACCGTCGCCTATATCACCCGTTCTTGCTTTTTTTATTATAACTTCTATAACTTTATCAACCATATCGTCTTTTACGACAACTTCAATTTTAGCTTTCATGACAAAATTTACGCTGTATTCTTTACTTCTGTAAATTTCTTTATGTCCGCCTTGTTTACCGAAGCCTTCGACGTTTGATTTTGTCAAGCCGTTTACGCCTATTTCTGTAAGAGCATTTTTTATATCTTCTACAATGTAAGGCTTTACTATTGCACAAATCTTTTTCATATTATCTCCTTTAAAAATATTTCATATTTTTTAAGCTGAGAAGCTGCGTTGTTGAACGTGTACGAAATTACTTTGTAATTTCTTATCTGAGACAGCTGATAAGTTTTCGGTAAAATTTACTTTGTAAATTTTTTTATTTTCAATAGATTCCGTCTAAAACACGTAATGACAAAATAAAAAATTTTTCCAATTTCAAACTCTTCAGCTTTTCAACTTATCACCTTTTCAACTGTCTTTATAACTTATCAGCTTATCAGCTTTTCAGCTTTTGTTAAAAACGGTATCCGCTTTCTCCGTGTTGAGAAAGGTCAAGTCCTTCAAGTTCTTGTCTGTCGGAAACTCGCAAGCCCATAGTCTTATCGATAATTTTAAGTATTATTGCAGAAACTATGAAAGAATAAACCACAGTTGCAATAACACTTATTACTTGAATTTTAAGAAGAGTTACTCCGCCGTCAGCACCGCCGGGATTAACAAGTGTTGTTGCAAAAATTCCGGTAAGCAAAGCACCCGTAACGCCTCCTACACCATGAACGCCTATAACGTCTAAAGAATCGTCATAGCCGAACCTTTCTTTTAAGTTTACTGCAAAAAAACATACAGCACCGCCTGCCAAACCTATAACCAAAGCCGAAACCGGTGTAACAAACCCTGCAGCAGGAGTTATCGCAACAAGACCTGCAACAGCACCCGATATCGCACCCAAAACGGTAGGTTTTCCTCTGTATATCCATTCACTTACAGACCAGGAAACAAGTGCCGCTCCTGCAGCAATGTGAGTAACGACAAATGCCGAAACGGCAAGTCCGGATGCGGCTAACGCACTTCCTGCATTAAACCCGAACCAGCCTATCCACAAAATTGCAGCTCCTATAAACGTTAAAGGCAAGTTATGAGGAGGCATTGCTTCGTGATGATAACCTCTTCTTATACCCATTATCAATATCGCAGCAAATGCCGATGTTCCCGAAGCAATATGAACTACAAGCCCGCCTGCAAAGTCAAGCCCTCCGAGATTTTTTATCCACCCTTCCTGTCCCCATACCCAATGAGCTATAGGACAATAGACTATCGTAAGCCAAACGACAATAAAGACGACAAAAGATTTGAACTTGAACCTTTCCGCAAAAGCACCGGTAATAAGTGCAGGTGTTAAAACCGCAAACATCATTTGAAAAGCCATATACAATTGGTGAGGTATCGTCGAAGAGTATGTAGGGTCCGGTTCAAACCCTACACCGTCAAGAAATGCCCACTTCAAATTGCCGATAATATGTCCTACATCGGGACCGAACGCCAAACTGTAACCGTAAACGAGCCAAATTATCGTTGCAATTCCTAAAACTACAAAACTTTGCATCAATGTTCCCAAAACGTTTTTACGTCTGACCATACCGCCGTAAAATAATGCTACTCCAGGAGTCATTATCATAACAAGAGCGGCACAAATTATAACAAAAGCGGTATCGGCACCGTCTATGTTATTTGTCGTTTGAATAGCGGCTTCAGTTTTCTGTGCGATTTCTTGTGCATATGCAGGATAAAAAACACACAAAGAAATTAAAAATAAAAACATACCTGCTAACAACTTCCTCATTTTTTTCCTCCTTTTTTATTTTTTTCTTTTTCCTTTTAAAAAAGAAAGAAGTCCGAAAGATTTCTCTTTTCGGACTTCTTTGTCCTATTTTTTACAATGTAAAAGGTGCTTAAAGACATTTGTCCTTAAGCACCTTTGCTAAAGTTATTAAGTTGTTGTGTGTATTTTATAACAAAAAATTTTTCTTGTCAAATTATAACTTGAAAAACTTATAAAATTTATAGATAATAAAAAAGCTATGAAAACAAAACAGATAACAGCAGCCAACGCTGCTGACGAGCAATTAAAAACTCTTTATCAAACCGCATTTCCGGAAAACGAACAAATTCCGTGGGATAAATTGGTGCAGCTTATAGATAAAATGCATCTTGATTTTACGGCATATTACGAGGATGAAGTTTTCATCGGTTTTACTATCGTATTTCCGCATGAACCGTTCAACTGGTATTGGTATTTTGCCGTAAGACCTGAACTGAGAGGTCAAGGTAAAGGGCAAAAAATACTTACAACTCTAATAGAAAAGTATAAAGGAAAAACCTGTGTTCTTGATATGGAATCGCCTAAACAGGAATGTGATAATAAAGAACAACGAATTCGTCGTCATGATTTTTATCTGCGTAACGGTTTTAGAGATACGAATCTTTACAAAAAATACGGCAATCTCGAAATGACAATAATGATTATGGGAGATGTTGCTTTTACCATGCAGGATTGGGACAATATTGTAGCGGAGTTAAGAAAATTTTGGACTTGGGACTAGCTTTTTATTTTTTTTAGCGAAACGGACAGTATATAAAGAAAGCAAATGCAAAATTGTAAACAAAAATAAAACTCGTCTCGCCCAAAATTACTGATAAAAGTTACTTATCGGTAATCTTAGACGGATATACCCCGTCAAAACAAGCACAGCAGAAGTTAGAAGTATCATGTTCGTCGGTGCAACAAGCTTTTTTCATATTGTTAATATCAAGGAATGTTAAACTGTCAACATTTAAGAAATCTTTTATTTCTTCGTTGCTTTTCATTGCGGATATAAGTTTATCTTTATTCGGTGTATCTATTCCGTAAAAACATGGCGATATTACAGGCGGGCAAGACAATGCAAAATGTATTTCTTTTGCTCCTACATCTCTTAAAATTTTAACTATTTTTTGTGCCGTTGTTCCTCGAACCAACGAATCGTCTATAAGGACAATTCTTTTACCGTCAATAACATCTTTTATAGGAAACAGTTTTAACCTTGCCGTTATTTCTCTCATTTTTTGTGACGGTTTTATAAAGCTTCTGCCTACATAATGATTTCTTATAAAACCCGTTTGAAATTTTATTCCGGACTCTTCCGAAAAACCTTGTGCCGAAAATATTCCCGTATCCGGAACAGGAACAACAATATCGGCTTTTATATCTTTCATTTGTTTTGCAAGATATTTTCCCATTTGGACTCTTGCATTTTTGACACTTTTGTTACATAACACACTATCAGGTCTTGAAAAGTATACCTGTTCGAAAATACAAAATTTTTCATTTTCTTTTTTGTCGAGATAAATATCTTCCGTTATTTTACCGTTTTCTATTACAACTATTTCACCGGGATTAACATTTCTTATAAATGTTCCGCCTGCAGCATCTATTGCCGATGTTTCCGATGCAAATATATAAGAATCTCCGTTTTTTCCTAAAACAAGAGGTCTGAACCCGAATCGGTCTCTGACACCTACAAGTTTGTTACCGATAATAAATATTAAAGAGTATGCTCCTTCCAACTTTGATACTGAATTTTTTATAAGATCTCCTGCAGAAAAACCTCTGTTTTTTGCAACTAAATGTGCAACTATTTCGGTATCTGACGTATGATTAAATATCGAACCGCTTTGTGCAAGTTCTTTTTTTATAGTTTCACAGTTTGTGATGTTTCCGTTATGAGCAACGGCAATATTGCCATGAATACAATTAAAAACAAAAGGTTGAGCATTTAACAATGTGCTTTCGGAATGTGTCGAATATCGGACATGTCCTATTGCAATTTTACCGGTTAATGTATTTAATATTTTTTCTTTAAATATTTGTGATACAAGCCCCATGGATTTGTGTGTAACGTAGTTTATGCCGTCGTTGTTAGATGTTATTCCTGCAGACTCTTCGCCTCTATGTTGTAATGTTAAAAGTCCTACAAATGTAAACATTGAGGCTGTTTTGTTGTTTTCTATTCCGAATATTCCGCACATTTCCATTCTCCTTAAACGACTGAAGCGGTATATAAAAATTTATAAAAAACAGAAAAGGTGCTTAAAGATTTTTATCCTTAAGCACCTTTGCTTTTTCAGTTTTATTAAGTTGTGTAAATTCTATAACAAAATTTTTTCGTTGTCAAATTATAAAGTCAAAAAAATTATCTTTTGAAATAAACTTGATGTTGATAAAAACTTATATAATCTTATCCAAAAATTCAATCATATAAAGAGGAACATCATATAAATCGTCCGTCTTTTTATAATCGGCAAGAGATGTCCTTACCGATATTTTCGGTTTAAATTTTTCTTTATATACCTGCATACTTTTAGCCTTTAAATTTATACCTGCTTTTACTTCCATCGGAATGATGTTTCCTTTATTTTGAATCAAAAAATCTATTTCTGCATTACCTTTTTCAGCAGACCAATAATAAACACTTTTATTACTTGAAGCTTTAAGTTGCTGCAGTACATATTGTTCACATAAAGAACCTTTAAACTCTTTGAAAACAGCATTTTCTTCAAGCAAAATTTCCATATCAATTTCCGATAATGCACAAAGTAACCCTACATCAACTATAAATAATTTAAAACTGCTTATATCGCCGTAAGCTTTCAATGGCATTCTTGGTGTTGTTACTCTATATACCTCATATATTAAACCGCAATCTTTAAGCCAATAGAGAGAATTTTCATATTCTTTCGCTCTTGCTCCATGCTTTATAAGCCCATAAATAAATTTTTTATTTTCTTTTGCAAACTGCATCGGGATATTATTCCATAACATTCTTGTTTTTGAAACGGCAGATGTCGGTAAATGTTTTGAAAAATCATTTTCATAAGTTTCCAATATTTTTTTTTGAATATCCCTTACTTGAGAAAAATCTCTATTATCAATAAAACTTTGAACAACTTCAGGCATACCGCCGATATAAAAATAATTTTTTAAATATCTGATATATTCATCTTTAAAATTTTTTATGGAATCAAAATTCAAATCCGTTATTAAATCTGCAAATTGTTTTTCTCCTATTGCTTCTAAAAATTCCGTAAAAGAAAGCGGATATAAATTTAACAAATCAACTTTACCTACCGGAAAAGATGTTCCCTGATGTAGTGCTATTCCCAATAAACTTCCTGCACAAACTATCTGATATTGAGGAGCATTTTCATAGAAATATTTTAATGCCGTTAATGCATTAGAACATTCTTGTATTTCATCTAAAATTATCAATGTATTAGCGGGGTCTATTTTTATTTTTGAATAAACCGATAAATTTTCTATTATCCTTTCGGTATTATAATCTTGAGCAAAAATATCGTGAACTTTTCTGTTTTTGGCATTATCAAATGTTACATACACCGTATTTTTATATTGAGTTTTTCCAAATTCCTGCATAAGCCAAGTTTTACCGACTTGTCTTGCACCTTCAAGAATTAACGGTTTTCTTTTTTTACTGTTTTTCCACTCTATTAAACTTTTCAATGCTTTTCTATACATTTTATTATCCCAAATATTTTATTATTTATGATAATTATAATACATTTTATACACTTTTTCAATTGAAAAAGTGTATAAACATAACATTTTTTAAACCGAAAAAGAGTTGTTTATTAGTTTAATCGACACTTTTTCCGACTTTCTATTGATATTTTTGTCCGATTTATGCAATATCAACTGCACGTTTATGGAATAGTCGGTAAAGTTTTATAAAATTATAAAGTCAAAAAAATTATCTTTTGAAATAACTTTAAATTCGGAATTCGGATATGCATCTATCCAAGTTTTTGGAACTTTATATTTCTTGTTATGTGTGTTATATTTGAACTCATAAGCAAAAAGTTTTTGTTCCGTTTCTTCAACATAATCTATTTCAACATTGGTATATGTTCGCCAAAAATGACTTTTTGCTCTTAAATTGGTATATTCAATAAATTTTATTCTTTCACTTATAAGAAAATTTTCCCATAATTTACCTACATCATCTCTTAAATTCAAATTATTAAAATTATTTA
>JAZNAT010000178.1:0-7220 GCA_045586665.1 Endomicrobiaceae bacterium | reverse complement strand
TGTAAACATTTTGTGGAAACGAACTTAAATTTCTTTAAGAAAAAGTTCTACCTGCTTTGATAATACGGAAATTTGTTCTTGGCTGAAAGTTACTTTATCCGTTGCAAACGCGTCGGGATTGACGGCGATACCTGTTCCTTCGTCAGCAATAACTTCCATTTTTATAAATTCAAGCAGCGCTTTAAGATTTTTTCTCATACCTGCAGTCGCAAACTTTCCGCCGGCTCCGCTAATTGTAACTTTTTTGCCGGTAACGGCTGTTCCCGACGAAAAATCGTTAGCTTTTAACGGTCTTGATAACCAATCCAGCAAATTTTTTAATGTTCCGGGTATTGTAAAATTATATTCGGGGGAACATATCCAAACGGCATCGGACTGTTGAACTTGTTTTCTTAAACCGAAAATTATTTCAGGGGTAGGAAATTCAATATCCTGGTTCATTAGCGGCATATTTTTATAATCCAAATAAAAAATTTCCGCTCTTGACGCAATCAACTCTTCTACTTTTTTTGCAAGTTGTAAATTGAACGAATTTTTTCTTAACGAACCGACTATCATGCAAACTTTTTTCATTTTATTCTCCTCAAAAAATATTTCATATTTGCTTCCAATCTTCTAAAAACGCACGTCTCTTTTACCGTTTTCAATTTCTTTTAATCCGTCGGCAACTTTTTTGTAATACTCGCTGCCTTCAAGGCGTTTCAAATATTTCTCTATGACTTTGTTACCGATTTGAGCTGTTTCTTTTGAAGCATAATCCAAAATATATTCTTTAAAAGTAAGTATGGCATTGGGCATACAGAAATTATGTATGAATTGTGTTTTGGCATATTTCATAAATTCTTCGCCCGTTCTGCCGGCTCTGTAACAAGCGGTACAAAAAGAAGGAATTTCTCCCGTTTCACAAATGGATTTTAAACAACCGTCTAAAGATATTTCGTCGTTTATCGTAAACTGTTCGGCATCTTTAAGTTCGTTTGCTTTTTTCGATTTCGTATATGCTCCTACACCTATTCTTGTACCTGCATCCATTTGAGATACGCCGAGTTTTATAACTTCGTCTCTTATTTTTTTAGGTTCTCTTGCCGTACAAATCATTCCCGTATAAGGAACCGAAAGCCTTATAATTGCAACCAATTTTTTAAAATCTTCGTCGCTTACTTTGTATTTCAAGTGCCGGCTTAACGGAGTGGAGTTTGCAAGTGTTACTCTGGGAAAAGATATCGTGTGAGGACCTACTCCGTTAAAAGTTTTTTCCAAATGTATCGTGTGATATAAAAGTCCCATAACTTCAAAGCGCCAATCGTATAAACCGAACAATACGCCCAATCCCATATCGTCACAACCTGCCTCGTATGCTCTGTCCATACAATAAAGTCTCCACCTGTAATGACCTTTTATCGTATCTTGAGGATGCATATATTTATAAGTTTCATGATGATAAGTTTCTTGGAACACCTGTATCGTTCCGATACCTTCTTTTTTTAACTTCTTATACTCTTCTACAGATAACGGAGCGGCATTTATGTTTGCCCTTCTTATAGCACCTTTATCGGTTTTTGTCGAATATACCGTTCTTATCGTATCAACCATATAATCTACGGTCGTATTGGGAGATTCTCCGTAAACAAGAACGGTTCTTTTTTGTCCTTCGTTTATCATAACTTTAACTTCTTCGGCAACTTCTTCTTGTGTTAAAGTTTTTCTTTTCATTGCACCGTTGTCGCATCTGAAGCCGCAATATTTGCATTTGTTTGCACATTCGTCGCTGCAGTATAACGGAGCAAACAAAACAAGTCTATCGGCATAAACTTCGTGTTTAAGTTTATATGCAAGCCGGTACATTTCTTCTATTGTTTCGGGATCTTTGTTTTGTATTAAAATTGCAGTTTCTTCAGGTTCAAGTCTTACACAGTTGTCCGCTTTTTGTAAAACTTTTCTAACTTGTTCTTTTGTAGGATTTTGTGCCGCATTTAATTGTTTCCAAATCAAATCGTCGTCAATGAAATCTTTTTCCATTTTATCGTAAGCTGCCAACTCATGTTTGTACTTTTCAAAGAAGTCCATTTGTTATCTCCTAAAAATTTTGCTTTGTAATTTTTAACATAAATCTCACTTGCCGACGGCATAAAATTATTTCGTAACTTTTTTCGTAAGCATCGAATTTACCGTAACGCCCTCTATTCTGCCGAGTTTTCCTGTCAGAGAAGATATGTTATCGTTTGTACCTTGCGCAATTAGAGTAATTACGGAAATTTTTCGTTCTCTGAAGGGTATTCCCATTCTACCGACGAACATTTGCGAATAGTCGTGCAAAATTTCATTTACCGTATTTATTTTTGTTTTATCTTCAATAACTATTGCAATAACGGCTATTCTTATTTCCTGTTCTTGTGTCACTTTTTTTCTCCTAAAAAAGAAAAAAACCTTATTTGCATTGCAAAAAAGGCTTAAAACAAACAAAAACGTTGAACATACTTTTTAAGTATGCACGTATCGTCATGAATTTACCGGACGACTCGTTTTATCGGTTTTCAGCCTCGCGTTTTCAAGGTATAAACCGAGCAAACGCGTTGCAACTTTATTTAATTATATAACCTAAAAAAAACAATGTCAAATTTTGTCATACACGGTTGTGCCATAAACGATTTGTCGTCATTATTTGCCAAAGTATAAAAAATTTAATATAATAAAAAAATCGATTTTTCTTCACGATTAACAAATATAATTTAATTTTTTACTTTCAAAAATTACTCGCAAAATTTAATTTTACAAAATCAATTTCCGCTCACAAGTTAAAAAAAGAAGAAGAAAAGGTAACGCTTGAATAGTTTAAAAGTTGGAACGATTTAACGGTTTTTCAACCATTAAACTAAAAATGCGGTAGTATTTTTTATAATAAAGGAGAAAAAATGGAAAAAATTAAAAAAGGCGCCCAAGGCGCGGTTTTATTCTTGGCGGTAATGTTGTTCGGCGTAACGTTATCTTTTGCGGAAGACCATTACGTAATTAACGGAAGCAGTTCGGTAACAAATCAGGACTATACCGGTTTTAATCAAACACAAAACGCTTATCACGGCGGAGTGTTTTACGTTCAAACAGGCGGCGCTCTTACTGTAAATTCTTCCAAAATTCATGACAATTCCGTATCAATTATCAATGGCAGTTACGGCGGAGCAATTTATAACGACGGCGAATTAAACGTGTATGAAAGCGAAATTTTTTCCAACAGAGCCAGTATAGGCGGTGCTATATATAATGATGAAAATGGAAAAATAACGATAGGAACGGGAGTAACGGTTTCTTCCAACTCAACAAGAAATCAGGGCGGAGCTATTTTTAATAAAGGAGATATGACCATATCGTCAAACGTATCTTTTATTTCAAACAAAGCCGAATTTCTCCAAAACACTCCGTCAACAAACAGTCATGGAGGAGCCATTTATAATGAAGGAAATATCGTAATAGGAGATAACGTAAAATTTTCTTCCAATTCCGTAAGAAGAGGAGGTTTAGGTTACACTAACGGCGGAGCGATTTATAATAATTTTAACGCACTTATGGAAATAGGTGAAAATGCGGAGTTTTCTAATAACTCTACTCATTTAGGACTCGGCGGGGCAATAATAAATTTTTCCACCATGACGATAAAAAGCGGAGCAAAATTTATAAATAACAGTATAGGTGTAGTCGGAGGCGGAGCGATAGATAATGCAATAGGAATGATGAATTTAATTGCCGATACTGCCGACATAGAGTTTACCGGTAACACTTCGGCCGGAGTATCAAATGCAATAAACGCCAGTAACGGAACTGTAAATTTATGGACAAGCGATGACGCAAGCATTATATTTAATGACAGGATAACATCTTTTTATGCTTTTGATGATTACAGTTACGAACCTATTATTAACATCAATCAATCTTCCGGCACGCTGCCTACGACAGGTAAAGTAATTTTGAACGAAGATATGACGGATTATAAAGGGCAAGTAAACATATATTCCGGAATGATAGAATTAGGAGAAAAGGGAACATTGTTCGGCGGAACAACTTTTATAGATAACGTAACGATGGATTTTTCAAAAGCGATAATGCAAAACTATAATTTTAACGATTTAAACGTAAACGATACGTTAAATTTGATTGTCAAAGCCGATTTGGAAAACGAGCAAATGGATACAATCAGCGCAGACAGCTTTTCGGGCGGCGGAAAAATAAACGTAAACGTTATAAATATAACCAACGATGCACACAAAAAAAATACCGACATATTATTTACGACATCAACGGTATTATTTGATAAAATAACATCAACTACAACGGCATATTCGCAGTTATACAAGTATGATGTATTGTATAACAATAACGGATATTTTACTTTTATAGATGAAAGGAACTATGATATTAATCCCATACCTTTTGCAGGAGCCGTAGCAAGTGCGGTAGGAGGTTTTACGACACAAAAAATAATAACAGACCAAGCGTTTGCAAGTTTGGACGATAAAGTGTTTATAAAAAAACAGAATAAATCTCGTGATAAAAATACATCTTCCGTCCAACATTCAAGATTGTACGCATCAACCGCAAATCAAGTGTTTGAAAATAATAATAAAATAGAAAACGGTTTGTGGATAAGGCCTTACATGGTACAGGATACGATAAAACTGGGAGAAACGGATGTCGATAACAAAATATACGGAACTCTCGCCGGAATAGATTTGCCTGTAGACGATACGAAACAAGTTTCTTTTTATATCGGTTATGCGCAAAGTAAACAGGATTTTAAAGGTATGGATATAAACCAAACGGGCTATATCGCTGGAACGAGTGCAATGTTAATTAAAGACAAATATTATGTAGGATTGACTGCAAACGTAAACATCAACAAAGCCGAAACCGATACGGATTTCGGAACCGACGAATTTGATATGAACATATACGGGGTAGGAGCAAAAGCCGGATACAATGCAGCTTTAGGTAAAAACTGGGGGTTGGAGCCGAGTTTAATGTTATTATACGTAAATGTAAGCAGACAGGAGTATGATACGAAACAGGGATATAAAATAAGAAAGCAAAGCGACAACAGTTTGGTAATAGAACCGCAACTGAAAGTTAAACTTGATTTAAAAGGCGGTTATCAGCCGTATGTATTGGCTGGATACGTAATAAATGCCGGAGAAAACCCGAAAGTTGACGAACAAATGCAGAATTTGGGAACGGACAAGATAGACGGCTATGTAGAATACGGAATAGGATTAAACAAAGAGTTTATAAATGCTCCGTGGAGCTGTTATGTTCAGGTAACCGGCAAAGGCGGAGACAGGAACGGTTTTGACGGCAGATTGGGAATAAAATACGGTTTTTAATTTTTAGTTTTTTTATTAATATTTTATTGAAAATTTAAAATCAAAAAGGGAGTTCGGAAGAAAAAAAATCCGAGCTCTCTTTTTTATTTGAAAAACGGTTTTTTTTTAATTTTCTTTGTTTTCCAATTGACTGTGGGCTTTAGAGGCAATCTTTAATAAAAAAAATTTTCATTTTAGTTTTTATGTTTGTTATTTACGATTTTGTTTTTGTTGGTTTTTCCGTTGACAATGCTGCTTTAACTTAAAAATTCAAAATATAAATTATTTTTATAAACATTCCTTTTTCTCTATTATTTTTGTAAAATTTTATTTAATAATTATATTTTAAACAAAAAGAGGCAGAAAAATGAAAGACGAATCAAAATGTTTACATTCCGGATATACTCCGGTAAACGGCGGACCGAGAGTTATGCCGATATATCAAAGTACGACGTTTCGTTACAATTCTACTCAGGAAATCGCGGAAGTATTTGACGACCCTACAAAAAACCATATATATTCAAGATTTACAAATCCTACCGTAGATGCGGTGGAAAAAAAGATTGCAGACCTTGAACATGGTGCAGCTGCAATGTGTACAAGTTCGGGACAGATGGCTTCGTTGCTTTCGATACTTAACCTCTGCAATGCCGGGGACAGTTTTATAAGTACATCGGCAATTTACGGCGGAACGATAAACCTTTTTGCTTTTACGCTTAAAAAGTTGGCAATAGAATGTATTTTCGTTAGTGTAGATGCTTCAGAAGAAGAAATACAAAAAGCAATAAAGCCCAATACTAAAGCAATTTTCGGTGAAACATTGACAAATCCTTCGCTACAAATTTGCGATATAGAAAAGTTTGCTAAAGTTGCTCATGCAAACAAAATTCCGTTAATAATAGATAACACTTTTGCAACACCTATACTTTGCAAACCTATAGATTACGGTGCCGATATCGTAGTTCATTCAACATCTAAATATATGGACGGACATGCTTTACAGGTTGGGGGAGTAATTATAGATTCCGGTAAATTCGATTTTACAAGCGGAAAATTTCCGGAATTTACCGAACCGGACGAATCTTATCATGGAACTATCTATACTAAAAAGTATCCGTTTGCACCATACATCATAAAAGCAAGAATGCAACTTATGAGAGATTTCGGAGCATATCCTTCCGGTCATTCGGGATTTTTGTTAAATATCGGTGTTGAAACTCTTGCAGTCAGAATGGAAAAATATTGCTCCAATGCAATAACGGTAGCAAAACATTTGGAAAAACATCCTAAAATAGAGCATGTAAACTATCCCGGACTTAAAGGTAACAAATATTACGATTTGGCACAAAAATATTTGCCTAAAGGTCAAAGCGGAGTAATGTCTATAACAATCAAAGGCGGTAAACAGCCTGCAATTAAATTTATGGACAACTTAAAAATGGCTTCAAACGAAGTTCATGTTGCAGATATAAGAACTTGTGTATTACACCCGGCATCCGCCACACACAGACAACTTACCGATGAGCAACTCATTGCCTGTGGAATTAATCCCGGCATGGTAAGATTTTCGGTAGGACTTGAAAATGTTGACGATATTATTGAAGATTTGGATAATGCGCTAAATAGAATTTAATAATAAGATTTATTATGAAAAGAACGGTTTATATATTGATATTATTATTTTGCGTAAATTTTATTACGGGGTGCGACGGTAATACGACGAATAATCTGGATCAAAAAAAGAAAATATCGTTAAAAGGAGACCCTTTTAAAGCATATCCGGAAACGTTTAATAAAGTTAAAAATAAAATTAAAGAAAACAATCAACAACTTGAAGATAAAAACAAAAAAACACAAGAACTTTTCAATATT
>JAZNAT010000177.1:0-7601 GCA_045586665.1 Endomicrobiaceae bacterium | reverse complement strand
GCTTCCGCAACGGCTGTTGCTCCGTCATACATTGAAGCATTGGAACATTCAAGACCGGTAAGTTCGCACATAACACTTTGATATTCGAATATAGCTTGTAATGTACCTTGACTTGCTTCCGCCTGATAAGGCGTATATGCCGTCCAAAATTCCGACCTGCCGATAATTTCGTCAACTATCGACGGAACAAAATGGTCGTAAATCCCCGCACCTCTAAAACATACAAGATTCGATTTGTTTTTTTGTGCATATTTTTTAAATAAAGATATTAATTCCTGTTCGGTCATACCTTTATCTAAATTTAATTTTTTTACTCTCAAGGCTTCCGGTATCTGTAAAGATAAAAGTTCCTGCGTATCTTTTACACCGATACTGTTAAACATCTCCTGTTTATCTTTATCGCTTATTGGTATATAATTCATTTTTTTTAACCTTCAATTGATTTTGTGTATTGTTCGGCATTCATTAAGTTTTTAAAATCATCTTCATTGGATAACTCCAAGACGAAAAAATATCCTTTTTCGTAAGGAGATTGATTTATAAGTTCAGGTGCGGAAAGCAACTCTTCGTTAATCTCAACAACCGTTCCCGATACGGGACAATAAATATCAAATGCGGATTTTACCGATTCGACAACGGCACATGGCTGTTCTTTATCGAAACTTTTACCAACTTCAGGTAATTCGACATGAACTATATCTGTAATTTCATGTTGTGCATGATCGGTAATTCCGACATAAACTCTATTACCTTCTTTTCTTGCCCACTCATGACTTTTTGCATAAAACAAATTGTTAGGTACATTCATTTTTTCTCTCCCGAAAACTAATATTTTAAATGTTATTTTAAATATTTTTATAGGATACTAAATTAAGAATAAAAAAGGAAGAACGGACTTCCTTCTATTTTGTAAACAGTTTAATACAACAAAATCCGCCGACAAGAAGAATTACGAAAATTATCGTAAGCATATTAAAATATTTTTCTATAAAATATTGAATTTTCTCACCGAAAATTCTCAGAAGAATTGCAACTATAAAAAATCTTGCCGATCTTCCTATCGCAGAAGCTAAAATTAAAGACATTAAAGAAATTTTGACAAGACCTGCAACTATTGTAAAAACTTTAAACGGTATGGGAGTAAATGCTGCCGTGAATATAGCGATAAAAGCATGTTCATGATATTTCGTACTTACAATATCAACCGCACTTTGCAAATTATATAAATCCACTATTTTTTGACCTATAAGCTCGTAAAATTGATAACCGATAAAATAACCGAGTAATGCTCCTAAAACGGAACCTACGGAACAAATAAAAGCTATTTGAAACCATTTTTTGCGTTCCGCAATAACCATAGGTATCAACAAAACGTCAGGCGGAACAGGGAAAAAAGAGCTTTCGGCAAACGATATGAAAAACAAAGCCCATTTTGCATACTTGGTCTTAGCCCAATTTATAGTCCAATCGTAACACGATTTTATAAAGTTCATAGGATATTGAAATATTTTTTTCATAGATTAAAAACCTTTAACGAAATAATAAACGCATAAAATAAACGCGCCGAAAAGTATTCTGTACCAGCCGAACGGTTTAAAATTATTTGAAGAAATATATTTTATAAACCATTTTATTACGATTAACGCTGAAACAAAAGCGGAAACGAACCCCATGGCAATTATCATAACCGATTCCGAATTAAGTATTGAAGAACTTTTATACAAGTCGTAAAAAGAGGCGGCAAACATTATAGGTATTGCCAAAAAGAAAGAAAATTCCGCTGAGGCTTTTCTGGAAAGTCCGGAACAAACTCCTCCCATTATGGTTGCTCCTGCTCTTGAAACGCCCGGTACAAGGGATAAAATCTGTGCAAGCCCAACTATCAATGCGGACTTTTTCGTTATGTCAAAAGCCTCGTACGTTTTTTGTTTAATATTTTTATTTTCTATGTAAAGAATTGCAAATCCGCCAAAAATCAATGCAAAAGCCACCGTTATCGGATTGAATAAATAAGATTTTATTATTCCATGGAAAAAAAATCCGACCAACGATGCCGGAACGAAAGCTATAAAAAGGTTTATTATAAAATCAAACGATTTTTTATCTTTAAACCCGTCTTTCATTAAACTAAAAATTTTTTTTCTGTAAAGCCATACGACGGCAAGTATCGCACCCAGCTGTATAACTATTTCAAACAAAGATGCGACTTCGTTATCAAAATTTATTATGTCGGCACAAACAATCAAATGTCCAGTTGACGATATCGGCAAAAATTCGGTAAGACCTTCTACAATACCCAGAAAAATCAACTTTAAAACCAAAATCAAATCTATCATTAAAACATATCCTTCCTTATATTTCCTGAAACGATTATACCTACAAAATTATCTTCTTCATCAATTAGCGGAGTAATATTTATTTTATATCCCGAGATATCGGTATTTATAACCAGTGACGGATTTTCCAAAACGTCGGAAACATGTTTCAACAATTGAGAATTTTTCGTAAGTTTTACTATATGAGAATTTATTTCCTGATTTTCCAAAACCGTTTTTTCTTTATCCATACAATAGACAAGTTTTGCGTTGTTATCGAGAATTATAAAAATTTCATCGGACAGATTCAAATAAGTTTTGAATACGGTATTTGTAAGACTCATTAAACTTTCGTTATTGACATCAACGTTTCCATGCGACGAATTTTCACATGATAAAGACATATTCACTATATCGGAATATATCGTTTTTTTTGACGTATCGTTTACAGACAAATATTTTTTTGTTTTATTGAACGGATATAAAAAGAAAAATTTTGACAAATAATAAATTATAAACAAAAGTATAAACGATATGATAAAACCGTAAACGTAAAGTTTTATTTTCCACCTTTTAAAATCGTTATACGTATCTTCCATCGAAAATTTAGCGCACAGCACGGAAGTTTCGTTTAACGGTACGCAATAAACGTACTCGCCGAGCGACAAAGTTTGCAGAGATTTGTTTTTTAAAGTTACGATATTTCTATAAAAATCGTCGTTATATTTTTTGTTCCATTTTGAAGAATCGTTATGAATTAAAACATTCAAATAGCCGTCTATAATAAAGGCTTCTTTAACGTTTTTTATTTTCCCGAGTTTTTCTATGTTATACAAAAGCGAAATATCGTCGGATTTCATAAAGGCGGTCTTTATTTCCGGAGACATAAGATCTACATCGGAAACTACGTTTGCACGTAAAGAATCTTTTTCTAACGACAATCTTTCTTCATAAACGATTTCAATAAAAAGATACAGAAGCGCCGCAGACAACAAAAAAGACAATAAAGATAATATTATTATATTTCTTTTCATAAAATTAAAGGATTTTTATAAATTTTTTAAAAGTTCTTCCGCAAACGATTTTGCCGCCGCAGGTCCGTTACCGGTAACGATTTTACCGTCAACTTCAACTTCTTTTGCCGTGTATTCGGCACCGTTTTGAATCAAAACCTCGGCACCGTCGGGAAACACCGTAGCCTTTTTATTTTTTAACAGACCGGCTTTTGCAAGTATTACGGGCGCTATACAAATTGCACTTACAATTTTACCGTTATCATAAAATTGTCTTGCAATATTATGAGCAGTTTTATCTTCAAAATAAACGGAAGCGCCGCCACCGCCTACAAAAAATATTCCATCAAAATCTTTGACTTTTATATCTTTTACAAGCATTTGACTTTGCGCTTTGATTTTTATTTTCCCGTAAATTTCACCTACGACCGTACTTGCAGTAATGATTTCTATGCCGGCAGCTTCCAATATACGTTTAGGTTCAATATACTCTTCATCTCTGAAAACTTCGGGTGCTACGACAAAAACTATTTTTTTCATATTCTCTCCGAAAACGGCCGCCGTTGAAATTACCGTTAAGACAATTATAAGCAAAAACTTTTTCATGTTTTTTATTTTATCGTTATTTTATTTATTACAACATCTTCTACGGGTTTGTTTGACAAATCGCAGTCGACTCTTGCAATTTTTTTAACGACATCCAAATCTTTACTGCTTACGACTTGACCGAAAATAGTGTGATGACCGTTAAGCCACGGAGTTTTTACCTCCGTTATAAAAAACTGAGAACCGTTGGTATTCGGGCCGGCATTTGCCATTGCCAAAAGTCCCGGTTTGTCAAATTTAAGTCCGTTATCGGTTTCATCTTTAAACGTATATCCAGGACCGCCGGTTCCCGTACCTAAAGGGCAACCGCCCTGTATCATAAAATCAGGAATAACTCTGTGAAAAGTCAAACCGTCATAAAATTTTCTTTTTTCTTTCTTACCTGTTTTTAAATCCGTAAACTCTTTTGTTCCTTTTGCAAGTCCGACGAAATTTTCTACCGTTAATGGCGATTTGTCCGCAAACAATTCTATCTCAATTTTGCCCATTGAAGTTTCAATTATTGCTTTCATTTTTTTCTTCTCCGTTTGTTTGGTTTCTTGTTGTTGTTCCGGCTTTGCTTTATCCGATTTGGTTACGACGGTTTTATCGGAAGAACACGCAAAAACAAAAAATAAACTCATTAATAAAAAATATATTTTTTTCATAACAAAAATTTTACAACAAATCCGCCGCTATGTCAAACGGTATAAGATGCCGTCATCTGTTATTCCAAACAGGCGACATTTTTCTTACTTTTTCAACAAGCCCGGGTAAAACATCCAAAACGTAATCAATATCTTGTTCAACGTTGTATCTTCCCAAAGAAAATCTTAAAGTACCTTGCGCAGCTATCGGATTTGCATCTATTGCCGACAAAACGTGCGAAGGTTCCGCAGAACCGGTAGCACATGCCGAACCTGCGGAAGCGGCAATACCTGCCATATCAAGCATCAACAGCAGAGATTCTCCTTCTATATAGTTAAAACTTACGCTTAAAATGCTTGCAACACTATGTTTTATATCCGTATTTATTACGACTTCCGGAATTTTTGCAACGATTCCGTCCATCAATTTGTTTCTTAAATAAAATATTTTTTCATTTTCTTCTTCGATTTCGGAATTTGCAAGTTCCAAAGCTTTGGTCATAGCGACGATTTCGGCCACGTTTTCAGTTCCCGGTTTCATACCGAACTCGTGGTGTCCTCCGTGGAACAAAGGTTCTATTTTCGTTCCTTTTTTTATGTAAAGAGCGCCGACTCCTTTGGGAGCATAAAATTTGTGTCCCGATACAGACAGCAAATCAACTCCCAGTTTTTGAACGTCAAGTTTCATTTTCCCCGCAGTTTGAACGGCATCGGTATGAAGCAAAATAGGATTTTTCCTAGTTTTATTTATTTCTTTTAAAACTTTTGATATTTCTTCTATCGGTTCTATAATACCGATTTCGTTATTGGCATGCATTACGCTGACAATTACCGTATCGTCGGTAATCTTTTGTTTCAGTTCTTCAACATTTATTCTTCCTATTTTATCCGTAGATATAAAGTCCGATTTGTAACCGTTTTTTGCCAAATTTTGACACGTAAACAATACTGCGTGATGTTCTATTTTGCTTGTAATGACATGGTTGCCTTTGTTTGCAAGAAGAGAACCGACTATCGCAATGTTGTCGGCTTCCGTTCCGCAGCTTGTAAATATAATTTCTTCCTCAGATTCGGCATTTATGAGCTTAGCAAATTTTTCTCTTGCATTGCTCAACGCTTTTTTTGCTTCCTGTCCGTAAGTGTGTACCGAAGATGCGTTACCGTAAATGTTTGAAAAGTACGGAATCATTTCTTCCAAAACTTCTTTTCTTACTTGCGTCGTTGCACTGTTGTCTAAGTAAACGTTTCTTTTTGTCATTTTGTTGCCTTCTTTTTTGAGACTATTTTATTTTTTACATGTTGTTCGAACGTTGATGAAAAATAGTGTGTTCCGTTACCTCTTGAAACGAAATACAAATTGCCGGTTATTTCCGGATACAAAACCGCATCCAGCGCTTTTGCTCCCGGATTACATATAGGTCCAGGGGGAAGCCCTTTATATTTGTAAGTATTATACGGCGATTCTACTTTCAAATCGTCAAAAGTCAGCCTTTCTTTATTTATTCCCATAGCATATAAAACCGTAGAACAGGATTCAAGCCTCATTCCTTTTTGAAGTCTGTTCAAAAACACACCTGCAATAATCGGACGTTCGGTATCGGCAACGGCTTCTTTTTCAACTATTGCTGCAAGAGTTATTACATCTTTTTGCGACATATTTATTTGTTGCAGTCTTTGAAGTTTTTCAGAAGTCCAAAATTTGTCAAACTCCTTTTTCATTACGCTTATTATCTCTTTTTCATCCGTTTGAGGTAAAAGAAAATAAGTATTAGGAAACAAATATCCTTCCATGTTTTTTTCAACTGCAGAATTAATAAATTTTTCTTCGTCACAAATATTGTTTTGAGACAAAACTTGAGCTATTTGTTTTACGGTAAAACCTTCGGGAATGGTTACTTTTATATTTTTATTATCGCCGTTTTTAATCTTATTTATCACGGTAAACAATGAGTCTTTAGTATTGAAATCATATAACCCGGCCTGCAATTTTTTCGAATATCCGAAAACTTTTATTACACCTAAAAATATTTTTTGAGAACAAATAACGTCGTACTCTTTCAAAATTTTTGATATTTTATGCGGAGAAGAACCTTTAGGAATAAAAACTTCCACTTCTTTATTTTCTTTATTTACAAAAGCAATTAAAAGAATAAAGACTATAAAAATTATTAAAACTATCGAGATTATAAAAATTATTTTTCTTCTTTTAACCATATATCGCTAAGTTCCGCCGTTATATCAAAATCCGTATCGTTATTTTTATTTTTGTTTTTCTTTTTCTCAACATTTTTATTTTTGTCTTCTTTCAACCACAAGTCACTTAATTCTCTGCTTATAGCGGAAAAATCGTCTTTTTGTTTTAATCTTAAAACATTGTTTAGCGTGTCGGGTTCTTTTGCTCTGTTATAAATAAAATCGGCAACTGTCATTTTTTTCGCACCTTTACCGCCTATACGTCTGAAAATTCCTTTGTCGTTTGTAACCACGACTATGTTGTAAGGTCTTTGCGAATTTTCAACATAGTCCACTATTACGTCATCTGCACTTTTTTGTCCTTCACTGAAAATGGTTTTTATACCTTTTATCGCAGTTGTGGTATAACCGTCAATTTCGTACGGGTTGGAACTCCTGCAATCAAAAACAACGGTAACTTTATTGTTGCCATGAGGTTTATATTTCAATATAAAATCGATAAGTTTGTCTCTCTGCAATTCAAGTGTTCTTGCAGAAAACATTTCACTGAACTTAATAACGTTATAACCGTCAACCAAATATTCCATGATTTTTATATTATACTAAAAATTAAACATAAAAATTGTATTTTTATATTGTGCCGCCGGAATGTATGTCCAAATAAGTCTGTAAAATAAACGTTGCCGCCAACTTGTCTCTTAAACCTTTTCTTTTTTCTCTCGATACGTTTGCTTCTTCAACCAAAACTCTTTCCGCCTGTGTAGTAGTTAATCTTTCATCTATCATTTCAACTTTGATATCGGTAACTTTTTTTAATTCTTCAACAAACTCCGTTGCAAGAGCCGCCA